>JBBKWN010000200.1:0-8791 GCA_037968955.1 Rheinheimera sp. | reverse complement strand
GCTAACATCCGTTTGTGAGTGCTGATCGACATCAGAATGCCAAAGCCGGCCAGCAAAGTCACCAAAGAAGTTCCACCAAAGCTGATTAGCGGCAGCGGAACACCAACCACCGGCAGGATACCAGATACCATCCCAATATTAACAAAGACGTAGACAAAAAATGTCAGGGTAATGCTGCCAGCGAGAAATCGGCTGAAATTATCCTGTGCCTGGCTGGCGATGACTAAACCCCGGCTGATAATGTATAAATACAGCACCAGTAAGCAGGCGACACCCATCAGGCCCATTTCTTCGGCGAATACCGCAAAAATAAAGTCCGTATGGCGTTCGGGTAAAAACTCGAGTTGTGATTGGGTGCCATGCATCCAGCCTTTGCCTTCAAAACCACCGGAACCGATGGCGATTTTTGATTGAATAATATGGTAGCCGGCACCTAGTGGATCGCGCTCAGCATCGAGCAAGGTCAACACACGGCGGCGCTGATAGTCGTGCATTAAAAAATTCCATAACACCGGTAAAAAGCTGGCGATAAGCACGCCAATCAGGCCAATAATTCGCCAGCTCATGCCACTTAAAAACAATACAAATACCCCCGACATCGCAATCAGAATCGATGTTCCCAAATCTGGTTGTTTCGCAATTAATAAGGTCGGTGTCAGACAGATGATAAATCCGACCAGCACATCACGATGACGTGGTGGAATGGAGTGCTTGGCCATATACCAGGCAACTGCCATTGGCACCGCCAGTTTCATAATTTCGGATGGCTGGAATTTGGTAAAACCAAGATCGATCCAACGCGTGGCGCCTTTGGCGGTATAACCGAATAGCAGGACACAAATTAACAATATCAGCCCAACCAAAAACAAGGGCATCGCCCAATAGCGGTAGGTTTGCGGATGGATTTGTGCCAACACGATCATAACCACGGTGGCGAAAACTAGTTTGAGTGCCTGGCCTTTAATCAGCTCCAAATCCTGACCATCGGCGCTGTATAAGGTCAGTAAGCCAACCACGATTAACACTAACAGCCCAGCGAATAACGGTAAGTCAATGTGCCAGCGTTGCCAGATGGATTGATGTTCCTGACTAGTCATCGATTGGTGTTTCCTCTATCGCCGCAGCGTTTACGGGGAGCGCCGTTGCTTGGGCGTTGGTCGCCGGAGTCGGGGTAGATGTTTCTGTATTTGGTATTATTTGGTCAGCTTCAATACCGTCGTCTGGTGCCCGTGGGATGCTTTTTTGTGATTTTTCTAACGCTTTGCGTTTTTCGCGAGCGGCTTTTTCTTGCGCGGCTTCTTCAGCGTAGGCTTGCTCACGCACGATCATCGCGTCATATCTTTGTTGCTGCATAATGGCAATGTCAGCAAAAGTGGGTAATTTGGGGTTATTAAATTGTGGCGAAAAATAATAATCCAGCATTTGACGTGCCACCGGCGCCGCATTGCTGCCACCGCCACCGGCATTTTCAACCACCACGGCAATCGTCACTTCTGGCTTATCGTGGGGTGCGTAGCCGATAAACATGGCGTTGTCTCGATGTCTGGCGTTAATGGCATTGGCGTTGTATTTCTGTCCGGCGGCAATATTGATCACTTGTTGGGTGCCTGTTTTACCACCAATGGTATAAGTAGCCCCTAAAAACGCGCCACGGGCAGTGCCACCTTCCTGATGGGCGGTGCGGTACATCGCCTCGCGTGAAATCGCCCAATTGTTTGGATTGACCACATTGATGGCTTGTTCCAACGGCACCAATAAAGATTGATCCTGTTGTTGATTATGAAAATTTCTTGCCAAGCGCGGGGTGACACGAGCGCCACTATTGACCAGTGTTGCTGTTGTCAGAGCCATCTGCAGTGGTGTCGCTTGCCAATACCCCTGGCCAATCCCGATATTAATGGTGTCGCCTGGGCCCCAGTTTTGTTTATGCCGTGCTCTTTTCCAAGCGCGGGTCGGCATATTGCCTTCGTTTTCTTCATGCACGTCAATACCGCTTGGACGGCCAAATCCGGCACTGGTCATAAAGTCGGAAATTTTGTCGATACCGAGTTTGTAAGCTAAATCATAAAAATACGTATCACAACTTTTGATAATACCGGTGTAAATATCGACATAACCGTGGCCCCATTTTAAGTGGTCTCGCCATGGTCGGGTGACATTCGGTAAACGATAAAAACCAGGATCAGGCACTCGGGTATGCTCGGTGATAGTGCCGTTTTCAAGACCCAGTACCGCCAGCAACGGTTTCACGGTAGAGGCCGGTGGAAACAAGCCTTGGGTGATCCGGTTTACTAGCGGTCTATCGGGCGAGTTCAACAACAAATTATAATTTTTACTGCTGATACCATGGACGAATAAGTTTGGGTTGTAGCTTGGGTTGGAATAAAAAGCCAACACCGCGCCATCTCTGGGGTCGAGCATCACGACCGATCCGCGGTTGTCGCCAAGTGCTTCCTGGGCTTTCAGTTGCAGGCCCAAATCAAGTGATAAATATAAATCATCACCCGAGATTGCGGGTTGTTCGCGCAAAGTTCGGATCACGCGGCCGCGGCTATTGACTTCGACCTCTTGATAACCCACGGTGCCATGTAACTGACTCTCGTAAAATTTTTCAATGCCGGTTTTGCCAATGTCGCGACTGGCGGCATAATTCGCACTGACTTGAGCTGCGTCCAACGCCTGATATTCTTTTTCGTTGATTTTGCCGATATAACCAAGCGCATGGGTCAGCAAGTCACCATAGGGGTAATTGCGGGTTAGGCGAGCTTCGAGGGTCACACCGGGAAACTGATGTAAGTGCACCGCCAGAATGGCAACCTCTTGCTCCGTCAGGTGTTCTTTTAGGGAAATACTTTTAAAGCGGCGTTGTTGTTTTACTTCTTTAAAAAAATGCTGCTGGGTGTCGTCGTCGATACTAATTAATTGGCTTAATGCGGCAACTGTGACGGCGAGATCAGCGACTTGCTCCGGCACCAGTTCCAATGAGTGCACCGGGCTATTTTCTGCCAATAATAGGCCATTGCGGTCGAAAATCATGCCACGGTTGGGCGATAACGGCACGAGCTTGATGCGGTTACCATCGGCGCGGGTCGAATATTCTTCATAACGCACCACTTGCAACTGATACAAATTGATTAGCAATACACAAAAAAACACGATGACCACTATCACTGAAAATACGATGCGCCGGTTAAACAATAAGGCTTCGGCAGCATGATCAGCGATGGCAATCCGGGGTGTACGCATGGTTACTCGCGATGGTAAGGATGGTTAGTACTGATGCTCCAGGCGCGATACAAGCTTTCTGCCAGTACCACTCTGACTAAAGGATGTGGCATGGTCAGTGCCGATAACGACCATTTGGCTTCACTGGCGGCGATGCAAGCGGGCGCCAGACCTTCCGGTCCGCCGACCAGCAAACAAACGTCACGCCCATCCATTTGCCATTGTTCCAGTTTTTGGGCCAGTTGTGGACTGTTCCAATTGCCGCCTTCCACTTCCAATGTCACGATGCGGCTGCCTTTGGGTACCGCGGCGAGCATTTTTTCGCCTTCGAGGTCGAGAATGCGTTTGATATCGGCATTTTTACCCCGTTTACCAGCAGGAACTTCAATCAATTCCAACGGTAAATCACGTGGGAACCGCCGCGCATATTCTTCATAGGCGGTGGCGACCCAAGCTGGCATTTTCTGGCCGACCGCAATCAACAACAACTTCATAATGCTTAAGCAGCCCAGAGTTTTTCCAGCTGATAAAAGCTGCGGCTTTCATCAAGCATGACGTGAACTACGACTTCACCGAGGTCAACCAGCACCCATTCGCCGGTCTTTTCACCTTCAACACCGAGAATATGTAAACCGGCTTTTTTGGCTTCAACGACCAGGTAGGCTGCCACGGAACGGGTATGGCGATTAGAGGTACCGGTGCAAACCACCAGACATTCGGTTTCGGTTGATTTACCTGATACGTTTAACTGAACAACGTCTTTTGCTTTCATATCGTCAATCTTATCAACGACAAAGGCGATTAATTCTTGAGTTTGCACTGGTTACCCCATTGGCTGTGCGCTAAAAACGGGGCATTTTAACAGCTTTTGCCTTGAAGTTATACCTGATACAACTGATGTACTCGGATATAAGCGCTGACACTGTCAATTTGTAGCGCAGCATTTGGCGAGGTCGTGGATTGTTGCAATGACGCGCGGATCGCAGTGGCTGATACATCAAACTCTGGATTGGGTAAAAGTAAGATGCCACCGGCAGTTTTTTGCTGTAAAGCTTCGACATTGGGCAGTTGATGGTTGGTCAGCAGTTTGTGCGTGCTCGCGTTGTTGGGATGATATCCGGGCCGTTGGCAGACCAACAGATGACACAGTTTTAAAATATCTCGCCACCGATGCCATGTATGAAATTGCAGCAGCGAATCCATGCCAATCATAAATAATAAGGTGTCGGTCGGATGTTGGGTATGCAACTGTTCGAGAGTCTCCACCGTGTAAGAGGGCGAGTGTTTATTTAACTCAAGCAAATTCAGCGCCAGTTGCGGGTAGGGCGCTATCGCCAATCGGACCATTTCGGCTCGCTGTTCGCTACTCACCCCAGGATGTGCACGATGCGGTGGTAAATGGCAGGGAATAAGTTCGAGCTGGTCGAGTTGGCAATAGCGCTGGACAAAGAGCGCGAGCTGCAAATGCCCTTGATGGATAGGATCAAAAGTGCCACCGTAAAGTCCACGCAGAGCCATTGTGAGTGTGCCTTAGGTTGCTAGTTGATGTTGCAGAGAAAATAATTTCGGCACCGGTTTAATAAATAGCGTTACCAAATGAGCTAACGCGACTTCCGGGTGCGCCAGCTGACCTGACTTATAACCGCGGTCAAAACATGCTAGTTCTTGCACTAAATGATGCAGCCAGTTGCTGGAAAGACGTAATAACGCCAATTGATAAAGCGGCTGACGTTTTGGCCAGATACTAAATTTTTTGTATAAATCAGTCAGCGCCAAACCTTGTTGTTCAGCGGCCTGTAATTGTAACAACGTCAGTGCTTCTTTTTGCAGTTGCCAGCCAATAATGACCGCTTCGGTATCTTGTTGCAGTAAGCGATCTAGTCGATGTAAGGCTTCTTCGCCGATACCCGCCAACACCGAATCAATCAGTTGAAAAACGGTAAAGTGAGATTGGTCGGCCAAATACTGCTGCAAAAATGCCGCATCTAACCACTGCCCATAGTGGGTTAATGCTAGCTTTTCGAGTTCTTGCCGAGCGGCTAATAAATTACCGGCAGCATGATGCTGCAGCAACTGCAGGGCGTCAGTTTGTAATCGCAAACCTAGTTGTGCGGCGCGCTCTTTGAGCCAGCGCATAAACTGGCTGTCATCTAACGGATAAAACTGTACCTGCACGCCTTGTTCAGACAGATTTTTAAACCAGCTTTGTTTGGTAAATTCGGTGGCAGATTTGGCGGCATGCACGACCAGAATGACGTCGGCATGCAATAAGGCGGGCAGTTGTTTCAGTTGTTCAATGGCAGTCGGGGTGAGTTTGGTAGTACCTAAATCAAGTTCGAGTAACTGCTTCTGCGCAAATAGCGACATGCTGTTGAGCTCGTTGACAAAATCAGCCCATTCAAATTGCGCTTCAACAATAAAACTTTGTCGATCGTCAAAACCGTGTTTTTTGGCGGCAAGGCGGATTTCATCCAGCGCTTCCATTTTTTGCAGCGGCTCCTCGCCAAACACCAGATAAACCGGCGCTAAACTTTTTTTAAGCTGGGCGGCCAGTTGATTGCTGTAAAGCTTGAGCATGGCTTAAAGCCGGCCGAGCTGGCGAATAATCCGTCCCACAGCCTGCCCACGTAGCTCTGCCAGCAATAAATCGAGCTCGCGGGCTTTGGCTAATGCTCGATTAGGATCGTCCTGATAATCGCGAAACAGCTCAATCTGAAACGGCACCGGATCCTGATTTGGTAATTGCAGCTGGTAATTGACGGTGTAAATAAGCTCATATTCAGCGACTTGACCGTTAGGGAATAACGATAAAGTGCGGCGCTGCAAACTGTCTTGGTCAAGTTTAATCTGAGGGATCTGCAGACTACTTTGTTCCGGCAATTGTACGTTGTTGCGGCGTAACTGCGTGCTCAGTTCAGTCAACAATTGCGAATGTTGGTCGCCTTGCAGATAAATTGCCGGATACTTCGCCAGTGGCAATTGGCCACGCAACTGAAAGCCGCAACTGCTGATAAGCAGGCTGCTCAGCAGCAATGAAAACCACAGCACTTGACGCATCAATACCGGCAATTTTGTCATGTTAGCCCACCACCAGACTTAACAGCTTACCTGGTACATAAATGACTTTACGCACCGTGACGCCTTCTAAGTATTTTTGCACGTTGTCTTCAGCTTTGGCTAATGCCAACACTTGCTCTTCAGTGGCATCAATCGCAACCGTAACTTTGCTGCGCACTTTACCGTTGATTTGCACCACTACCAGTTTTTCATCTTCAACCAATGCTGACTGATCAACCACCGGCCATGCTGTTTGTTCCAGTTCTGAGCTGTGACCTAATTCACGCCACAGATGCTGTGACAAATGTGGGGTAATTGGGTTCAGTAATGCGACCACGGCATGGATACCTTCAGATAACACGGCGATATCCTGCGGCGATTCAGTGGCGGCTTTTTGTAACTTGTTCATTAATTCCATCACCGCTGCCACTGCGGTATTGAAGGTATAACGACGACCTACATCATCGGTAACTTTGGCAATCGTTTTATGAATTTCGCGGCGCAGCGTTTTCTGATCGGCCGCTAAGTTGGCGATGTCCAAGGCTGGCACTGACGTGTGCAGTTTGAAGTCATTAACCAGCGTCCATACCCGGCGTAGGAAGCGGTTCGCACCTTCAACGGCCGAATCTTGCCATTCCAAAGTTTGCTCTGGCGGCGCAGTAAACATCATAAATAACCGTACGGTGTCAGCACCGTATAAATCGATCACCGTTTGTGGGTCGACGCCGTTATTTTTTGATTTTGACATTTTACTCATGCCCGATGAAATCACCGGCAGGCCGTCAGCGTTCAATACCGCCTGCGTAATGCGACCTTTATCGTCACGCTCGACCGTAACATCTTGTGGCGAATACCAAGTTTTACTGCCGCCTTCGTTGTCACGATAGAAAGTTTCGGCTAACACCATACCTTGGCATAACAGTCGTTTAAACGGCTCATCACATTGCACTAAACCCACGTCACGTAGCAACTTGTGGAAAAAGCGCGAGTACAATAAGTGCAAAATGGCGTGTTCAATGCCACCAACATACTGATCCACAGGTAGCCAATAATTCGCTTTGGCGGGGTCAAGCATGCCGGTGTCATGTTGTGGGCTGCAGTAGCGAGCGTAATACCAGCTGGATTCCATGAAGGTATCAAAAGTATCGGTTTCATGAAATGCCGTTTTGCCCATATAACTGGTTTTCGCCCAGTTCGGATCGGCTTTAATGGGTGACGTGACGCCGTCCATCACCACATCTTCTGGTAAACGCACCGGTAGCATTTCTTCTGGTACCGGTACTTGGGTACCATCTTCTAGCGTTAACATCGGGATTGGTGAACCCCAATAACGCTGACGAGAAACGCCCCAATCGCGCAGGCGATAATTGACTTTAACTTGACCAACACCTTTGCTGGCAAGCCGATCGGCAATGCCTTTGAAGCCTGCAGCAAAATCTAGTCCATCAAATTCTGCCGAGTTAACCAACACACCTTTTTCAGTAAAAGCGGCTTTGGTTAAATCACAAGCGGCGTTTGAACCTTGCGCTGGCGCGACCACTTGTTTGATTTTCATGCCGTATTTTGTTGCAAATTCAAAATCGCGCTGATCATGACCCGGCACCGCCATCACCGCACCAGAGCCGTAATCCATCAGTACAAAATTGGCAACCCAAATCGGCACTTGCTCGCCGGTCAATGGATGCACGGCGAAAAAGCCGGTCGGCGCCCCTTTTTTCTCCATCGTCGCCATATCGGCTTCGGCCATCTTGCCGCCTTTGCATTCTTCGATAAATTGCGCCAGAGCATCATCCAATTTAGCGGCTTTTTGCGCTAATGGATGTTGAGGCGCGATAGCAACATAAGTGACACCGTATAAAGTATCAGGACGGGTGGTGTAAACACTGAAGTCATAGCTGGAACCGGCTAGGCTAAAGGTAATTTCTACCCCTTCTGAGCGGCCAATCCAGTTGCGTTGCATGGTTTTTACCTGCTCTGGCCATTCGTCCAGCTGATCTAAATCTTGTAACAACTCTTCAGCGTAGTCGGTAATTTTAATAAACCACTGTGCCAGTTCGCGCTGTTCAACCAAGGCGCCAGAGCGCCAGCCGCGACCGTCAATCACTTGTTCATTGGCCAGCACACATTGATCGACTGGATCCCAGTTCACCGTGGCCATTTTTTTATAGACCAAGCCTTTTTCAAACAGCTTGGTGAAAAACCACTGCTCCCACTTGTAATATTCTGGTTTGCAGGTTGCCAGTTCGCGATCCCAGTCATAACCAAAACCTAAGCGCTTGAGCTGGTTTTTCATGTAATCGATGTTGGCATAGGTCCAGGTGGCAGGTGCGGTTTTGTTGGCAATCGCGGCGTTTTCAGCGGGCAGACCAAAGGCATCCCAACCCATAGGTTGCATCACGTTTTTGCCTTGCATCCGCTGAAAACGGCTAATCACGTCACCGATGGTGTAATTACGCACATGGCCCATATGCAGCCGACCACTTGGGTACGGGAACATCGACAGGCAATA
>JBBKWN010000199.1:0-23779 GCA_037968955.1 Rheinheimera sp. | reverse complement strand
GACCGGGGGGGAGGCGCATCCTTTGTCGACAATCGATGACTACGCTGACGATGCGCTGGCGGCTGTACGGTTCTTACAAGCTCAACCGCAGGTCAATGCCGCTCAGCTGGGTCTGGCCGGGCATAGTGAAGGCGGAATCATTGCCGCCATGGTGGCCGCGAAAGCACCAGAAGCGATTCAGTTTATTGCGTTGTTAGCGGGACCTGGGCTTGTCGGAATTGAAGTGAAAACTCTGCAAGATGCCGCCGCCCGCCGCGCCGATGGGTTAAGTGAGCGGCTGGTTATTGCCAATCAGCAGCAGGAGCGTGAACTTTTTGCTATCGCCGCCAGTACGCTAGGGCATCGCGATGCGCTGGCGGCAATGGCAGCGGCCACTGAAGCATTGCCCGCTGAACTCAAGTCGCTGCTGGAAGTTCCGCGAGAAGGCATTCCCAACGAGGCGCTGGAACTGCTGCTGACCCCGTGGTTTCGGCACTTTTTAGCGCTCGATCCACGCACTTATCTGCGTCAGGTAAAATGCCCGGTGCTAGCCATTGTCGGCGAAAAAGATTTACAGGTGCCACCGACACCGAATCTAGCCGCAATCAAACAGGCGTTGACTCAAGCGGGCAATCGCAATGTAACGGTGGTGCAGATGCCGAATCTGAATCATCTGTTGCAAACAGCCCAAAGTGGCAAAGCAAATGAATATTTTTTGATTGAGCACACCATCGCCCCAGACGCGCTGGCATTGGTGTCTAACTGGATGCAACAAACTATAAAAGCACAACAGATCATGGCGGTGAAAACCAAACCCTGATCAAGCAGTGTGTTGGCTATTTGTTTAGCCTCAAGTTGACCCAACCCAACCCACTCGTGCTGCGGTTCGTCACACTCGGTTGAATTGCTCCATGAGGGGAGCGGGTTGATGTTTCTAACGGGAGTGCCTAGAGCATGTTGACCTTTGGTGGCGGTATTAAAGTGGCTGGCATGGTCGATTAACCGCTGTAAACGTGACGCCAGCGACGTGCACTACAGTATTCAAACCACGAAATGCGCTGTTTTCTGATGAAAATAGGAGCAAAAGCTGCTGACAAGGCGTCAGCTGCTTTTGCGAAGGTATTGCTAGCGCATTCAGTTGCCTTGCGATGCCTGTAACATTCGGGCAATGGCAATGGCGTCGGAAATGGTATCGACGCTGTAAATCTGCATTACGCCTTGGGTTGTGGCTGCCTGCGACAGAATGTTTTGCTGGTTTTGCGCATTGACCGAATTTTCAAACATCATGCCAGTAGAGTGCGACATGGCTTGGTAAAGTGTACCCATCGCCATTGCCGGCGATTCTGCGACAACTTTAACATTAGCTTGAGTGACTGCGTCGGTAATTTGTGGACTTACGGTGCTCATAGATTTTTCCTTTTATCAATGTTGAACTAGCGTGGATTCAGGGCTGCAGAGCCAACTCGGCCTCCCAGAATTTGGTGTGTGATGATCAAGTATTGCTGCGACCATCAACTAGAAATTTACTTCCCCTGCATTTGCTTGATCCGGTGTGTAACTCGTTCTTCTAGGCTTTTAAGCTTCATGTGAGCCATGGTTTGCAATTGCTGCTGCAGTTGCTTGGCGGCAGTTTGCTCCGCCGACATTTCTACAACGTTTGCCACGGCCGGGCTGCTGCTGTTGATTTGTTCAATTTTCTCAAGTAACGGGATGATTTTTTCCATCACGGCACCGAGTACTTGGCCACAAATTACCTTGAGATCGTCTTCATGCAAAAGAAGGGTGGTGTCGATATTTTTACTTGCGTCACACCGTGCGCCGCGGCCTTTTTTGGGCACTGATGTGGGTGTTGTTTTTGCTACAGCAATGGTCGTGGCACTGTTCATGGGCTCTCTCCGCGTTATTAATTCAGCGTAATGATGTAATCGTCTAACACGTTGCCATTGTGGGCATTGGTCAAACGAATTTCAGCGCCATTAAGAATCGGTTGGACTGACGGCTGTACGGTTGACAGTCCGACGACATTTCGCCCGATGCCTCCCAACGCTGACAACACAGTGCCACTTAACGCAAACATTGGGCTGGCTGTGGTAATGCCAATCCCCGAGAGGACTGCGCCAGCCGTTGTTGCGACTAATGTCGCGCCAAGGACCAGAGTTTTTAAACAGCTGGTGATCACACAGCTGAACGACGTCACCTGCAATCGGTGAGCGAGTTGGGTCTGGGCTGCTTGTGTTTGTCTTGATTTCGCACTCAGATCTGCCCCCGTCTGTGCTGGCGGCGTTGGCGTCAGCATTTGCGATACATAGTGCGCAATCGATTTCGCAGCGTTGAGCTCTAATCTGGCTTTGAGTTTTAAGCGGTCATCCTCAGATAGGTCATCCAAGGTGATTTCAGTTTTATAGGTTTGATAGACCACTTCGCCGACATTCGAGGCCTTGAGAGTGATGTTTAGCTTGATAATATTGCTGGTCGGCAGCTTTATTTTTAATAAACCAGATTTTGACGCGGTGGGGTTGAGCAATTGCTCCAGCGTGCTCAAAGGCAGCAACCGCACATTACAAAATACCGCCCCGTCACTTTCTTGCAGCATCACCAAGGTTAACCCGGTGCAACTGTCCTGCAACTCAATCAAAAAGGATTGGAAATCGGTTTTGCCCGATACTTCAACTGGACGGATCACCGGTTGCACGTTGGATTGCAGTGTATCAAGTCGGTACAACGAGTTGAGATCCTGTTCGGTCGGGCTATGACTGCTATAAAGGATTGGCATGCCCACCGCGTCATAACCTTCTTTTCGCTCCTGCAAATAGCTGTTGTTCGCGAACTCATTTAACGTCTGCGCACCAAGCATTTGCGCCGGTTTAAATTGCTCTGCATAGCCTGTGCTCACTGATCTTCCATTGCGCGTCATGGTTCTATCCTCAGCTGATCAATTTTTAAAAAAGTTAAATTTTCTTTTTTGCTCGTCTGTCGCTGGTGTTGTCGGGTTTTTTTCGGATGACTGATAGCGATAATTATCGGTGCTGGTATGATTTGGCGGGCTTGCTTGCGCCGCTGATACGGTGGCAGAAAATGGCGTCGCTGCCGACAAGGTGGGTGCTTTCGCTGCGGCGCCCACAGCACTAAATGCAGAAATAATGCTCCCTGCCGAACCGGCAATATTGGTCGCATAAGTCGGTAATGCGGCCATCGCAGTGGTGACGGATTGAATGGCCACAGTGCCTTCGGACACCGTAGCTGGATTGGTCGCCAGCGCCGCAGCTTTAGCCATTGCAACGGTCAGAATTTGTTCACAACCTTGTAAAAATGAGCGCATGTCTTCCACCATTAACGCTGCCGCTTGGTCGGCTATCATTTTCGAACCGCCGTCCATTGGTTTGCTGACTGGCTGCAATACTTGCTGATTGATAAAAGCCACATTTTGCTGAAATGCCGTCAGCGCTGTGGTTGCAGTGACTGTTGCAGTGGCTAAGGAGTTGTCTGCCATGGTGCTCTATCCTTATTTGCTATTGATAATGGCGATAGCCTGCGCCACGATGCTGCTATTGAGCTGATTCAAATTGTGTTGATTGGCGACGGCGTTTTGCATCGCCATACCATTGGCGTGGGAAGCCACTTGATACAAAGTCCCCATCGCTTGGGCTGGTGCTTCCCCCAGTACGCCGGCATTGGTTTGGCTAACCGTATCGGTGATTTTTGCGTTCACATTTGAATCTGACATCTTCCTTGCACCTTCCTAGATTGGCATGTTGATTAATCTAGACTTGTTCCGAACCACCCGCCTTTGCTGGCGTACCCAATTCTTTTGCTAGCGTCCTTTTTTTCGGCTGGCACTGGGCGAACGCTGAAAATGCTGTCGATAGCAGGTGGCGAAGTTGGCTGGATTGTCGTACCCAACGGCATAAGCAATTTGCTGAATTTGTAAATTGGATTGCAGCAGCAGCGACTCTGCCTGCAACATGCGCTGTTGGCGTAACCATTCAAATACCGTGGTATTCAGCCTTGATTGAAATAGTGCTGCCAATTTTGTGCGGCTGATGCCGGTTTCTTTTGCTACTAAAGCCAAGGTCAAACGCTTGGCTAAATTAGCGTGCATATAGGCGCACGCTTTTTGGATTAGTTGCTGCTGGTGGTCGATTTTAGTTGGAAGACTTTGCCTAAAAAGGCCAGGCAAAAAGGTCGTCACGGCATGGAGATGCGGGTGGGTGTACGACGTGACACCTGAGCTTGCAGCCGAGGATTGTTCAATGGAACTAATGATTCGGTACTGCACTTCCTGTTTTAGCAAAGGGTGCAATAAATAGTCGTGAAAGCCGGCCTGATAAATCTGGTTTCGGTTCAGTTGGTCGGGGCGAAAAATAGCTAGCTTGGGGAGCTGGCGAAATTCATCCGTGAGCAGCTCAGTGATTTGGTATAAATCAGCCTCTGTTTCGACGAGCAGCAAATCCGGTGTTTTTTTTTCGTTGTCACCCTGTGCTCGGCTAGTGGAATTAATGCAACATTTAAATCTTGCAGCAGATGTTGCAGTTCGATAAAAGTCTGTTGGTTTTGGCAGGAAGTGATGATGTGATACGTCATAATAAATCTCTGAATTTATGGAATAAAATTCAGATAACAGCGAATAAAAGCGCCACAGGACTATCAGATACCATCTTGTCGTATACCACTTTGTTATTCTATCTGAAGCGTTTGAAAAACTGCGAAGCTCGCGACTAAGGCTGATGGCTACAGCGTAAAACGGGGGTTGGCATGGCGATTGTTCTGTGTGCTTGTTTGTTGACACGACGCCGCTGATGGCGCTGGTGGCAAACGGCTGTCGTGCCGTGCTCAGCAATATGGGAGAAACAACACCGCCGACTATTGATAAAACGAAAAACGCGACAATTCATGACTAAGCGGATGATAAATATTTGATAATTATTTTTTATGCTCTCGTTGCTATGTTCCATGCAGCTTTAGTCTGCTGATCGAGCGCGATAAAAAGCGGTGACCATTTTGTCGTTCATACGTCTGCATGCAGAGTTGCTCATTGGTCTGGCGCTGCTGTTCATTGTGATGGCGGGCTACTTCTAGCCATTTTCCGTTATAAACCAGAAAAATTTCCTATATGCTGAACAACACTGCGACCAGTAGACACGCACAATGGCCGCGCCGAAACGAGCAAGCAAACAGGATGGCAAAATGAAACTGTGTGGCAAAATACTGGGGATGTGCATGATGGTAACGACAACGGCGGTCATGGCTGCTGACTTGACGCTCGCGCCATTGTTTAGCGATCAGATGGTGTTACAGCGCGAGCAACCGTTAGCTATTTGGGGTCAGGCAACGCCGGGTGTCAGCGTAAAAGTTCGTTTGCTGGATAACGCCGGTGCCGACATCCAAACCGCGCAAGGCAGCGCCATTGCCAATAACGATGGTCGCTGGCAAGCAACCTTACCTGCGCTGCCAGCCGGTGGGCCTTTTGTTCTGATCACCACGGCTGAGCAGCAGCAGCTCACCGTGAAAGACATTTGGTTAGGCGATGTCTGGCTGGCTTCTGGGCAGTCGAATATGGAATGGCCGCTGAGCGCCCATACCGAAAACTGGCAACAAGAGGCCCAAGACGCGGCCTACCCGAAAATTCGCTTTTTTACCCTACGAAACCGGATTGCGGCAACCCCCCAAACCCAAATGCCTGCAGCAAATTGGGTCGTCGCTTCCAGTGAAACCGTGCCGGACTTTTCTGCCATCGGCTGGTATTTTGCCAAACAGAATCATCTAGAAAAAGGCGTGGCGGTGGGCATTATTGATGCCACCTGGGGCGGCACTGTGGCAGAAGCTTGGACTCCGGCAGCAGCGTTATTGCCGTTGCCAGCCTATCAACAGGCAGCGAGCGACGTGATTGCCAATCACTCGGCACTGGCTGAAGATATTAGGCGCAATACGCAGCACGAGCAGCAAAAACAGCTGTTAATACACAGCAATGCTGGTAGTGAGCAGCTGCGTTTAGCCGATGTTGCCACCGACGACAGCCAATGGCGAACTGTGATCTTACCGGCAAAAACCGGCTTAACCGATGTGGTGTGGCTGCGCAAAGAAGTGCTGCTAAGTAGTGCGCCAACGCAAGCAACGTTGTATTTTGGCACCTTACACGAAATGGGCCGGGTGTTTGTGAATGGTCAGCTGGTGGCAGAAAAGCGCAGCTGGTCTGAATCACATCAGCAAATTTTGCTGCCAGCAGGGTTATTAAAGCCGGGCAAGAATGTGCTGGCGCTGCGGTTAATCAATGCCTGGGATAACCAAGTGGTCGCGGGGGAGGCCGCTAATATGTGGCTTAAAACCGATGCCACCACCCATGATTTAGCAGGCAACTGGCGTATGAATAATCAAGCAGAGCCCGCCATGCCATCGGTGCGCTGGCAAAACTGGCGGCCCGGCAGCTTGTTCAATGCCATGATCAAGCCGCTGGTGCCGTACAGCATTAAAGGGGTGTTGTGGTATCAGGGGGAAAGTAATGTCGAACAAGCGGCAGATTATCATGTGCTATTTACAACTTTAATCCAAAGCTGGCGCGCCGAATGGCAACAACAGCTGCCGTTTTTGTATGTGCAGCTAGCCAGTTACCTGCAGCCAAAAGCGCAGCCAGCGTCCAGTCAGTGGGCGGCTTTGCGCGAAGCGCAGTTTCAGACGTTGCAATTACCGGCGACGGCGATGGTGGTGACCACCGATTTGGGCGATGCCAATGACATTCATCCGGCGCGCAAAAAACCAGTCGCCGAGCGATTGTGGCTGGCGGCGCGGCAACAAGTTTTTCATGAAGCCATTATTGCGTCAGGCCCGGTGTTCAGCACCATGCAAGCGCAAGGCAAACAACTGCGGCTAAAATTTGACCACATCGGCAGCGGCTTACAGGTCAAAGATGGTGCCTTACGTGGTTTTGCTATTGCTGGTAGCGACAAAAAATATGTCAATGCCAGCGCCAAACTAGCAGGGAATGAGGTTCTGGTGTGGAGCGACACAGTGCCAAAACCGGTGTCGGTGCGTTTTGGCTGGGCCGATTTTACTGAAGCTAATCTGTACAACAGCGCCGATTTACCTGCAGTGCCGTTTCGGGCCGGTGAAGGCAACTAAACCAGCGAAGGGCGTCACTGCCGCAGGCCAGATCGGCGCAGGTACCGGATGATCCGACTGATGCTCCGACTGATGCTCCAGCTTATGATCACAATCATGAGCCAGCTCATCTTCAAACTTCGACTGCCGATAGGCATAACTTTACCAGTGAGTCATTTGCATGTGGCTGAATGAACAGCAAATTATCAATGCCGCAATCCGCGCCTATCGCAAACGGTTATTGCAGGCGACGCCTAATCATTTGGTGATTGATGGCTTATTTAATCACGCACCATTACAAGCTGTCAGCCGCGTGTTACAGCAACCAGCAGGCTGGCAGACGCAAAAACATAGCTACGCGGCGTTATATGTCAATGACGAACAATGGCAAACCACCGCCAACGCCCAACGTTTTGTGCAGCGAGATATGTGGCAGCGTCCAACGTCTGATGCTGCCGATGTAACTCACAACGCCGCTGCCGCGTCTGTTGAAAGCTCAAGTGCGAATATAGCGCTGGAGTTTTTGTCATTTTTACGTGGGCATGAATTTATGGCGTTGTTATCACGGATTTTTGCGGTGCAACTCACCGATCGCAACGTGCTGCAGCCGGTGCAAAATACCAACTACTTCCGCTTAGGCCACCACGATTTTGTTAACCAACATGCCGATGACTCACCGGGCAGGGAAGTCTGTATGTTGTTGTATCTAAATGAAAACTGGCAAGATGGTAACGGCGGCGAATTGGTGTTTAGCGCAAAGGACAACCAGCCGGTGCATATTGCGCCACTATTTAACCGTTGTGTGTTGTTTGACCCAGCCTCAGCAGGCGCTGAGCACTGGGTTAATGCGCTGACCACCGCCACCAAGCTGCAGTATCGTTACAACGTCACCAGTTGGTATTGGTCGGAGTAATTGCTGGCTGCAGCCGGTTCATCGACGAATAATTCGACCTTATGCGTTTTTTGGATGTTGCGGGCTGCAAAGTTTTGTTTATCGCTCTTCTATGCACGACCAATGTCGATATGTTGTTGAATAGATGACTAAAACCAGTTAGCTTGATTTATCGCGAAGCATGCAAGATGGCAGCGCGCGCGAGTTGCTTGTTGGTGACAAAATGCTGTTATTTAGATGGAGGAGATGACATGGAGTTTCAGACAATCCCGATTATGCGGATTTTTGATGAAGATAAAGCCAAGGAGTTTTACCTTCAGTTCCTTGGCATGGAATTGGATTGGCAGCATCGCTTTGCAGCGGGCTTCCCGATTTACATGCAAGTTTCACTTGGCAATTTTGTGTTGCACTTGAGCGAACATTCGGGTGACTGTACACCTGGCAGTAAGGTTTTTGTCAACGTCAGTAAGCTTGATGAAATCTACGCACAAATCACGGCTAAACCCTACAAATATAATAAACCCAGCATTGAACAGGCGGCCTGGGGTGCACGTTGTTTTACCGTCACTGATCCGTTTTCAAACCGAATTTTGTTTAATGAAGCAGCAGAGACCGAACAATGTTAGGCATTCGCGTCCGGCAGCTACTGCGACGCTCCCATGCCCATGCCCATGCACGCGCACAGAGGCACAGCGTGATGTTTTCTGAGGAGTCGGGGCAATGAATATTAGAGAAGCGACAACAGAAGACTGGGAAGGTATTTGGCCGATTTTTCATGCGGTGGTCGCCGCTGGTGAAACCTACGCTTATGAACTTGACACCAGCAAAGAGCAAGCAAAAAAGATTTGGCTAGATGCACCTCGAAAAACTTATGTTGTCGTGGAAAATAACGAAATACTCGGTACTTACTATTTAAAAACCAACCAAGCAGGCCCTGGCAGCCATGTCAGCAATTGCGGATATATGGTGTCTGCGAAAGCGCGAGGCAAAGGTCTAGCAACCTTGATGTGTGAGCATTCACAAAAAATTGCCTTAGCGCTGGGCTATAAAGCAATGCAGTTTAATTTTGTCGCGGCTAGCAACGAGGGCGCAGTTCGATTATGGACTCAGCTCGGTTTTGCCACCGTTGGCCGTTTGCCCAAAGCTTTTTTGCATCCAGTTTTGGGTTACGTTGATGCATTGGTGATGTTTAAATGGCTGGCAAAAATATAACAAGCGCCAGCAACAGTCGTCACCACCTCCCGGCGCGCCGCTGTGTTGGGTATTGCTTTGGGCATTGCTTGCAATAAGGAAACACTTTGAAAAAGTATATGGTTGTTGAAAAATTTAAACCGGGCCTCATGGAAGAAAATTATCAGGTTTATAACGCCAAGGGGCGGCAATTTCCTGAGGGTCTTTATTATCTAAACTCTTGGGTCAATACCGAAAAAAACATTTGTTTTCAGCTGATGGAATCAAATGATGAATCTTTGTTTTATGTATGGTTTAAAAAGTGGCAGCAGTTTGTTGATTTTGAGCTGTATCCGCTTGATTAAACAGGTCGCCCGCCGCGCCATTTCCTATTTTCGGCCCCTGCGCCGTGCAATGCGCTAGGATTGCCGACATGGAAATCCTGTTAAAATCAGTGTTGGATGACCATTTTTGGTCATCCCCAATCTGCTGATCACTGCCCATGCGCTACTGGTTGTAGTTTTTGCTCCACCGTTAATCCTTTTCAAACCAACCGGCAATACTAAAACGCTCAAATTCGGCGGCTAGCCGTTGCTGCGAAAATCATTCGTCCTCGAAGGTGTCAAGCAAACTTGCTGATGTATTGATGGATGGCTGACTGTCCCAGACTAGAGCATGTTGCAAAGTGCAAATCTGGTTGACTGCTGTGGCATCCCAGCCGGTACCGCCGACACCGACATTCTAAACTTTTCTGCCCTGACGCATGATCGTGGTTGATCTTCTCAGTCATTGGAACTATGCTCGGCACTATACCTTGTATTGCAATGTATGCTTGCATTGCAAGGTGTGTTTGTATTGCAAAGTATGTGTGTAGTGCAAGATATCGATGGCAATGGCCGCTCGGACACAGGTGAATAATGAACTCTATTGAAGCTCTGATGGAAAAATGGGAAGTGCAGTTGCGCAAAGGCACGCTGGAATTAGCCATTTTGGCAGCCTTGCAGCAGCGTACTTTATATGGGCTGGAATTGCTGAAACTGCTGCAAAGCCTGCCGTCGACGACGATCACGGAAGGCACTTTATATCCGCTGTTAGACCGGCTGAAACGTGATGAGCTGGTCGACGCGCAGTGGGTGCAGGAAGGGGATAGCCGGCCGCGCAAGTATTACCAGCTAACCGCAGTTGGCGCGCAAAAACTGACGGATCTGACCCGGCTCTGGCGTCAGTCGGTCATTGACATTGAATTTCTGCTGGCCAACCCGGGCCCGCAACCACTGCACAAAACAGGAGTCTGATATGACCCAACAAAATATGCATAAAAACGACATTATTCATCGTTACCTCAATGATTTACGTCGTTATTTGGCGCGTCTGGCGCCCCATGAAACACAGGAAGTGATCCGTGAAATTGAAAGCCATTTGTTTGATGTGATGGAGCAGCAGGAAGCCGCAGGCACAATGGCCGACGCCGCAGACATTTTGCGTGGTTTTGGCGAGCCGCGTGCGCTGGCGGCGCAATATATTGCCCATATTGAAGAAGGCGCACCGCCACCTCGGGGTTTTAAAGCCATCCAGCGCGTGAAAAAAAGCGTCACCACCAGCCTGTACTTTGCCATGGCGGTGTTTGGCGTAAGCACCGCCTTGACCTTGTTGTTTGTGGCTGGGGTGAAACTGCTGCATCCTGATCTGGTCGGCGCTTGGTCAACGGCCAACGGGAACAGTATCAGTATTGGTTTTGTTGATGTCCCACCGGTGGGCACTAGCGAGCTGCTCGGCTGGTGGATGGTGCCGGTTGCCGCTACGCTGGCACTTGGTGTTGCGTTATTGACCCGCAAAGTACTGCGGGTGCTGAAACAGCATATGTAAGCCGGAATTTCATTGCAGGAGCATATCGAAGGGCTATCTCTAAGTGCTATCTCTAAGTGCTCTATCGAACGGCTATATTGAAGGACTATATTGAAGGGCTATAGAATGAAACTGATCTGGAGCAACCTGAAACATGTCACTGTCACCGGCTTGTTATTGCTGTGCCTTGCACTGGGGCTCGCCGTGGTTTTTAGTGTCGATATCGATTATGGCGATGACCGTCGTGCTTATAAAGTGGGTGAAGAAGGCCCGCATGTGTTTTTGAGCGGCGACCAGATGCAGCTGAATTTTATTCGCGGCGATGGTGAAACCGGGTTTTATCTGGAACAACAAAACCTGCCGATCGGCGCCACAGTGCAAACTCAGGTGTATTTTCCGTTGGAGGACAACCATTTTCGGCTGACCATCAACGGCAGCGGTCCGGACCGACGGCCAGATGGCAGTTTTATCTCACCGGCCCTGCGTTATCAGGACGATGAACCCATTCTGGCTATTTCGGATATTGAAAGTGCTTTTAAAACGCTACGGGATTTTCTGCTGGCGCAGCGGGTGATGGATCACAATCTGAACTGGACCTTTGGCAAAGGCCATCTAGTTCTGCTCGGAGATATGACGGACCGTGGCCCTTCGACGACGCAGGTATTGTGGCTGATTTATCAGCTGGAACAATCAGCGCGGGCACAGGGCGGCACCGTCCATTACATTCTGGGCAATCATGAGATAAAAAACCTGCAGGGTAATTTTCAGGCGGCGGATAAAAAGTACCAGTTTGTCGCTTCAGTGCTGGGCAAACAGCAGCTGGATTTATATGGCGATAACAGCCTGCTGGGCCGCTGGCTTGCCAGTAAAAACAGCGCTGAGCTGATTAACGGTCATCTGTTTGTGCATGGCGGTTTGCATCCGCAGCTGGCGAAACTACATTACAGCCTGGAAGATCTGAACCATATCGTGCGAGCGCATTATCGCACCGCCTACTTTCCGAAACCTGACGCGGGTGATTCAGACTATTTATTATCGACCCGACATGGCCTAGCTTGGTATCGCGGCTATTTCGAAGCAAATCTGACGCAAGCTGACGTTGAAACAACCCTCGCAACATTCGGCGCCAATACCGTGGTGGTCGGGCATACGCCGCAGCGCCGGGTGCAGCGCCTGTTCGAAGGAAAAGTGTTGGCGATTAATGTGCGTCAGCCACGCGATTATCGCGGCAGCATACCGCCGCGTAGTAGCGAAGGACTGCTGATCCGTGACGGCCAGTATTTCCGGCTGGCGGACGATGGCAGCACAGAAGCGTTGTAAATTCGCTCGCCCAGCCATCTGTGCCGGTAGCGGTTAACCGTTATCGCTGGCTACATTGTTTAAATACAGCACTGTGGTCAGCACGCGGTTAGATCGGCCGCGAAAGGCGTCAAGATGGGTTTGATAGAAATCGCCTTGTTAATAGCGGGCGACATAGCTTTCGTGGTGGGTGAGGCCGAGAAAACATTGGTGTGCTTCGATATACCTGACGATGGCGATTGCCTGGCTTTGGAACTGATACACCGGCGGGAAGCGGTTGCAATGCATATTCAATTTCGATGAGAGGCCGTTTGGGAGTGGCAATAATCGAGGGCCATGTTCTGCGTATTGCCATCCAGCGGCAAAGGAAAAACGTCAGATTTGCGCCCGTTTGTTCTGTTGTTGCTTGCGTCGGCGGGACTGTCTACAATGCAGGCAGCGCTGGCTCTCATACGAGCCACGCAGGAACTGGAGGAGTTCATGACTCAAGTCGTCAAAAAAGTCTCTCAAGCAAAACGTAAAGACCCGTTAATCGATTTTGCCAGTCTTACAACTGTTGGTCGACAGGCATCTAGAGCCGCACGTGAAAGAGCCTTGGAAAATGGTGTTAGCTTTACGTTCGCGCAACAGGGCGTGATGAAACGCCGCCACCCGGATGGTAGTACTGAGATTGTCCGGCATCTGGCAGATAACAGCGATTTTCCTACGCTAGAACAGGATTTATGCCGCGACTGAGGCTGATTGCCGGGCCGAACGGTTCAGGTAAAACAACATTGACCAACGAACTACGGCATAAATATGATGTGCCGCTTGGGCAGTATGTTAACCCGGACGAAGTTGAGCTGACGCTGCGTGACTATGAACCTGATCCGCAAAAACGCTCTCAACTTGCGCAAACGATCGCTACCGGGCAACGCGAACAATGGTTGCATATGGGCGTATCGCATAGCTACGAGTCGGTGATGAGTCATCCGAGTCATCTTGAATACATTAAAAAAGCCAATCAGCTTGGATTCCAGTGTTATCTCTATTACGTTTGCATTACCGATGCTGACATTAACGTGGACCGTGTGGATGAACGCGTTAAGCTGGGTGGGCATCCGGTGCCGATCGAAAAAATCAGAAGCCGTTACACCAATAGCCTGAAGCAACTTTTTGAAATGGCAACGAATTGCCACCGAGTCTATTTTTTTGACAATACCGACCTGCTAGTACCCTTTGCAGAAGTGAATCCCAATGGCTTTCTTGACATCAAAGACAAGGAATACAATCAGGTAAAACCTGCTTGGTTCCGTCAGCATGTCTTGCTGAAATGGCAGAAAGACAAGGTACGTATCCTGCGTTAATTGGCTGTGCAATTGTGGCCAAATGGTCGTTGGCGCTGCGCTTATCACCCCTACGTGACAATTTGTCCGCATAGTAAAAACCGCCCACGCAACCCCAATCCCTAATCCTTTCGAAACCAGCCGGCAATACTAAAACGCTCACATTCGGCGGGCAGCACTTGGTGCGGAAAACGTTCACTTTCAAACGTCACCAGTAAACCGGCTTGCGGTAGCACTCGCCTAAGCTCGGTTTCGTCTTCGTGGTAAATCACCAGTTCGCCGCCGCTGGCTACGTCGTTTAAATACAGCACTGTGGTCAGCACGCGGTTAGATCGGCCGCGAAAGGCATCAAGGTGGGTTTGGTAAAAATCACCAGGCTGATAACGAGCGAAATGGCTTTCGTGATGGGTGAGGCCGAGAAAACATTGGCGGTTCATTTGTTGTTGCAGTTGCAGCATCAACGCTAGGTACTGCTGTTGCGCCACGGTTGTGCCGTCGAGCCACACCGTCTGGTCACGTCGGATGTCGGTGTTTTGCTGTAATTGTCCGGCGCGGCCAATGCCGGCGGCGGTTAAATCGCTGCGCTGTTGCACTTCATTTAGCAGTGCTTGGCACAACGATGCCGGAATGGCTTGCGGTAAAATTGCCAGACCCTGCTGATAAAAATCCGGCATGATCTGTTCCACCCAATCGGTTTTGGTCGGCCATGGCGTCAGCGTTTGGCGATGTTCGACCACAGGTTGGGTAGGGTTGGTTGGGGCCATCATCTGATCTCAAAGCGCTGTGAACAGCGCTTTGTACTGAGTTTAAACAAGGGTGTCAAGCGCAAGCTTTCTGACGCGGCTGCTAGTCAGAAAACCCTTGCAGCACTAGCTTGCCAATCACCTTGCCTTGTTCCAGTAATTGATGCGCCCGGCGCAGGTTGCTGGCATTGATGGTCCCCAGTTGTTGGCCGACGGTAGTTTTTAATTGGCCGGCATCGACCAATGCCGCAACTTCGTTCAATAACAGATGTTGTTGCTGTTGATCCGGCGTTTGAAATAACGAGCGGGTAAACATCAGCTCCCAGTGCAAACTTAGGCTTTTTAGCTTCAGCGGGCGAATATCGAGCGCAGTTGTCGGATCGTCAATTAATGCCAATTTGCCTTGAGGCGCCAGTGCTGCAATAAATTGCTCATAATAGGCGGCGGTATCGGCGAGGCTGGCGATATGAGTCACCTGCGCCACGCCAATTCTTGCCAACTCGGCGGCTAACGGCAGCTGGTGATTAATGACGTGATCGGCACCCAGTGCTTTTACCCAGGCCTGACTTTCTGGTCGGGACGCAGTGCCAATGACGATAGCGTCGGTACGTAGTTTGGCCAGCTGTACCAAAATTGAACCAACACCACCGGCGGCGCCGCTAACCAACAACACTTTTTGCGACGCTGCGGTGGTCGATGCATGGCGGGATTGTTGGTCCAACTGCAGACGGTCGAATAACAATTCCCAAGCAGTAATGGCGGTCAGGGGTAAGGCGGCGGCTTCAATATCACTGATGCTGCTTGGTTTGCGGCCAACCAGTCGCTCATCAACCGCGTGGTATTCACTATTGGCACCAGGTCGGTCTAAAGCGCCGGCATAAAACACCTGCGCCCCGGGCTGAAAAAGTGTTACCGCATCGCCGGTGGCGACCACAGTGCCGACTGCGTCCCAACCTAAAATTTCAGGTTGTTCGGATGGCGACGGGCGGTTTAAGCGAATTTTATAGTCGACCGGATTCACAGATATGGCACTGACTTTCACTAATAAATCATGGGGTTTGAGCACTGGCAGGGGGAGCTGTAAATCTTGTAGCGCTAGTGCGTGCTCAATTGGCAGTGATTTGGTATAGCCAATCGCTTTCATCAGCGTTGGCCGTTGGCTGTCGCTTAAAAAAGCTGTGGCGGCGGATGATGGGGTTGCTGATGGTGCTGTTAATGGTGTCATACAAAACTCCGTAAAAAATAATGTCGGCTGAACGAAAGCTAGTGTGCCGGATTGACACCTTAAGAAAAACCATCTAAAAACACATTCTTTATCAAATGAAATTTGAAAATGCTGCAGCTGCAAGACCTAAAATTATTCCGCCAGATTGTCGCCACCGGCAGTATCAGCGCCGCGGCACGGCAATTTGACCTGACGCCGGCCGCTGCGTCGGCTTCGTTAAAGCGGCTGGAGCTGTATGTGGAGACACCGCTGATCATCCGCAGCACCCGATCCTTAAAGCTGACCAGTGCGGGCGAGCGTTTTTTACAACATTGCCAGAATGCGCTGACGGCCCTCGAACAAGGCAGTCAGGAGCTTAAGCAACAAAGTGGTCGCATTAGCGGTGAATTGCGCCTCGCTGCGCCGAGTGATTTAGGCCGGAATTTATTATTGCCATGGTTAGATGCGTTGCAAGATCAGCACGCCGAGCTGCGGATCCGACTGGAGTTATCTGACAAAATTGCCGGTTTAGCAGCTGAGCAGGTGGATGTTGCACTGCGGTATGGGTCGTTGCCGGATTCGAATCAGGTGTCTTTTCATATTGCCGACGTGCCCAGAGTTTTGTGTGCGTCACCAGACTATTTGGCAACGTACGGCAAGCCTTCGCATCCAATTGATTTACAACAACATAACTGCTTGTTGTACTTAATTGATCAACGCACTTTTGCCAACTGGCATTTTGGCTATCAAGATGATCCGTTCAGTGTGAGTGTCAGTGGTAACCGGGTTAGCAACGACGCCGAAATCGTCCGGCGCTGGGCGGTCAGTGGCAAAGGCATCGCGCTAAAATCGATGTTGGATATGTCGGAAGATTTACGTGCCGGCCACGTCGTTTCGCTGTTATCAGAGTTCAAACTACATCCGCAGCAACTAAATTTAGTCTGTGCCAGCCGCGCTCAGGTGAGCCCGACGGTGATTTTACTTCGTGACGAACTGCGACTGCGGGTCGCGCGCCAGCTGGCGTTGGTGGTTGCTGTAAAAAATACCACGACTGCGGGTTAATTGAGCTGCAATACCCCGCCTTGGACCAGTTGTTGGTGGCTGATAAACGGGGTCGCTAAGGGCGCACCCTGCCAGTTGCCGTGGCTGGTTTTTTGGCTACTTTCGGTGCTGGTTTTGTTGTTAATTTGCTTGTGCGTCAAGCTTTCAATTTCCAATACTTTTCCCGGGTAATAGGCCGAATTTAGCTGAATGCGCGCACCGGCAACCGTGGGCGAAAACACGGTATAGTGCGGATTACCCGGATCAACCGGATATAAACCCAACATACTAAACACCAGCCAGCTAGATAAAGTACCGGTGTCGTCATTGCCGGGTAAGCCGGCCGGTGTGTTGTGATAATGTTTGGCAATCAGCGCTTTGACCCGGGCTGCGGTTTTTTGCGGTTGCCCTGGAACCTGAGGTAAATAGTTATACAAAAATGGATAGGTGATATCCGGCTCATTCACCATATCAAATTTACCGCTGTCAAAAGTCAGATCCAACTGACGGATAAATTCATCTTTACCCAATAATTTAATCAAGCCCGGCGTGTCATGCGGCACGTAAAAACGGTAGTTCCAAGCCGTGCCTTCAATATAACCAGCGGTGGGTTCAAAGTTACGGCCAGCATCCGGATTAAATGGGCTGTGCCAATCCCCATTGCGTTTTTTCGGCCGCAGCATGCCGGTGGTTGGGTCGAATAATTTTTTATAATTTAATGATTTTTGTTTAAAAAATGCGGCATCTTCAACAAGGTTCAGCGCTGCGGCCAAGCGACCGATCGCCGCATCTGCGAGGTAATATTCCAAACTGGTCGAAACACTGCCATCAAACGGGCCTTCGTCATCGACCGGTACATAACCGAGTTTTAGGTAATCGGCATTTTCGGGTCGCAGTGGATTATCGGTGGTGGTCAGCGCGGCTTTTTTCATCATCTGATAAGCCGTTTGCAGATCAAAATCGCGGATACCGCGGGCGTAAGTATCAGCAATCATGACCGCGGCGGGGTCGCCCACCATCACTTTGGTTTCGATGCCGACCAACTCCCATTTCGGCAACCAGCCTTGCTCCTGACTCATCGCGACCATGCTGTTGACCATGGCGCTTTGTAATTCCGGATACACCAGACTCAGCAGCGGATGCACATTACGATGACTGTCCCACAGTGAAAATACTGAATACCGCGGTGCTTTTGGATTGTTGCCAAACAACGGTTTATCTGGTGCAAATTCGCCCATCAGCGGGTAGTCACCGTTGACATCGCTGATGATGCTGGGGTGGATCAGGCTGTGATACAAGGCGGTATAAAACAGCGTTTTTTCGCTGCTGCTGGCATCAATGGCGATACGGCTGAGGAGTTCATCCCAGGCGGTGACTGAACGTTGGCGTAGCGCAGCGAAGCTCAGTCGCTGTGTGGCCTTTGGCTGGCGGCGCTGCTTTGCTACTCTGTCCTGTTGCTTTGCCACGCTGTCCTGCTGCTTTGCTAATCGGTCACTGCCCTGAATAGCTTGATATTGCTCAGCGTCCAAGTTGGCTTTGGCATTGTCGATACTGACCCAGGAAATACCCATTTCAACTTCAATGGTTGCCCCATCAACAGCATCAAAGCTGAAGTAAGCACCAACATCATCGCCGCTTAACACCTGCCGGTTAAAAGGGTAGGCTTTATAGCTATTGTTGTGCGGCATCCACTGCGCTTCCACATTCTTATAGCGCGGCATCTTTTTAAAGCCACCGAAGCGGGTGGCTGGTTGGCTAAAGCGGGCGACAAAATACACCGGCCGACTCTGTTCACTGTGATAACAAAAAGTGCCGATACTGCGACTGCCTTGCACTTCGCTGGCGGAGTTAATCTGCAAGCTGCCGCCACTTTCGTTGGTAAGCCCCAGCCCTAAATTCAGCAGAATATTGGCTTGTCCGGCTGGGAAAGTGAACCGACTGCGGCCACTGCGCAAGGTGCTGGTCATTTCAGCATGGGTTTGGTATTTGTTAAGTGTGGTGCGGTAATAACCCGGGCTTGCTTGCTCATTGCGATAAGTACTGCCGTATTTTTCGGCGTCAAATTCCAGCGCGCCGGTGGTCGGCATTAGTAGCAGTACCCCAAGATCCGGACAACCCACACCACTTAAATTGACATGGCTAAAGCCGGTCAGAAATTTATTCTCAAAGATATAGCCACGGGAATTCCAAGCGGCATCTTTTTCGAATAGATTCAGTTTGTTATCTTTCTTTGCCTCTGTTGCATCATTCGTCGCAGCAACGTCGCCAACAGCTGCTTGCTTAGAAACATTGCCATCAGCAACCACGTCATTTGCAGCTTCGCCATCAAAAGCGACATTAAACGGTGCCACCGACACCAGTGCTTGTGGGTATTGGGCGCCCGGATGGGTGGCACCAAAATTGGCAGTGCCAATAAACGGATTGACAAATTGGCTTGGGCTGGTGCTGGTGCTGTGCTGCGTAATGGTCGGTGCTGCAGGCAGCGGCTTAGCCGTGATCAGCAGCAGACCCAGCAGTGCGGCATGGCGGGAAAATAAGGTCATCAACATTATTCGGCTTGCTCACTCATGGTAAAAATTAGTTCGCCGCCTTGCATGAGTTGCTGGTGGCTCAGGGTAAAACCGGTGATCGGGCTGCCATTGAGGCTCACCGATTTGACGTAGATATGGCTGGGTGACTGTTGCAGTGCTTTGATGGTCAGCACAGCGCCATTGCCAAGTTGTAATACCGCTTGCTGTACTTCCGGGCTACCCAGCACGTATTGCCCGGAGACCGGATCAACCGGATAAAAACCTAAAGCACTAAATAAGTACCAGGCTGACATTTGGCCGGCATCTTCATTGCCGGCCAAACCATCCGGTCGAGTGCTGTACAGCTCATCCATAATACGTCGCACTAGCGCCTGTGTTTTAGCCGGTTGACCGGCATATTGGTATAAATACGGCACATGATGGCTTGGCTCATTGCCATGCACATACTGGCCAATATAGCCGGAAATCCATTCGGGCAGTGGGTCGGTTAGCTGCGCCGTGCTAAACATCTGGTCTAGTTTTTGGGTAAATGCCGCCTTGCCGCCATACAGTGCAATCAGGCCTTTGACATCATGTGGTACAAAAAAACTATATTGCCAGGCATTGGCCTCGGCATAATCTTCCGGATGGTAAGCGTTTGGAACAAAGGGCTCGCGCAATTTTCCGTTGTGGTCTTTGGCGCGCATAAAACCGGTGTTGGCATCAAAATGTTGACGATAATTTTGCGCCCGCTCAGAAAATTCAGCGGCGATATCGTGCTGACCAAGTTGCTGTGCCAAGCGGGCAATAGCCCAATCGTCAAAGGCATATTCCAGCGTTAACGCGACATTCCATTTGCGTTCGGCATAAGGCACAAACCCAAGCTGCTGATAACTTTCTATTCCAAATGCTTGCTGTTTGGCGCTTTTCACTGCCAATCGTAGAATTTTATCCCCAAGTTCAGCAGGCAGATTGCCTTTGAGATAGTTATCGACCAAGACCGGTACCGCGTGGTAACCGAGCATCATATTGGTTTCGTTGCCCTGAAAATTCCACACCGGCAACAGACCTGAGATCTCGGCATGGTCTAATAATGACAACAGCTGATCTTGATTGCGCTTGCGGTTAAACAATGTTTTCCACGGATGCAAAGCACGGAAGGTATCCCATAAACTGAAAAAGTCATGGTGCTGATGGTCGGTGCGTTGATGCACTTCGCCATCAGGTCCTAAAAAGCGACCATCGCTGTCGGCAAAGACCCGCGGGGCTAATGCGCTATGATAAAGCGCGGTATAAAACTGGGTTAAATTATCGCGGCTTGCCGTCACTTTTACCTGTGATAACTCTTCGCGCCACGCTTGTTGCGCATGTTGTTTCACTTCGTCAAAACTCAATTGCTCACCTTCGGCCAACAGGTTTTGTTTGGCGTTGGCGCTACTAACGGAACTTAATGCTGTGCGAACGGTAATTTCATTGCCGCTGCCAGCATGCCGCTGATGACGCTCTTTTGCTGTTGCTGGGGTTGTTGTGGTTGCTACTGTTGCTGTGGCCGTAGTGCTGGTTTCGAATTGCAGCAACAGCGCCACTTCGCGCCCTTGCTGTTGTTTTGGCGCCGCCACAAAAGTGCTGTTTTTCAGCTGACCATCGGCCTGTAATTGCAGCGGCGCATCTGCCAGCTGCCACTGTAGGCTTTTGATGGGCCGTGAGAACCGACTATAAAAATACACTTTTTGCTTGGGCGCCCAGCCGCTGGAAAAACGATAGCCTTCAATACTATAGGCATCAATCACCCGAATGGCGCTTTGCGTGGTTTGGTCCCAGTTGCGGCTGTAACCTAGATCCAGCCTAATCAGCGCTGGACTGTTTTGGCCAGCGACCTCGTCAAACCGATAGCGCTGGTAACCGGTACGAAGGCCGGCAGTTAACTCAACATTTACCTGATAATCAGGCAAATACACCTGATAATAACCGGCTTGTGCCTGTTCTTGTTGATGTGAAAACTTCGATACTAAAGTGCCATCGGCCGGGCCGCCATCGGTTTTTTCACGCACCAATGGCAGACGCAGCGGCATATAGGAAATGTCGTATAAATCACCGGCACCGGTGCCAGACAGATGAGTGTGGCTAAAACCAGCAATGATCGTATCCGGATAAAAATAACCGGCAATCCAATCCCAACCCGTGCGACCGTTATCGGGGCTTAATTGCACCATGCCATAAGGCACGGTGGCGCCGGGGTAGGTTTTGCCCTTGCCATCAGTGCCAATCAGCGGGTCGACAAACAGCAATGGATCGATGGCGGTCAGCACTTCCAACTGCTGTTGACTGTTGTGCGCTTTGCTGCTGGGTGCTGTATTGCTGGACAAAGCGGGCTGACTACAGCCGCCAATCATCACCGTTGCCGATAGCAGTGCAGCGCTGATTGCATAACGACGCCACGCGGCGATACCGCTGATTGAACCTGAAAACACCACCCCAGCCTCCGTTAACTTCACTTCCATTCACTCAACTTCACTCAACTTCACTCAACTTAGCCTAGCTACACGCTGTGACCAAAACTAACCAGCGGTAAACTGGCAAAGCCCATGCCGCGTAACACCTCAATACAAGCACATAAGGTGTGGTAATCACATTTAGCACCGGCGGCGCTTTTTTCAGTGCTGGTTTTGCTGTTGTCGCGATTGAGTAAACGAAACCAAGCGCCGTATTGGTGATCAATCAAATGATCCCAGCTGTATTGCCACAAATTCTGATAGGCCACCAGATAAACTTCAGCGCCGGAGGTTTGATACAACAAAGCAGCTGCCGCCATACTTTCCGCCTGCACCCAGAAGTATTTATCGTCGTCACACCAGTTGCCATCCGGGGCAAATCCATAGATCAGACCGCCAAATTCAGCATCCCAGGCTTGCTCGTAAGCACGATCAAACAACTCTTTTGCTTTAGCGACCAGCCAACCTTGCGGTTGATGCCGATGTAAAATCAGCAGTAATTTGGTCCATTCGGTCTGATGACCCGGCTGAAAACCCCATGGCCGGTATAGGTTTTTTGGATCGGCTTTGTTGTAGTCCCAATCCGGCTGGAAGGTGGGGGTATAATGCTCCCACACCAAACCGTTGGTGAGCGCGGCCTGACGGACGGTAATGTTGTGTGCCAGAGTCAAGGCGCGGTCGAGGAAATGCCGCTCACCACAGGCTTCATACGCTGCCAACATCGCTTCACACAAATGCATATTGGCGTTTTGGCCACGATAGTCACTTAGCGCGCCAGCTGGGCTGATTTCGTCGGCATACAGGCCATAGTCGGCCTGCCAAAACCGTTGTTCCAGCAGCTGAAAAGTATGATTTAGCGGTTTGCTGTCGCCGATTAAACCGGCTTTGTGCACTGCGGCGTAACAGAGCAGTACAAAAGCATAACCATAGGCTTGCTGGGTGGTATCGAGTGGCTGGTGGTCTTGCAAGGTCCAGGCATAGCCCTGAATATCCTCACGCCAGTGCACCTGTTCCAGATAATCCAAGCCATGCTGGGCTATGGCTTTGTACTGAGCAGATTTGGCTGGGGCGTTGGCAAATAGCAGTGCTGCGGTGGCATAGTTAATAACAATCCGAGTGCTGCTGACCAGTTGTTTAAAACCCGGGTTAAATAGCTCGCCGTTATCATAATAATTATGAAAATAACCACCGCTGCTATCGACCACTCGTGGATCGTAAAAGCTCAGAATACTCTGGCAATGGTCGCGAATAAAATCTTGATCGTAATAATCTTGCGGCTGGTTTTGCATTGTATTTTTTACCGTGTTTTTTACCGTATCTTGCATCAAAAACCTCCTAATATGCGGTGGACGTGCCGGTGGTTGTCAGTGGGAAAAACGGCAGTAGTGGCGCCATGTCCACCTGACGTGCCGCTAGTGCGCCAAGCACTTCGTGCAAATCGGGGAGTGCCGGGAAAGCGCCAGCTCGTGTCACCGTGATAGCGCCACAAGCGGTGGCAAATTCGATACAAGCTGCTAGCAGCTTACCGTCTGGTAGGCCTGTGGGGAGCAGTACATGCGGCGCCAAGCAGCTAAAGCTATACAGCAGACCGCCCACAAAAGCATCGCCACCGGCGGTGGTATCCAGCACTTGCACGGTCGGCGGCTGGATAGTGTCTTTGTGATACGTGCGGTTTTGAATAGTGCTGTTTTGAGCGGCGTCAGCGGACGAAGACCGGAAATAATCAATGCGATTTGCACCATCAGTCACCAGCAATAACTGACAACCCGCTTGCAGGCATTGCTGCACATAAGCATCTTCAGACGCTGCGCCTTGTGCTAGATACTGCAACTCATCCCGCGAAAATTTGACGATATCAGCTTGTTGTACCAGCTGGTTGACACAATCCCGGTCTGCCTTGGCACCAGCCCACAGGTTATGCCGCAAATTGACATCAAAACTCACCAGACAACCGACCGCTTTTGCCTGTTGCACTAACTGTTGGGTGGTGCCGGCAATAAAAGCATCGGTCAGCGTGTTACTACAAAAATGTACGATGGGCTTTGCCGCAAACCAGTCGGTGGTGATTTGTGCTGGCGCAAATAACACATCGGCGCTTTGGTCACGATAAAAGGAAAAACTGCGGTCGCCGCTTTCATCGAGCATCACAAAAGCCAATGCGGTTTTAGCCGTCGGATGGCGTTGTAA
>JBBKWN010000198.1:0-21084 GCA_037968955.1 Rheinheimera sp. | reverse complement strand
AAAAAAGGCTGCATCAGCAGCCTTTTTAGCAGTAAGAACTAATTACTTAGTTTGTACTTTAGAATCGTTGTTTACGATTGCGCGCTCGCCACCGTTCATTGAATCAGTGTAAGCAGAGTAGACTAATACGTCGTTCGCTGGAACGTTAGTAGTAACAGTTACAGAGAACTTGTTAACTTTAGTCAGGTCTTTGCCTTTTGCAGCTAATGCATCACGAACTTTACCAGACAGGTTAACGATAGTGCCTGGAACTGAAGAACCGGCGTTCAGGCCAGAAGCAACAGCAACACCAGCTTCGTCAACGATGTCTAACAGAATTTCGCCAGTACGAGTACCAGAGTTAGAAACTGTTAAGATAGTACCGAAACGGCCATCTTGCAGCACTAAGTAAGGAACTTTAACGACTGAACCGTCGATAGTCCATGCACCTAAATCAGCAGCTGAAGCGATGTTGAAGCTAGTAGTCGTTGTAGCTGCAGTCAGAGTACCAGTAAACTTGCCTGGGTTCATCGCTGTAGCAGAAGCTGCTTTAGCTGGAACAGTTACAGCAGCTGGTTTAACAGATACAGTTACTGCAGTATCTAAAGTACCAACAGCAGTCTGAGTGATCGTTACTTTGTTGTCAGATGACAACGTGTAAGCGAATGTATCGTCAGTCGCTGTTGCAGTAACGATAGTTGCAATTTCAGCTGAGCTTAAAGTACCACCAGCATTACCACCGAAGTCAGCTTTATCAGCATCACGTACAAAACCGAAATCACCAGCAATTACGTGAGTAACTTTGGTAGCTTCAGTTGCAGTAACTGGCAGAGCTTTTAAGTCAGCAGAGTTGTTAGTCAGAGTTAACAATGCACTTTCAACGCCAGCGGTAACAGTTGGGTTAACAGTGAAGTCAACGAACTCTTTACGAGCTTTTGCAGTTGCGATAGTCGCATCAAAAGGAGTTGTCGCAGCAACAGATAACTGTGAACGAACTTTGATTAAATCAAAAGAAGCTTTGTCATATTCGCCGATAACAGCGTTTAACGAAACAACTTTAGAACTGATGGTGATTTTAGAGCCAGCAGTTACAGTAGCAACTTTCAGCTTAGCACCAGTCAGTTGGAAATGGTCAGCAGTTAAAGCTGTAGCCGCAACACCACCAGTTTTCACGCGAAAACGGATTGTATCTGTGCCTTGGTAGTCAAAAAAGTCGTAACCACCAGATGCAGCGCCTTGAGCGACCAAGCTTGGAGTTGCAGTAGTGTCGAAACTAGCACCAGCAACAGTGATGATCAGAACATCTTGCTCAACGTTAGTAACGGTGTTTTTCAACAGGATAGCAATGTCAGTGTTAGCAGTCAGGGTAGCTGCGTTAACTAAACCTTCCATAGAGCCGTTTACTGATGTAGCAGTAACAGTACCAAGTTCAGCTGGCAGGTTACGGATGCTTGCTGCGTTTGCCGTGCCGATGAAGGCTAATGCTGCTGTTGCAATCAGCGTTTTTGTGAAAACTGTTTTCATTAGAACTTTCTCCAATTTCATGAAATTGAAACAATCAGGCGTCTTGCCTTAGTTTCTTGTTTTAGTAAGAAACTGGGTCGACCCAATTTCTTCCTAGCATTCTATTACCGCAGAATTGTTTGTCAACGCAAAATTTCAGGAATTTTAGCGATAAGTACTTTTAAACGTTTAAATTTTAGTCTTGCAATTTCAGATGTTTCATCCCGCTATCGAGTTTCTGACGGATGTTCAGCCACTGTTCAGGTTGATCAATCACGCGCGGTGTAATCATGATGATTAATTCGGTTTTACTGGAGGTATCCTTCTCACCTCTGAAGAGTACACCAAGCAATGGCAGATCACCTAAAAATGGTACTTTGGTCTTAGTGCGCGTGGTATTTTCCGACATTAATCCGGCAAGCATAACCGTCTGGCCACTTTGTGCCAACACTTCAGTGGTCACTGCCCGTTCAAAAATGGACGGACTACCGGCAATCGTCGAACCTTCGAGGGTATTTGATATTCTTTGATCAATTTGCAGCACAACTAAGCCTTGCGCGTTAATCGTCGGCGTCACAGAAAGCTCAACCCCGGTTTTACGATACTCTACCGTGGTGCTTTGTGTTTCAGTTCCTGGATTAATGGTTGTTGAGCCGACAGTGGGCACATCAGTGCCGACTGACATATTGGCCTGCACACCATCACGCACCACCAAACTTGGGCTTGAAAGTATATTCACCTTGGTATTGGATTGTTTGAGTTGTATTAATAAAGAGTCGAGGCCATCGATGTACGACAAACTGGCACCACCAAATTTCTCAACACCAAAAGCACCTTTAGTAGTTGCACCAAACTTACCGTTTTTTATTGCAAACTCAAGACCCATCGCCAACTCATCGGTTAACGTAACTTCAGCGATGGTTGCTTCAAGCAGAATTTGTTTGGGCATCACATCCAGACGTTTAATCATCGGTAATAGAGTTTGGTATTCGATACCCGAGGTGTAAAAAATTAACGTATTTGAACGTTCATCCACAGTCATTGTCACGGCTTCATTGCGCACCGAGCTGACCGCTGGCGCCATATTGTCGCGAGAAGCGGTGCCTGATTGTTGACGACTCGACGCGGATTCTGGCGTTTGTTGGCCAAAAGCGCTGGCGGTGTCTCTGGATTGGTTGCCTTGCATCGGCTCAGTCGCCTGAGCGCCTCCAATTAAAGTGCCGATTGATGCGCCAAGATCTCTGGCTCGCGCATACTTAGGGTGGAAAATATAATAACGCTTCTCGGCACCTTCACTAGGTTGGTCAAGCTGTTTTGCCCAATAGTTGACCCTGTCGATATACAGTTGGTCGCTGCCGAACATCGCAACAGCACCGATTTGTTCAAGTGGGACCAGCACCAAATTTGATTTAGGCGACTGTGCACTATCAACCGGTATCCCCTCCGCTTTTAGTAAACTCGAAATTCGGTCAATGAACTGCTCGGTATTCATATAGGTTAAGCGCAAAATACCGACATGCTGGCTGCGACTCGGTGGCAAGTCTAACAATTCAATCAGATCTAAGGCACGCAGAATGTCTGCTCGCTCAGCCGTTATAAAAAGTACATTTTTTTCAAAATCGGGCACGACGCGTGCAGTCACTAGATCTGCCAGTGTTCGTTCCAAACTGATATTAATGCCGTACTTGATGGGGACGATCTGCATGATCGGACCAACGACTTGGGGCACGCTAGAAGCGCTGCGGCCGACGCCAATGGTTTGGTTGCCTTTGCCCTGCCCGTCTTTAGGCGCTAAAAAATACACACCGTCCTGACTTTTAATCTGGATGCCTTGGCCATCGAGGATTTTAGCTGCCAGTGTATATAGCTCACGACTACTAACTGCTTTTTGTAAATTCAGCGTCACCGGCTGTTCACTGCTACTTAGCTCTTCTGCGACAACGTAGTTGAGTTTAAGAATTTCACCAAATACCGCATGCACAAATTGATTTGCTGGCATATTCTCAGCAGAAAAATTGACTTGGTCGCTGTTACTTAACTTCGTGTTTAATTCATTTAACCGTGGCATCGTGCCATTGGCGGAACTGAGTGCAGTGAGTGACTCATAGCCGTACAATTTCGAGTCATTGATAACGGCCGCATCCGCGTCATCGGATACTTGCGCTTGATATTTATCACCCGCGGCAATTCGCGAGGCGGTAACGGTATATTGATCGTCCATCGTGCTGCAGCCATTGAGGATACTTATTCCGACCAGACAGCTGATAAGCTTCAGAGAATGTGTGTTACTGGACATCTTGTCACTGACGTTTTTCATAGAAAAATTAAACCTATGGTTGTAAATTGTTTTGTTTGGGGCGGAACAATGACAAAACTGTAATTTTCCCGTCGAAAATAAGTGTCACTTGCCGCGGTTCGATCGTACCGATCTCAACGTGCTGCAACTTCTGACCAGATTTGACCCGCAGCAATTTTGCAATAGGCTCGGTGACCGAGCTATATCGAAAAAGAGCCGTAAATTCGTCATCGGTATAGACTGCTAGCAATACCAGCTGCACATCACCAAACTGTCTGCTGTTGTAATCCGAAAGCTTTTTTTGCGGCAGCGGCGTTGGAGGCTCTGATATGGCTTGCCATGTGTGAGCCAAGGCAGATATTTGACTGCTTTCATACGGAGTTTGTGACTGGTATGCCGCCAACGGGGGCTGCAATAAATTTCGATTTTGTGCTGAAGGTAATACCAACAAGCGCTGACAAAAATCAACCGTAAACAAAACCAACAATAATATCAGCAACATCCAAACAGATTTTTTTAGCTTGAAATTGTTCATGGCTTTTGCACCAGATAATCCATTTCGAGCATCAGTTGCAACTCGACCGTTGAAAAGGTATTAATAGAGCCTTGCAAGCTGGCGCGTAAATCACGGATCTGTACGCCAGGGTAATCAAGCTCGAGCATAGCATGCGCTTGGACAATATCAGCCAAACTTCCTTGCAGCCGCAAATTAATCCGGCCTCGGGTTAATGCAAAAACACCCAGCGGTTGATCATTCATCCATTCAAACGAAGATAGCTGGACTTTAATGTTATCGAGCTTGCTCTGTAATTCTTGTTGAAATTCGACCCGGTACTGCGCTGGGTCCGACGTTTTAGTTAAACCTGTTTTTAACTCATCAGCGCGCAGCGTGGCGGTCGTAGATTGATTTAATACTTCTTCCCTCGCGCCGAGCAAAGCCTCGGAGCGCACAAGTTGTTTGGTCAGTGTTTGTAATTTTAGCGCCTGCTCATCCTGCCATTCAAGCCAAGGCACCAGCACAAAACGCACCACTAACAACAGACCAAGAACAAATATCAGTAGCTTATTGCGAGCCATCAACTTGCCCCTGTTTAATTTTTAAATCCACTAACCGGATAGCAACAACAAAAGACTCTTTCCCTTGTGCATTTACAACCGGCGCAACAAAGCTCGCGCTCTGGACATCTGCATTCGCTTTTAGCATGGCAAGTAAATCTGTGGCTCGAGCTGTTTGCCCCCGCACAATCAAATTTTCACCGTCCATCACGATGCTGGTCAGTTCAAGGTCTTTATCTTTCTGTTGTGCTTGGGCAAGTACTAACCAGATATGTCCCGAATAATGCCAACCAAGCCGTTCAGTCAAATATTTTTCATAGTCTTGGGCTATTTGTTCGTATCTTTGTTGTGCGATAAGTAAATCACCCACATCAGAACTCAGCTGGCTGAGGCGGTATTCAGTGCTCGAAATTCGTAAGTTAAGATACAACGACGAACCTACCAAATATAAAACGCTCGCTAGCGCAGTCACCATCAGCGCTTGCTTTAGCACCTGCGCTTTATTTTCGCCAGAAGGCAAGCGCAAGAAGTTTCTTAAACCAGGGTGCACCAGTGCCAGAGACATCGCACGAGCTAGTTTATCGGCGAGGGCATGTTGTGAAACCTCAACAACGCTAGTTTGAGCCGGGATCCCCTGTACCACCTTAAATGCGTCCGCCGATTGACACAAAACACTGACCCGCTGAGAAATGGGAACCTTGTCGCCGGAATAGCAGAAGTATTTCGTCGGAGATGACACAAACAGCATTTGTGATTTGGGGCTACTTAACCAAAGTAACCACGTTTCCGGGATCACGAGCCAACATCCTGACAACTCAGGCGCTAGTGTTTGGTCGACGACAAAAGTACACACTTGCCGCCGATTATTGTCGACTTCAGCAATCGCATGAAATACCAACGGCTGTGCGATGTATTCTTGTGTTAAGACCGAATTTAATTCACTCAGTACCGTAATCGGATAACTTCGCACAAACTCTTGATAATGCTCGCGTGACAACACCAAAATGCCGGATTTTTGTTCGTTTGGCTGAAAAATCCAACCCTGCCCTTGCTTGGCAAAGCCGAGCCCACCTTGGTGCCAATAACGCAACTTTTTACGCAACAGCCAATGAACGGGGCGTTGCAACACTTGATCCAAGTAGGACTTAAAACCCGTCATCTAAAGGTTCCACCATAGGGTTTCTCGTTCGAAATTCATAGAGTTCTACAGGAGTTGGTTGATAAGGAGAAAATAGCATGGTTAATTCACGCGAAAGCTTAACATCGGACCCACTGACTGTGAAGCGCATTCTAAAAACGGGCCCTACACCAAACCGGCTAAACTCTGAAATTGAACTACCGCTCACACGCTCCATAAGACTGCTGGTTAGCTTGCCGTCATCTCGCAGTTTAATCAGCGTTTCCGCGACCACGGCGGGATAATCTAATCGCCACAGTACATCTGGCTGTTGGTTCACATTAATTCCGCGGGTGAAAAATGACATCAACGGAACTAATTTGTGATACAGCTGAGGTGTCATGCCATGCATAAGTTGTAATTCTTCCATAAATTGAATTGTCGAATTACGCACCTGAATCGCCGCCGGATATTGATCTTGTTCAGCACCATTGATTCGGGTTTTGTTATCTTCATCTTGCCAATCAGCAATGACGGCTGACATTGTCGCACCACGCGCCGATCCATCCGTCAGCAGTTCCATCAGGCGAATATCTGGCGAACTGAAATTCAGCAGGCCAGAAGTATCCTGAATGTTCACACTCACACCAGAGACTGTAAAATCTTTGCCGTGAAAATTCCAGCGGCCGTTATGTTCATTGGTGCTTTTGTGCTGGGTTAAAGCCATCCATTCCGTGGTGAGCAATTCAAACGTAACTTGCGCTTCGACGCTGTGCAACAATAGGCCGCTGTCGACATAATTGTTCACCGCAGTGGCAAGCTTTAAATGTTCTCTCGTTTGAAAATTCATTGATAACAAGACAATGCTCAGCACGGTACTTAAAATTAACACCTGCAGCAATGCAACGCCCTTTTGCATCAAATACTCTCTTCGCCATTGCCACGTTTCAGACCCAAAACAGTACGGTTCGGCAAATTAATCGTTAACAGCTCACTGCCCAATACCATTTCAATTTTATCTGGCTGGTAATTTCTTACCAATCCATCATAGTTTTCAAACCACTGTGGCATGCCGCTCGTCGCATCAATTTCAGCTTCCGAAATGGCGGCCATTTTGGCGTCCAGGCTTGGCCAGCCAAAGAATCTAAATTCCACACGCGGTAAACTGCTCCTAATAATTAGGCGATGCTTAAAAGGGAGAATTTGGTCGGATCGCTTCAGCACCATTCCATTTAAACTTGCCTCTTCATAAACTAACTGAAAACCCCCGTCAGGCATTGGCTCGCTGAACAAGCGCATGACCGCCGGGTAACCACTAGAGAATATGGGGGCTGCCGTGACTGCTGTAAAACCTTGCTCGCGCCCAAGGAAGTAAAAACCCCAGCCCACTCCTTCTTTCTGTCCGTTGGTGACCGATACAGGAATAATTGCTTGAATAGCATCCAACATCAGGTCTTGATGCTGAAACTGCTCGAAGGTGGTTTCAATCTTGGACAGATCTCTGCGCCATGTATCGGTATACATTTGATATGCGGTCGCAGCGAGCACCAGCACTGCCGACATGATGGCAAGCGCCATCAACAGCTCAATCAAGGTAAAGCCAGTACGAAACTTCACCAAATCACCTCCTTGTACACCTTGGTCGATGTGAAACCTTGATAACTTAAAGTGAGTTCAATTTGAAAAAGCTTAAATCTCGGCGCTGAGCTTGAGACGAGCCCAGTATCGGGGTCCATTTGGATAGGTGCCGCCTTTTGCTCGAGTAACGTTGCTTGCCAATGAAAGGACACGTCTTGCATGGAGCCATGCCCCGCGAGGGCGTCGCCATGCTCTTGTTGCAGCTGCTGCTTTATTTGTAGTGTCATGGCGCGCACCGGGGTAAGTGCTTTAATTAACCGCTCTGATTTATGGCTACTGAGCCTAAATGTTTGCACAGCCAAGGCACTGAGACTAAGCACTGTAAACATGATGAGTGCCGCTAGCAGCACTTCAAGAAGGGTAAAACCATGCTGCTTGTTCATTGTTTTGTCGAACCCAATGCAATCGTCTGTAACTTCTTGCCAGTCTGAACTGACACCTGAGCAACGTCACTATAGCCGTTGGCGTTGATTAGAATCACTTGGGGTTGAAAAAACAAAGCATCGTAGTTTACTTCTGCAACATGGCGGCCTTGCAACCTGACCAACTTGCGACCTTCGAGTTGCACGCGCACCGATTGGCCACGCAGGAAGGCGAGCCTGGCACTGTTACGCATATAAGTTTTAAATTCAATTAATTCGGCAGAGGCTTGCGCTTTGGCAATTTGAGATTGCATTAACGGCGCGACAACCGTCAAAGCAAGTGTACTGATGGCCATGACAACCAAAAGTTCTATCAAAGTAAACCCAGACCGATATTTCATCAAAAACCTGCATCAGTAACCGAGGTAATACTTAACATCATCACAACAACCACACCACCAACGATACCGCCCATCACCACAATAAGCAGAGGTTCCAATAACGCAGTGACACGCGTGACCCAATTCGCAAACTCACGTTGGCTTCGCTGCGCTATTTCATTAAAAATCCGCGCCAACTGGCCACTTTCTTCGCCTACTTTAAGCAACGATGCAAAAAAATCGGAAAATATTCTGGTTTGCCTTAAGCTCGTGCTGAGTTGCTCGCCACGTTTTATTTTGGCTAATGCGATTAAGATTTCTTGTCTAAGCGACGAATTACGGATATTGCCGCTGGCTAATTGCAATGCACGATCGACTGGCACGCCGGCATTTAACATCATCGCCAAACCACTATTAAAACGAATCCGTTCCACCAAGATAACGGCCGTTTTCACCACCGGAACTGTTGTGTTCAGTTGTTGTTTCATGCGTTCCATGACCGGGTGTTTTCGAAATATCCACAAAACGGCCACTAAACTTATCATCATGACGGCAAGTAATAACTGATACTTTTGCAGCCAAGCTGCTGAATTTAATAATATAGTTGTATATATCGGCAAGTCTGACTGCCCAGCAAACAAGGACGCCATATTCGGCACAACATAGTTGAATATAAATAACACGGAAATGACACACACACACAGAATGACAAGAGGATAAGTCAGCGCTTGCATGACTTTTTGCTGTAATTCGCGTTTAAAACCGAGATCTTTACTGAGCTCTTTAAAAACATCCGCAAGCTTTCCTGTCGCCTCACCGATCCCCACAAGATTGACGTATAAGGGGTCGAAATAGTCCGGAAACACGGCCAACGCCTCGGATAACTGCTTTCCATTGCGCATTTGTTTGCTAATTTTATCTAGTAAACCCGTCAGAATTGGTTTTTTGCTCGAACTGCGCAGCAGCTCAATCCCTTGATCAACTTTTAACCCCGCATCAAGCAACACCGATAATTCTGAAGTTAAGAACTCGATATCGGCAAGGGTAATTCGTTCCAATGAAAAACTGACACCGGATGGCTGGATATTTATTTCAGCAAGTGATTTGACCAGTAAACCTTGTTTACTCAGGAGTGCTCTGGCTTGCTCAATAGAGACCGCTTCTAACTCACCTTTCGAACGAGCGCCTGCAGAATCAAATACTTCATAACGGTATAGCGCCATTAGCCAGCAACCCTCAGCACTTCATCCAACGTAGTTATGCCCTGCAGCGCTTTGAGCAAACCATCAGAAATTAAGTCCCGGGCGCCGCGCTCTGTATTTAATAACTTGGCTCGCATGACAAAGTTTTCATCTTTAGGGAGCTGTCGAATCGCATCGTCGCAGCGCAAATATTCGATTACCGCAACACGTCCTTGAAATCCAGTATGGTTGCAGTGTTCGCAACCCTTTGGTTGACGTAAGTTTAAAAAATCCACATGGAATTTGGTGCAAAACGCTTGCAGATTATACTTGTCACTCAATTGCCGTATGTCATCTTCAAGCAAGGGTTCAGAACAATGTTGGCATAATTTTCGAACTAAACGCTGTGCCACGATGGAGACTAACGCTGCGTTTAATAAAAATTCCTCCACGCCTAAATCAAGTAACCGTGTATAAGCACTAGCCGCATCATTGGTATGCACCGTAGAGAACACTAAGTGACCGGTCAGCGCTGACTGCATGGCAATACTGGCAGTTTCTTTGTCACGTATTTCACCCAACATGATAATGTCAGGGTCCTGTCGCACAATACTGCGCAAGCCTGCAGCAAAATCGAAGCCGATGTCGGGTTGCACCTGAACCTGATTAATGCCATTGAGTTGATATTCGACCGGGTCTTCGAGAGTAATTATCTTAACTCCCGGCGTATTGAGCAGATTTAGAAAAGTATATAAGCTTGTCGTTTTACCCGAGCCGGTTGGACCCGTAAGCAAAATCACCCCGGCGGTCGTTTGGATATCCTCAAGAATCATCTGTTTAATATCGGGCGCAATACCAAGGACTTCCATATCGTAGCTGATGGCATCTTTTCGCAAAAAACGCATGACCACGCTTTCGCCGTCATTCAACGGCAGTGCAGATACACGAATATCAAGATCGGTACCGCTAATCCGCATTTCAATTTTACCGTCCTGCGGCCGGCGCTTTTCAGCGATATCCATTTGACTCAGTATTTTCAAGCGTGTTGTTACTGGCAAGACCAACCGCTCGGGAATCGTTTCAATGTCTTGTAATACACCATCGATCCGAAATCTTACTTTACCGCCGCGCTGCGTTGGCTCGACATGCATATCCGATGCTCGCATTCTTAGCGCCCGGGTAATCAACGAATTAAGCAGATTAACGGTGGGAGCCTCGGATGCTAATTCACGCAGCCTGGCTTCTTCGACAGTCGTTAACTCATCGATATTTAAACCGGCACTTGCTTGTTCGATTTTGCTGCGTAGAAGGCTAAATTGTTCCGCAGTCACCACGCTGATTTGAAACTCGACGCCACTGGCGGTCACTATTTCAAGCGCGTCTTTATTGAGCGGTGTCGGCGACACAAAATGCAAACTTACCCCATCTTGCCGAAACAATAGCCATTGCTCGTGCAAAAGGCGGTCGAGCGGGAGTTCGGTCGCTAGTGGCGTATAATTCCAGTCTTGAACCTCAATATCTGACAAGAGCGGCAGGTTGAGCAAACGGGCATACAGCGTCGGCAATATATCGGACGGCAAACTGCCCATACTCACCAAAATTTGTTCTAGCGGTCCATGGTACTTCGCTTGATAAGTTCGTGCTTTTTCCAATTCGGTTGCTGGCACAGAGAACTCATGGACTAACAACTGTTCCAGCGACATCATTGCAGCACGATATCCGCATTGTCTTCATTGCCACCGGTTTTGCCATCTTTACCGAATGAACGTAAATCAAAAAGTTTGCCATTCTCGCCGGGCACCGTGTAGACGTATGGATTGCCCCATGGATCAAGAGGAACTTCTTTTGGCAAGTACGGACCGTCCCAATTTTTCTTGTCGCTTTTAATCAACTCTTCAAGGCTTTGCGGATGCTGGCCTAAATCCAGTCGATAAGTATCTAATGCTGTTTCTATCAGCTTTAATTGCGTCTCGGCTGTTTTAATTTTTGATGAGTCCACCTTAGAGAACATCTTTGGTGCCACCAGAGATGCCAGTAAACCTAAAATCACGAGCACTATTAATAGTTCTATTAAGGTAAAACCCTTGACTGCTCTTACTTTCATTACTACCTCTAAACAATGATGCTAGATTAAAATCTATTAAATATCGTAACCAATTTTACGCAGTAAAAACACTTTCATCGCGACCAACATTTGGCTATGCGGTGCGGCTTTGAGTAAAGCCAGCAAGCCTGGTCGCTCAGTGTATAACAGCTGATAAAATTTTTGACTGGCTTTTTGCTGATCGTTCATTAGATGCTGATGTTTAGCGTATAAATACTCATACCCTTGGCGACGGCGCACATGATTTGAGATCCGCTCCGATCCATGATCCTGATGAACAATGTAGCTAATTTGCGCACTACGCTGGCCGGGGCCGTATCGTTCCACTAACCGGATCCAAGTGTCATAATCCTGACAGGACGGTAAATTTACATCAAAGCCACCAATAGCCTGTAAATAAACTGTTTTGGTTAAAATCTGATTTCCGACAACATTAGAAAATAACAGAGATTTCAGGTCGATCTCACGTGCCCCTCTGTTGCTGGTCAAAATCTGGCCGCTTGCAGTATTAATGCAATATCCCGAACTGACAAATGAACGTGTCGGATGAGATTGAAACAACTCGAGCAAAGATTGGATGCGCTCTGGCGTAAATTCATCATCGTCATCTAAACCTGCAACATACTCACCACTTGCCACGGTTATCGCCGTATTTCGAGCAGCACAAGCACCTGCCGGTTGCTGATTCAAAATAACTTTTATTCTTGGATCTAATTGTGAAAGTTGTTCAACCTGACGTTGCACGTCATCATCGGAACCATCGTCGACAATGATAATTTCCAGACGAGCATGCGTCTGCTGCAGGCAACTTTGCACTGCGCGTTTAAGCAACTCGTATCGATTACGAGTTGGGATGTACACCGAAACTAATGGCATCATAAAACCTGACTTCCATATCCAGCATACCGGTGTGCCACTGTTAAATGTCTCACTAGTCGTTACTCTGGAAGCTATAAAAAATTACCTTTACAAGGGAGCGCCTTTGCACTGTCATTTCTTGATTCTGCCACGGATGCAGCATGGTCAAACCTTGCGACCTATCTGTGATTCATCACAGGTTTCTGTAATAAAAATTACCTTATACCACACCACATTAGATGCTATCCTTCCCTGCTCGGTATTGATGCGCCAAGTAAATTAAGGGCGTATAAGCAAAGAGCAGTGCCATGGCACCGTCTAACTGATAAAAAATAACCAACCAACTCCACGGAGCTAACCAGCAGACATTGATCAGCAGCACGCCATAACTGACCGGCCAATGTTTCTTAAAACGAAGTGCTGCATGTTGGTAAGCATGTGACCGGTGAGCTTCGTGAAATTTCTTGCCACGTAACGACCGGGCGACCAATGTATATGTCGCGTCAACAATAAACACACCAAGCATGACTAACCAAGCCCACAATAAATCAGTTGAAATATTCGCCGACAGTAATATTAGCGCTGCCATACTGAGCCCGATGAATCCACTGCCGGCATCACCCATAAAAATTTTGGCCGGCGGATGATTCCAGATTAAGAAGCCAGCAATACAACTTGCCAGTCCAAGGTGTAACCCTAACAGCTGTTGGCTACCCGTCTCAAATGCAACCAGCATCGCCATCACAATACAAATCGAAACCGCTTCAATCGCTGCGATACCGTCAATTCCATCCATAAAATTGTAAAGATTAAGCACCCAAACCACCCCAAGGACGGCCAAAATATATGCCAACGGGCCAAAATCAACGACCAAGCCAAAAATGAGTAGTTCTGGAACCGCCCCTGCGACATACACCACGATACCCGCAGCGGCAAAATGCACGACTAATCGCCATGATGCTTTGACATGGCCGTGATCGTCCAAGAAGCCGATGAATGCAACTAATAAACCGCTGACCAGCAAGCCGGCGGTGAGCGCAAGCGGCAGTAATTGCGTTATGCCAGTAAAAACAATAAAGGCGAGATAGCAAATAACAACGGCAACCCCCCCACCTCTGGGTGTCGGGATTTTATGAGAACTCCGCTGATTTGGAATATCCAGCACATTTCGTTTTAACGCATAGGTTCGCAACAATGCTGTTAACAGCCAACTTAACAAGATAAGTAGTCCATATAACCAAGGGGCTGTCATCGTGTTTTTCCTTCGGCCAAAAATGCAGCAACGGTTTGTTCAAGCCCTTGATTTACTGTAACAGGGGGCTGCCAATTGAGAGTATTTAAAGTGTCACTAATATCTACTTGTAATGAGCCACACAATCTTTCGATGACGGCGGATTTTCCGGTGATGTTTCCGATAAACCGCAATACTCCAATAGGAACAGGAAACAACAACGCTTTTTTCCCTAGCGCAATAGCAATTCCCTGCATCAGCTCAGGAGTCGATAAGTCTTGATTATCACTAACCATAAACGTTCGATTAGCAGCTGCCGGGTGATCAATACAACGCATGATCAAATCAATTAAATTTGGCAACGCAACTAAACTGCGCTTATTTCGCACGCTCCCTAGCGGCAAAGGGAACTGTTTTGACATTAAACCAATCAGCTGATGAAAATTAGCTTTGACTCCTGGGCCATAAACTAAGGGCGGTCGAATCACAACGACTTCCATGCCGGTTTGTCGTGCTATTTCATAGAGCCCCTGCTCAGCTTCAAATTTTGAAATGCCGTATGGGTCTGTTGGGTTCGGTAATTGCAAATGATCAAAAGGCTGCTCTTGTGATGCCATTTCCCCTAAAACCTTAATCGAACTTAGAAAAATAAACCTCTTAACTCCGGCAGTACTGGCTTGGCGTGCTAAAGCAAGAGTTGCCTCAGTATTGACACTTCGAAACGCGGCTAACGGATCTGGTGCTCTGTCATCCATCATATGCACACGAGCCGCAGTATGTATGACGACATCAACGCCGACTAAAGCCTCACTGCAATCACTAGCCGCGCTTAATTCAATTTCAAAATGCAATTGCCCTGGTATTGATGTAGGTCTGCGACCAACAGTCGTTAGTTGATATTGGTTAGTTGCAATTAGAGTTCGGGTCAACGCTGCCCCAACAAATCCATGACTACCTGTCAGTAAAATCCTGACTTTTTCATTCTCCAAGATTTGGCTCCGACAGTAACTGACCATATAGATTCATATAAATTTGGCCAATTTGTTGTTGCCCAAACCTTTCTTCCGCTAATAAACGCCCTGCTCGACCGAACTCTTGGCGTATTGAATTATCCGCAATCAACTTCGCCATTGCTTCGGCCAAAGCGTCAACGTCTTTTACTGGTACAAGTAATCCTGTTTTTTCAGGGATTATAACATGACGGCAACCAGGCACATTGGACGTAATAACTGCACGTCCGCAAGCTGCGGCTTCAATTAACACTTTAGGCAGCCCCTCCCGATAAGACGGCAAGACAATGAGGTGACTAGACTTAAACAAGCTTGCAACATCTTGGCAAAAGCCAATGACCTTAACTTGCCCGGTGGCTCTAATTTTTGACAACTCTTGCTCCGATAACGAGGCTGGATTGTCTGGATCAGTGTCCCCAGCAAGAATAAAATCTACATTTTTTAGATGTCCCAACTGAGCTACTGCGGATAGAAACTCGACCACACCTTTGTCTTTCAATAAACGGGCAGCAAAAACAACTTTAATTCTACCTTCAGATTCTGGCACATAACAAAAGTGGGAAAGATCAACACCAGCGCCATGAACAACGACTGTTTTCTCGGCCTGCACAATAGCGCTATTACAAAAATTATGACAGTCCGCTTCATTTTCAAACAAAACCCGAATATTGGGATGCCCAAAAACAAATCTATATAATGCCGATACTAATTTTCTTAGTGTTGAAGTCGTGCCGTGCTCATTAATAAACACATATCCGAGCCCAGTGACGGCAGAAAGCACGGCACCAACACCTGCAATTCGAGCTGCGATACCACCATAAATAACTGGTTTAATTGTGATCAAATGTACAAGTTCAGGCTTTAATATGCGAAAAAGCCGGTAAAGCGACCATAAACTAGTCAATTCTTGAAACAGGTTTTGACCACTTCTGTTTAACGGGATGACGTGATGTTTTAACCCTGCATCTTTGATTTCATTAACTTCCAAACCATCCATAGTCGCTACATGTACGTCGTAACCATTCAATTTTGCAGTTAAAGCAATGTTCAGCCAATGAGATAAAAAAAACTTAGGTATGTTTACAACGATGAGAACTTTTTTCATTCAACGGCTCAATAAATCAAGATAAACAGCGTTATAACGCTGACTCACGTTTTCGATAGAAAATAACGCTTGAATACGCTGTCGACCAAGCAAACTCTTTTTTGCTAACTCTTCAGAAGACTGCTGCGACAAATTAACGATGGCAGCTGCAAGCGCATCTACATTCGAAGGTTCAACATAAACGACTTCGTCACCCCCTAACTCCATCGCATCGCCCACATTTGTAGCAACACAAGGAACGCCAGCTAAAATAGCCTCACCTAAGGCCACAGGAAATGCCTCGCTGCGAGATGGCATACAAAATAGATCAAATTCTGGGAGCAAGTATGGTATGTCATCTCTCTCTCCGAGCAATACAATTTGATCGGACACGTCAAAGCGTCTAACCAGCTCAATCAGTTCGTCGTTACCTGCGTCGCACTCCCTCCCTGCAAGAACAAACTTTACTCGTGGAACTTGCTGCGCTACCTGTTTGATCGTCTGTAGTAAAATATCTTGGCCTTTATCGGGATGAAATCTGCCTACACAACCCACAACAAAATTGTCAGGTGTAATGCCGTATGGCGTCAACAGCGGTTTAAGCTGTCCGGCGGTTTTTGTTAATATTGCCGCAGAAAACCCATTGGGGATTACCAACATTTTTCCTGATGAATAACCATATTTAATATGATTCTGTTTCGCTGCTTCCGCTACACATAAGATTCTTGTAGGGAGCCATGTTGACATTTTGGCACAGCACATCATCACAATCTTGGTCAACGGCCGTCCAATCGGTAATCTACTGCAATGAATGCCCCAAACAATACGACGGATCCCACAAGAATAAGCAGCAAGCCCTCCGAGGAGATCAGCATGATACATCCATGTTTGTACTAACTCTGGCTTCAATTGGCGGAGCAATTTCCTCAAACGCCAAAAAGCAAAAGGAAAAGCCAGCTTGCCACTCATATTGAGTGTGTATACTGCGACACCCTGATTGCGAAGCTGCTCACCAATTTTTCCAAGACCAGTTAACGATATGACAACAAAGGAGTCTAAATCTTTGATTTGATGTTCAAGCAACCTCTTTAACATATACTCAGCACCACCAACATCCAGGTCGGTAATAATGTGGCAGATTTTATTCATTAAAGTTCCAGTCCCGTTTTTCGCATACGAAGGATCCCGAGTCGATACGTCAATTGTTAAAGCAACGTCTATCAATTGACACGGCTCTGTTCATCAAGCCATTGCTGAAACATAAGTATATTCCATAGTTGAAAATGCCAATCGGCTATCCCAGCGAGATGCTGGCTCCACATTTTTTCAACGAGATGCGCATTAAGATATTTTTGGCGGCGAATAACCTCGGGGTTCAATAACGACGCAGCCCAACCTTTTAAAGGCCCTCTAAGCCATTGCGCCAGCGGCACACCAAAGCCTTTTTTAGGTCGTTCAATTAATGCCCTTGGCACATAGTGATCAAGAATTTGTCGAAGACACCATTTGTTTTGACCTTCCTGCACTTTTAGCCGATGCGGCATCTGTTGGGCAAACTCGACTATTCGATGATCTAAAAGTGGAATTCGGCTCTCAAGTGACACAGCCATTGACGCCCTATCAACTTTCGTTAGAATATCGTCCGGCAGGTATGTCAGACTATCCACTAACATTAACGAGTCAATTTCAGCCGGCAAAAAATTTAAATTCGTAAATTCATCAGCTATTGTCTCACATGAAAGTACCAACTTATGTGCGAATGTCATATGCGAAATCATCGCTTGATAGTACGTAATGAAATCTTTAGTCTTGTTAGATTCCGCTAATTTTAGAAGCCGATTCCCCAGATTATTTCCTTCTGGCTGAATGTTAAATAAATAGCTCAACTGATTACATACAAATGGCGAAACTCTACTGACTTGACTGACGAAACGTCGTGTCAGAGTAGACAAACCTTGAAGGCGAGACCATGTATCTGCACAATGCTGATAACGACTATAACCAGAAAAAAGTTCATCACCGCCGTCACCAGAGAGCGCAACTGTGACCTGATTTCTCGCCAACGCAGACACTAAATAGGTCGGTATCTGAGATGAATCAGCAAAAGGCTCATCATACACCGAAGACAATTTTGGCACTACATTCAAGGTGTCATTGTCACTTAAATAGAGCTCCGTGTGGTCAGTTCCAATATACGATGCGACCTTGGCAGCAAAACATGCTTCATCAAATTGTTGTTGCTCAAATCCGATAGTGAATGTCTTGACCGGAGTGGACGACATCGATTGCATCACTGCAACAATCAGCGATGAATCAACTCCTCCTGATAGAAAAGCGCCAATAGGTACGTCTGACATCATTTGGCCGCGGACCGACGATTTAATCTTCGTATGAAGCTGGTCGATAATATCATGATCCGAATGTTCTATTTGATGCAATGATTTATTCGCGTGAATCTCTTGTAGTGACCAATATGATACCAATTCTACATCGTTGGGGTTATCTAACCTGGCTTTTAGCAAAACACCAGGTTTTAACTTGTGGGTAGATTTATAGATCGAATATGGCGCCGGCACATAACTGTATTGCATATACAGCGCCAATGCATCAGGACTAATCTCGGATTCAAACTGCGGGTGGCAACGTAACGCTTTTAACTCTGATCCAAATAAAAATACGCCGTCGTTCCAGCCATAATATAAAGGCTTCTCTCCCATCCGATCTCGAGCCAAGATCAGGATCTTTTCCGTTAAATCCCAAACTGCAATACTAAACATACCGACTAATTTAGTTATCGTATTCTCGACACCCCAGTGTTCAAAACCAGCCAATATCGTTTCAGTATCAGAATGACCATTCCAACTAAAAATAGCCCCCGCATCTGCAAGTTGCTCTCGCAAATCAAGATGGTTGTATATTTCACCGTTAAATACCAAAACATACCGATTTGATACTGAAGTCATTGGTTGATGACCCGCTGGAGACAAATCGACTATTGCTAACCTTCTATGAGCGAGGCCAATACCATGGCTTTGATGGTACCACTGCCCCTCGTCATCAGGCCCGCGATGCGCGATTGAATCCCCCATAGTTTTGAGCCAATTGGTGGCGACATCTGAAGACTGCGAAACACTAAGAAAACCTGCAAATCCACACATAATGGTGTTCACTCCACATTACATCAAATGCAATTCTGTATTAAAGTTGCCAAGAATGGCTTAGAAAATAATGTCTAAATAACTATTGGGATATTCGCTGTACGCTACTAAAAATTTTATCCCAAACCGTTGTTACTGCCTCAAGGCAGTATCGATTATGGACAGATGTTTCTGCTAAACAGCCAAGCTCAATCCGTGCGTCATCGTCACGCATCAGTTCGAGCAAAGCAGCATTTAATTTAGATTGATCATTAAGAGGGACCAGTTTGGCGATTAATCCGTTTTCAGTGATCTCCGCAGGCCCACTAGGACAATCGTACACAATGGACGGTACGGCTAGCCCCAAAGCTTCTAATAACGCATTGGGAAACCCTTCAAAACACGAGGCCATCATAAAAATGTCGGCATTGACTAATGCATGCCACGGATCTTTGGTATCCCCACAGATTTCAATCTGAGATTTGTATTCGTTTTTTTCAACAAACTCTAACAATTCCGCTTTACACGGACCATCGCCATAAATCTTTAACCGCCAATCCGGAAATTGCTCTGCAACTGAAGTAAATGCCATGACGATCTGTTCAGTTTGTTTGCTTTGCATTAGTCGACCCAGACTGATGAGAGTTTTAATATTTGCATCGGGTCGCTTGGTATATTGTCGTCGAGTAAAAGGCAGCGGGTTCGCAACAACTCTTACATGCCGTATACACTTAAACAATTTTGGCACTTTTGCTGCTACGGCATCGGTTTGAACTGTTAGTACATCCGCATATTGGTAGAGATATTTGCAAAGCATTTTCCACATAAATGGCTGGGGGAAAAACTCAGGGTCAGTCCGTTCGCTAATGACAGTCGGAATATCCATCCCAACTGTCGCTAAAATTGACATAATATTGGCACTTGGCAAAAACGAAACAATAACATCTGGCTTAGATTCTGAGACTAGCTTTCTTAATTTATAAAGCCTTGCAAAGGATAACCTCGACTTCCCAAACATACAACTCATTGTATTAGCGAGATATTTAACTTCTACATCTGGCTCTAGTTTGAAAAAGCACGGTTCATTACCGGCATAGGTCGCAACCAATGTAACTTGATGCCCGAACTTCGACCATGCATTGCAGAGTGTCGTAGCAACGCGTTCAGCACCACCAAACTGAAGTGAACTTACCAAAAACATAATCTTCATTTAACGCACCCAATAAATCCATTGCACGATTGAAAATGCCAGGAAAATTAGAATGACCAAGGGCTTTTCAACAGCACCGAATCTAAATAACGAGACAAAAATAAAAGGCAACGCCGCAGATAAAAAACGTAAACCATACACTGAAAAAACTGTACAAAAAACAAATACAGATAAAAAGGTAACCGCTATAGCGTTGGAATAATCCCTAAAAAATCTGCGCTCTTGAAAATATGAGATAGCTAAAATAAAAATCCAAATAGACGCATATAACCAATTCGACGCATCAGCATCGTAGTTCACCCTCCGGTCACCAAAGTAGCCAAGAATCCACACTCGTAGCGGCCCGACAGCAACCGCGACTAAACAACCTGTCATAATCAACAAAGTGCACGATACTACATTCTGGTATTCGTACTTCTCCGACCATTTAATAACCAAATGAACGGCAAATGCTATAAAGAAAAATAAAAATGAAGCCGTGTGAATAAAAAATGCCATACATATAAATAACACCGCGAGTACTTTTATGCGAGTGCTAAAAGCAAGGAGTAGCACAACCATTGCTGCGGCCATCCTTAATTGTGAACAAGCAAGATCTATAAATATAGGATTTAAAATGAAAACGAATCCGAGCGGCCCCACTCTAGATGTTACAAAATAGCAATAGGATAACGCAGTAAAAAAGGTTACCCCACTAAATATTTCATTTAAAGATAGTCCCATCGAAAGATTTAACCAGCGGACACCTTTATTCCATAATTGTTCATTAAATAAGAAAAAGAAAAACGTATCTTGATTGAATTCTACGTCATAGTCAGGCTTGCCTTGAAACAGAAAAAAGTAAACGTGGCGATCTTCAAATTGCTGACCAAAAACAACCTCCCAATTTACAGAAATAAAGGCAATCGCAAATAAAAGAGATACAAGCATCGCTACTA
>JBBKWN010000197.1:0-13692 GCA_037968955.1 Rheinheimera sp. | reverse complement strand
TGGCAAAAATGCCGTTGGTCACTACGCCGGTCAGTTGATTAATTTGTTGCTCTAGCGCAATCGGATCGGTAATGTTTAAATCAAATACATCAAGAATAATATTGCCATTATCGGTGATGACGTTGTCACGCCACACTGGGCGGCCGCCTAGTTTTTCAAGTTCGCGCGCTACGTAATTACGTGCCATTGGAATGACTTCCACTGGCAGTGGAAATTTGCCAAGCACAGCGACTTGTTTGCTGCCATCGACGATACAGATAAACTTTTCGGCAACGGCCGCTACAATTTTTTCGCGGGTCAGTGCGGCGCCGCCGCCTTTAATCATATGTTTTTCCGGATTAATTTCATCCGCGCCATCGACATACACACTAAAACTTGCCACGTCATTTAAATCCAGCACCTCGATGCCTAAAGCGCGCATTTTTTCGGTGCTTTGCACCGAGCTCGACACCGCACCTTTGATGTCAGCTTTAATCGAGGCGAGCGCATCAATAAAATGATTGACGGTGGAACCGGTGCCAACACCGACGATGGTGTGGCGAGGGACAAAGTCTAATGCTGCCCAAGCGGCATTTTTTTTCATTTCATCTTGCGTCATAGGAATACCGGAACGTTTTAGCCATAAAGATGGATATTATATCGAAAGCCGCTGCTTGCAACAGCGTAAATTTACCTTCGTTGCAGAAAATCTATGCTAGAAAAGGATCGGACACCGTCAGTGCCACTTGAAGATGGGCAAATAGTCAATGCAATGACATTTGGAGTAGTAAAAAAAACGCTTCCGAAGAAGCGTTTTTGACCACAGCAAGCAAACCGTTACACTGTTTTCTGCTTGGCTTTGGTTTTGAAGTCGTGCCATAACGACAACACAACATAGACCAGCACCAGCGGTACCAGTCCATACATGATGCCATCTTGCAGTTGGGCTAAATAAGGTTTGTGCAGGGCAACCGCAATCAAATACCAAGTATACGCCGCATACAACAGCAAAAATAAAGCGCCTTCGATCCGGTTTAATAACGCGCCGGCAAAGAAAAATGGCACACATAACATCGCGACGCCAAGCATCACCGGGATATCAACTTGCGCCAGTTGTGTGCCAACCAGCAGCGGATTGGGTGAGACCAGACCAGAGATCCCAAGCACACAAACGATGTTAAAGATGTTACTACCAACCACATTGCCAACGGCAATATCGCGCTCGCCTTTGATTGCGGCAACCACTGACGTCATCATTTCCGGCATCGAAGTACCGATAGCGACAATTGTCAGGCCAATTACGGCTTCGCTGACACCCCAAGCTGTGGCCAGTTGTACCGCGCTATCGACCAGCCAGCCAGATCCAAGCACTAACAACACCAAACCAGCCAGCACAAATAAGCCACTTTGCCAGGCGGGATGTGGTTCTGCCAACAGCTCTTTCACTTCGTCGTCACCAACATTGGCACCTTGCTTTTTACCTTGCCAGAATAAAAACCAGGTGTAGCTCAACAGCGCAATCACCAGCATGGCCGATTCGGTTTTACTTAATTGGCCATCTTGCACCATCATCACCAGCAATACCGATAATCCGACCATAATAGGTACGTCTTGGCGGATCAATTGCTTAGAGATCATTAGCGGTAAAATGATGGCTGAAAGACCTAAAATAAATAACACGTTAACAATATTACTACCCACCACGTTGGCGACGGCCAGTTCAGCTTCACCGGCGAAGGCCGCTTTGACACTCACGGCAAGTTCCGGTGCGCTGGTGCCAAAGGCGACGACCGTTAAACCAATCACAAGCGACGGAATGCCAAAAGCCGCGGCAAGTCGCGCGGCGCCTTTGACTAATAAATCGGCGCCGATTATCAACATGACCAGTCCTGCGGCCAAAATAAGCCAAGTCATCATCAACATTTTCCTCTAGGTAGTTTAATTGCGCTCAGCCTACTGAGATCACTTTGAAAATACAACTGCTGACGCTGCGATTGATGCACTCCTGCAACATTAAAGGTGAGTTCTGGCGGATGGCATGGTTATCGAGTATAAAAACCGCCAGGAAGGCGGTTTTTATACTCGATTGCGGGGTGTTCATGCGGCTGTTTTTGATACATTCCTAATTTAAAACATACCGTTATTTCACTAAACTTAGCTTGTAACCACTGTTAGCATAAAAATCCGGCTCGGCCACCAGTAAATAGTTGCTGCCGGTTGTTAACTTCAATAATTCGGTTTGGGCCAGCAAAATTTTGTTGTTGTTGGCATCTTTATGCACCACATACATGGTGTATTCGCCGACCGGCAAATTCACTGGGCTTTGTGATGCATAATTTAAGGTACTGATGTAATTGCTGCTGGTGTCCATCGTCTGCCCGGGTTTGACGAAATAGACGCTGACTTGATCAAAGTTTGGGATCACATTGACAACATTAAAACTAAAATCAAAGACTTGTGGCAGCTTACTGTCGGTTAAAGTAATAGCTGCTGCTTTTTCGGCGGTGTCGAGGTAGAACACCACCGTTTTGACCGCACCTTGATTTAACGTCACTAAGCCGTTGCGCATGACCAGTTGGTTATTTTGATCAGACAAGGAGACCCGATAGTCACCCGCCACGGTTTCCAAGTACGGGCTGAGCGTATCGGCGAGCAGACCGCTAAACCTCGGGGTATTGGTTAACTCTCCCAAATGAATATTGGCCGGGCTCACACTGTCGATGCTGTTGTAGACGCGAAATTGCGCGTTAGAGTTGACGTCTTCAAGGGTGGTGACCGTGGTCGTATTGCCAATGATATCGATAGCGAGTTTGCCTTGCCCCGGCCCTACTGCGGCGCGGGCGACCATGACGTATTCGGTCAGGTAGTTGAGTGTGACTGGATCGGATGTAAACAACACCGTTTTATCGCCACCTAGGGTCAGGTAGAGAATATAACTGTCAACTGCAAAGGTTTTTGCTTGGGTCACACTTTTAAAGCCCGCGCTTCCGACTAAGGTGGCCTCGGCAAACGTTTTTTCGGCGTCACCCAAATATAAATCGTAGGTTTTACTGTCGTTGATCAGGTTGACGAGCAGCAGTTTAAACTGAGCAGTTAAGGTGTCGTTGCGAGCAAACGTAAGGTTGATGAGCTCTGGGCTGGAATAATCTCCCGTCATTAACAACAAAGTTTTCTGGCTGTTTTTCAACTCGGTGTTATCGGTCATCACCGTGCTAACGCTACCTGATGTGGCGGTGTAGTTTAGCTTTAAGCTATAGCTGCCAGCGGTCATTGATTGCAATGGCGTGGCATCGGCAAAACCAGCGCTGCCAATGGCAATGTCGCTGGTACTGTCAGTAAGTTTAGCAACCAGTGCTGTGGTGGCACTATTGGTCGAACCGTTGTAAAACTGCAGGTAGGCGGTCGGGTAGGTCGCCGATTCATCAGATGAGCTGCTACCACCACAACCGGTTAACCACAAGGTGCTGCAAACGAAGGTAAATAGGGACACAATTTTCATAAAACTCTCTATCTAGATATGCCAAAAAGCAGACATAGGAACAGAGTTTTTCGAGTTAGTTGCCGCTTTTACCCAGCTTTACCGGGCTAAACCTTTCTTTACATTGGGTAAGGTTTGTTGACCTTGTCCCCTTTCATTATCGGTGATTCGGGGTTGTTGACTTCGCTCATTTGCTGGGGGGCCAGTCCGATGCAGTCACATAGATAGTTATGTGACTGTAGTCTCATTCACTCGTCGCGGTTCCACCGTGGCCTACCCGAATTTTCATTGGGTATACACCCGTCATGCTTGCAGCTGCAGCAACTCATGCTTTGGTAACTGTCTGCTGTTCGCGTTGCTGTAAAGCCCAAAGTTCAGCGTAATAACCGCCTTTTGCTAATAGCTGTGGGTGAGCGCCTTGTTCCACCACTTTGCCTTGTTGCAGCACAACAATCAGATCGGCATCGACCACGGTCGACAGCCGGTGGGCGATGACCAATGAGGTGTGGCCAGCGGCAACTTCACGCATCGCGGTTAAAATGGCACTTTCGCTGCGTGAATCCAATGCTGACGTGGCTTCATCAAAAATTAAAATCGGCGACTTCTTCAGTAATACTCTGGCAATGGCGATCCGCTGTTTTTCGCCGCCCGAGACTTTGAGTCCGCGTTCGCCCACGAGCGTGGCATCACCTTGCGGCAAGCTTTGGATAAATTGGCGTAGGTGTGCTAGATCAATGGCTTGCTCAATCTCTTCGGGCGATGCAGCCGGATTACCATAGGCAATATTGTCGCGAATGCTGCTGTTAAACAGCACGGTATCTTGCGGCACTATGGCTATCGCCTGGCGCAGGCTGTCGAGCGTCAGTTGGCGGATATCCTGACCATCGATGCAAATCTGGCCGCTATCAATTTCATAAAAACGATATAACAAGCGTGCCAAGGTGCTTTTGCCGGCGCCGGAATTGCCAACCACTGCGACTTTCTGCCCCGGCATAATTTTGAGATTAAATTGCTGCAAAATGCTGCGTTCGGTTTGGTAGCCAAAACAAACGTCACGAAATTCGATACTGGCTTGTTTTAGCTGCAGTTCGCGCGCATCCGGTGCATCAGTAATACTGGCTTTACGCTGTAACAGGCCCAACATATTTTCTAAATCTGTTAACGCCCGACGAATTTCTCGATACACAAAACCGAGGAAATTTAACGGGATAAACAGCTGGATCATATAGGCGTTGACCATCGCCAAATCACCCAGCGTCAATTCTTTATCCAGCACACCCTTGGCGGCCAGCCACATCATTAAGGTGATTGCCGCGGCAATAATCAGCGCTTGGCCCGAGTTTAATGTCAGCAACGACATGCGGTTTTTTAGCTTGGCCGTTTCCCACTTCGCCAGAAACTCGTCGTAGATATTGGCTTCATACTGTTCGTTGTTAAAGTACTTGACCGTTTCGTAGTTCAGCAGGCTGTCGACCGCTCTGCTATTGGTGGCTGAATCGGCTTGATTGGCTTCGCGAATAAATTTGTTGCGCCATTCGGTAATGGCGACGGTAAACCAGATATAAAAACTGACGGCGACGGCGGTGATTAGCGCATACCAAAATGAAAATAAGCCCCAGAAAATAGCGGCCACCAGCACAATTTCTAACAACGTCGGCACAATGTTAAACATCAAAAAGCGCATCAAAAAACTAAGGCCATTGGTGCCACGTTCAATATCGCGGCTAATACCGCCGGTATTGCGGTCTAAATGAAAGGCAAGTTCCAGCTGATGTAAATGTTGAAACACCCGTAAGCCAATTTTGCGCATGGCATGCTCGGTTACTCGACTAAATAGCGCGTCGCGGATTTCGCCAAAAAATACGGTGCCAAAGCGCAGCAGACCGTAACCTACGATTAACAGCAGTGGCAGCGTCAGGGTAGGGTGTAATGAGCGGTCAAGACCATCGACAATCAGTTTTAATGCATAAGGCAATAGCAGAGTCGTGGCTTTGGCGGCAATCAACGCCAACATGGCCAGTAAAATTCGGCCTTTAAACGCCCACAAATAGGGCCACATGTACTGGATGGTTTGTTTCAGATTTAGCGCCTGCGCCGATTTACCGGCATCCGGTCGTTTTGCTGCTGTCCCCATCCCGCGCATGCTGGCTCCTGATTTGAATTCTGGCTAATGACAAAGATAAATGATCGGCTTTGTTGTCCGTTTGTTTTTATGTGATCAGTGACCGCGCAGCCGATTATTGATAGGTGCAAAGGTAAGCGGTGTCGGTGGCCACTTGCAGCTGAAATTTACACTGTGCTGGTACTTCAAACTGCTGGCCACGGCTGAAGGTTTGCCATTGTTCGCAGCCAGGTAATTTCACCGTTAGCGCGCCGCTGACAATCGTCAGCACTTCATGTTGGCTGGTGCCAAACTCATAGCTACCGGGTGCCATCACCCCAACAGTCGCTGGTAATTGTTCACCTTGAAAGGCGATGGACGCCACTTTACCATCAAAATACTGATTTATTTTAAACATGCGTTGCTCCTGATTTTGGTTGAACGATAGTTAAGCTGATTTTTCTCAGCTTGAATAGCTTATTTAGCTATTTAGACGTCTAATTGTTTATGCAATATAAGCTTTTACCCAAAAACTGGGCAGTTGCGTATCAGGCTAAAATTAATTTAGATGGCTAGACATGCGCTTGTAACACGCGTTAGAGTGTTTATTCTATTCACTTTGAGTGCATACAGATGCACATTTGCTGAATTGTTAGTTGCCTGAACTGCAATAGTAAACGATTATGGTTGGTTCGTGCTGGCATGCATGCGAGCGGCCAAACGCTGGATTTTGCCGATGAGCTGCAAAATTATTCAGAACAATCAATAGGGGACAACATGGTAACGGAACTGGTGTATGACGCCTTATTGTTGATGCTGATCGGCATGGGCTCGGTATTTTCATTTTTATTCATTCTGGTTTTGTCGGTACTGTTGATGTCGCGCTGGTTACCTAAACCCAAGCCAGTGCCGGCATCGACTTCCAGCAATAGTGCCACCGGCGATAGCGCAGTTCCTGCCAGCGTCGTCGCTGCGATTGGCGCTGCTATTCATCAATTTCGCCAAAAATAGTGTTGGCAATCAATAATCACTCCAGCAAACAATTTCTCCTCAAAAAACGGAGCTTAAGATGACTAAACCTTTATTACTAACCGAACTGGTGCTGCGTGATGCGCATCAGTCGTTACTGGCGACCCGGCTGCGGCTGGAAGACATGTTGCCCATTGCCGCCAAACTGGATCAAGTCGGGTATTGGTCGGTGGAATCTTGGGGCGGCGCGACTTTTGATGCCTGTATTCGTTATCTCGGGGAAGATCCTTGGCATCGTATTCGTGAGCTGAAAAAAGCCATGCCCAATACCAAGCAACAAATGCTGCTACGTGGCCAGAATTTATTGGGTTATCGCCATTACGCTGATGATGTGGTGAATAAATTTGTCGAGCGCGCGCATCACAATGGCGTGGATGTATTTCGTATTTTTGACGCGATGAACGATATCCGTAACCTACAAACGGCGGTGCAAGCTGCGGTCCGTATTGGTGCGCACGCGCAGGGCACCCTGTCGTATACCGTTAGCCCGGTGCATGGCATTGATACTTGGCTTGATATGGCGCGCCAGCTTGAAGATATGGGTTGTCATTCAATTTGTATTAAAGACATGGCCGGTTTATTAAAACCATACGTCGCTGAAGAGTTGGTGAGCCGGTTAAAAGAAGCGGTGAATATTCCGCTGGCGTTGCACTGTCATGCCACGACCGGGCTTAGTGTCGCGACTTACCAAAAAGCCATTGATGCAGGTATTGATATGCTTGATACCGCGATTTCATCGATGAGCATGACCTATGGCCATAGTGCGACCGAAACTTTGGTCGCCATTACCGAAGATACACCGCACGACACCGGTTTAAAACTGCCGCTGTTAGCCGAAATAGCCAGTTATTTTCGCGATGTTCGGCAAAAGTATGCGCAGTTTGAAGGCTCGCTGAAAGGGGTTGATGCGCGTATTTTATTGGCACAAGTGCCAGGTGGCATGCTGACCAATATGGAAAGCCAGCTCAAAGAGCAAGGCGCGCTGGATAAAATGGATTTGGTATTGCAGGAAATTCCTAAAGTTCGAAAAGACTTAGGTTATTTGCCGCTGGTGACACCCACTTCACAAATTGTTGGTACGCAGGCGGTGCTCAATGTTTTGACTGGTGAGCGCTATAAAAACATGACCAAAGAAACGGCGGCGGTGCTCAAAGGCGAATATGGTGCCACGCCGGCGCCGGTCGACAGCGAGCTACAACAACGAGTGTTAGCTGGTGAGACGGCGATTACCTGTCGGCCTGCCGATTTGCTTGACGATGAGCTGAGCAAACTTTCCAGTGAACTACAGCAGTTGGCGAGCGAGCAAGCTATTACTCTGGCCGCAGAGCAAATTGATGATGTGCTGACGTATGCATTATTTCCGCAAGTTGGTCTGAAGTTTCTGAAAAACCGCGATAATCCAGCGGCGTTTGAGCCGGCGCCAACGGCATTAGTCTCCAACCCTGAACCTCGAAGTGCTGCGCCGACAACCGCGACCGGCCCTGCCGCCTATAGCGTGCGCGTGGATGGCAAAGTCTACCAGGTGGAAGTGGCACCAAGTGGTGAACTGACCTCGGTTAAAGCCGTAGTTTCTGAAAATATCCCGGGGAGCGCTTCAGTGACCGGAGCTGCCACTTTAAATTCACCGTTAGCAGGCAATATTTGGAAAGTGAATGTCAAAGTCGGCGCCACAGTAAAAAGAGGCGATGTGGTGATTATTATGGAAGCGATGAAAATGGAAACTGAGATCCGCGCGGTCGCTGATGGGGTGGTAGTGCAGGTGCATACTGGCGCCGGTGATGCAGTCAATACCGGTGATGTGCTGTTGAGCTTTGCTTAAATACAACATAGTCAGCGAATGCGGCAGCTGCTGTTATCACTGATCGTAAAAATCTGGTGCCAGCAGCCTGAAAACTGCGGTGCACCCTGAGTTTGGAATTGTTATGGAAGAACTGTCGATATTAGTCGCTGCGACTGGCCTTGCCAACTTCACCGCTGGGCAAGTGGTGATGATGCTAGTAGGTTTTTTATTGTTGTATCTGGCAATTGCCCGGGGTTTTGAACCCTTGTTACTGTTACCTATCGGTTTTGGTGCCATTTTGACCAATATTCCGTTGGCTGGGATGGCCGATCCGGGTGGTCTGCTGTATATGATTTACGAAGTTGGGATTGGCACCGGTGTATTTCCGCTACTGATTTTTATGGGGGTTGGTGCGCTCACTGATTTTAGCGCCCTGATTGCCAACCCTCGAATGTTGTTGCTTGGCGCCGCTGCGCAGCTAGGCATTTTCGCCACCTTAATCGGTGCGGTGGCCTTAAATGCCATTCCAGGCTTGAGTTTTACCCTTAAAGAAGCGGCCGCGATTGCCATTATTGGCGGGGCTGATGGCCCGACCGCCATTTTTCTGGCATCCCGTTTAGCGCCGGACTTGTTAGGCGCCATCGCGGTGGCGGCTTATTCGTACATGGCCCTGGTGCCGCTGATCCAGCCACCGATTATGCGCGCCTTGACCAGCGAGGCTGAACGTAAAATTGAAATGCGGCAGCTGCGAGTGGTCACTAAAATAGAAAAAGTGATGTTTCCGCTGTTAGTACTCCTGCTGACGGTGATGTTGTTGCCATCAGCCAGCCCGCTGATCGGGATGTTTTGCTTGGGCAACTTAATGCGTGAATCTGGCGTGGTCGACCGTTTAAGTAAAACGGCGCAAAACGAGCTGATTAATGTCGTAACCATATTCTTGGGGCTTGCTGTCGGTTCTAAATTGAGCGCAGAAAAATTTCTAACCACCCAAACCTTGGGCATTTTGTTGCTTGGTGCAGTGGCGTTTGCCATTGGTACTGCCGGCGGGGTGATGATGGCAAAACTACTGAATAAATTCTCCAAAGATCCGATTAACCCGTTAATTGGCGCAGCCGGCGTGTCAGCAGTGCCGATGGCGGCGAGGGTGGTGAATAAAGTGGGCCTAGAAGCCAATCCGCATAATTTTTTATTAATGCATGCGATGGGGCCAAATGTCGCAGGGGTGATTGGCTCGGCCGTGGCGGCGGGTATCTTGTTAGCGTTGGTTGGCTAGACCGCGTTTTTTCTGACAAATCGACTGGCTTGTTCCTGTTATTTCGGGGAGACAGGAACGAGCGTAGTCAGCATGTTTGCGCTTTGTACAGCGGCGGTTTAATGTTGTAAGTTGTGGCATCAATGATCGGATACACTGCGTAACATTCGCAGTGTTTATGCCTGTGACAGCCATAAACCGCAGGAGCATTCAGTGGACAACAGTCATTTTGACGCAATTAGCCAATATATCGATTTATTGTTAGATGCTATTTGTGTCGTCGACGAAGCGGGCACTTTTGTGTTTGTCAGTGCCGGTGCTGAGCGTATTTTTGGCTATAAACCCCATGAAATGGTGGGGCGTTCGATGCTGGAACTGATCCACCCTGATGATCAGGTTAAAACTATCCAAGCAGCGACTGAAATTATGCAAGGTCAGCCGAAAGTCGATTTTGAAAACCGCTACCTGCGAAAAGATGGTCAAGTGGTGGATTTGTTATGGTCAGCGCGCTGGGATGCGTCTGATAAATTACGGGTCGCGGTTGCCCGTGATATTACCCAAATCAAACGTTCGCAACTGCGTCAATCTGCGCTTTATCAAATTTCTGAAGCGGCGCATACCGCGCAAAATTTGTCGGAGTTATATCAGCATATTCATCAAATATTGGCGACTTTATTACCTGCGGCAAATTTAGCGATTTTACTGACCGATCCTGACAGCGGTTTATTGCAATTTGTTTGGCAGGCCGCAGTCGAGCCGACAGCCATTGTGAATCATCAGGCGCAGATTATTCAATATGCCCAGCAAGTGTTACTGCAGCGACAAACATTTCGAACCGAGGCGGTATCAACCACTAGGCAGACCACCCAAAACATCCAGATAGAACTACCAGCAAAAGCTGACAGCAAAAACCCCGAGCAACAATGGCTGGTGGTGCCTTTGCATCAACTCAACAGCTGGCCGGGTGCTTTGGTGTTGTTTGGCCAACAGCCTTACAGCGCGCGCGACCAGGAATTACTGGAATTTGTGTCGACACAAATTGCTTCGGCGATTGAACGGAAAAAAATGCATGACCGACTGCAGCATATTGCGTTGTACGACATGCTGACCGGCTTGCCTAACCGTGTTTTATTTTCCGACCGTTTACAATCTGCATTATTTCGGGCGAGCAGAGAAAAATCGCAGTTTGCCGTGCTGTACCTCGATTTAGATAAATTTAAGCAGGTGAACGATCAGGCGGGCCATGCAGTTGGTGATTTGTTATTACAACAAGCCGCAATACGGATTAAACAGGCAATTCGCAGCAGTGACACGGTTGCGCGGTTTGGTGGTGATGAGTTTGTGGTGTTGTTAGAGCATATTGATGAAACGACAACTGCTGAGGCGGTCGCCGAAAAAGTGCGTCAGGCGTTAAATTATCCATTTATCTTGAGCAACAACGCGTTTCATGTTTACCCAAGTATTGGTCTGGCGTTGTTCCCGCAGCATGGCAATGATGAACAACAATTGTTAGTCGAAGCCGACAATGCCATGTACCGGGCGAAGAACGCCGGCGGGAATCTGGTTATCGGTGCAGGCTTGCACGACCAAACCATGGAGCCGAACTGAGCTCGTTCACTTTAGTGCCGTAGAAGTTGAGCGCAGCTGCATTTTGCTGCTGATGTTTTGTAGGAGCGCCGCGGGCATTGTTACAACATATCCTGCGACATTCAGCCAATGTATTGCACTATTCCGGTGCAATATTTCCTTCCCGCAATGATGAAAAATTGCCGGCGTTACCGTCCGTGATTGGCTCTGTACCCGTGTTTTACCTGTCAACCATTTCTTCGGCCAGCATATTCAGCGCAGTCGAAATCCAGCCATGATTTTGTTTTTTATCCAATGCAAATTGCCACCAACGCTCTATTTTTTAGAAATATTTTCTGCAAAGTGCGATAGCACCGCTACCGTCAAAATTGCTCAGATAGATTTTTCATCTGACCAATTGTGTGCTGCCGTACAGACGAAGCCGCTCGAAATGGTAAGACTAGTGAGACGTTCATGACCGCGATCATTTTGACCGCACATCGAATACCACGCCAGATATCGTGGCTCGGTGACCCGTTACCTACTTTTTATCCCTCCATTGGGCAACCAATATCGCACAGGATGAATGATGAAAACTACTCACACACCAGATGTACTCACCCCTGCCAGCTTGACCGAACTCGTTTCATTTCGGGAGTCGCCTTGTATTTCGCTTTATCAACCAACGCACCGAAATCACCCCGACAATCAACCCGATCCGATCCGGTTTCGGCATTTAATCAAGGACATCGAGTCTTCGCTGCGACCGCATCACAAAGCTTATGTCGTGAAAACGCTGATGGCGCCATTTGTGGCGCTGGCAGAAGACCACAACTTCTGGAACCACACTTTTGATGGCTTGGCGGTATTGGGCGCGCCAGGTTTATTCCGGATTTTCCTGTTACAAAGCTCTGTGGATGAATTAACCGTGGTGGCCGACAGTTTCCATACCAAACCGCTGCGCCAGTGGTTGCAGTCAAATGACCGTTATCAAGTGTTAGCGGTGGGCTTGCACAAAGTGCAGTTGTTTGAAGGGAACCGTCACACCCTGGATGCCGTGGTACTGGCTCCGGGTGTACCACAGACACTCACCGAAGCATTGGGTAGCGAACACACCGAACCGCAGAGCACGGTGTCGTCATATGGTGGATTGGGGAATGGTCATATGCCGATGCATCATGGTCATGGCGGCAAGAAAGATCAGGTTGATAGCGACGCCAAACGTTTCTTTCGTGCTGTTGATCGCGCTGTATTGGAGCACCATTCAAGTCGGTCTGGTTTGCCCTTGATGCTGGCGGCTCTTCCTGAACATCACCATCTGTTCCGGGAAGTGAGTCACAACCCATTTTTGATGGAAAACGGTCTGATGATCAATCCGCAAAGTTTGACCCAAGACGAATTACACCAGCGCGTTTGGGATGTGATTTCGCTACAACAAAAAACACAGCAAGCCGAATGGACCGAAGCTTATTTTATCGCCGCAGCCAAGGGAATGGGGAGTGACAAATTGTCGCAGATTGCTCATGCAGCAGCGTCTGGTCGTGTTGCAACCCTGCTGATTGAAGCAGAACGGCATGTGGCTGGGCGAATTGACCAGGTCACGGGTCATATTGATAGCTCCGAGCACGGCGATTCACAAGTTGATGATGTGCTTGATGATCTAGGTTCATTGGTCGAGAAAATGGGCGGTGTCGTTCATGTGCTATCGTTAGAACAGATGCCTTGCCGGACAGGTGCCGCAGCCAGTTTCCGTCATTAATTTTTGACTCCGCACTCCAAAGGATAAACGATGAAAATTCAGCTTAATACAGACGATCATATTCATGGCACCGAGGCGCTGGCGGCGCAAGTGAGTACCACGGTCGAAACAGAATTGGCACGCTTTTCTGAACATATTACCCGCATAGAAATTCATCTGAGTGATGAGAGTGGGAGCAAAGCCGGGCAGCATGAGCATCGCTGCATGTTAGAAACACGCTTGAAAGGCCGACCTCCCATTGCAGTGACCGAGCATGGGAAAACGTTGGATCAGGGACTACATGGTGCGCTGCGGAAGTTAACGCATGTTCTTGACAGCACGCTCGGGCGCATGAAAAGCCATCGTGAGCGAACGTCGGCGTTGTCTTTTTCGCAGCCAGAGGCGAGCGTATTGGACGACACCGAGCGAGAGCGTCAAGCGTGAATGCGATCCGCGTTAAAAGCGATGAGGTGTAACTACGATTGTTGCGTCGGCAACAACACGCCAATGTGGTTGTTTATTTGAAGTTCAAATTGTCGTGAGCACATTTAAAAGACTAATTTAGTTAACGTTTTCAAACTTTTCCTACCAGATTAGATGCCAACTCCATCGATTTCTAATGACCACCTTTATTTAATGGAATGTAATGGCCCCGTTGTTAACGGGGCTGCCACCTTGGGTTGTCAGTTATTCTTACACCACTAAAATAATGTCGTGTAATATTTTTCTATCTATCTGAAAAATAATAAATTATTTTAGTGGCGTGTAT
>JBBKWN010000196.1:0-10665 GCA_037968955.1 Rheinheimera sp. | reverse complement strand
GTACTGTCGCGGATGAAACTCCCTGAAAACTCAAGTCTTTATTCAAAAATGCGGGTTTACGATGGCGAAAGTTTAAAAGATACCGACCCCAAAGCTAAATCTTATCAAGAATACCGTGACTACGCCGGCGTTGATGAAGGGATGACCGGTCTATCGACTCGCTTTGCGTTTAAAATTTTATCGCGGGTCTTTAACTTCGACAGCACAGAAGTGGCCGCTAACCCAGTACATTTGTTTTATGTGCTGGAGCAGCAAATTGAACGGGAACAATTCGCCGCCGATGTAGCAGAACGTTATCTGGAGCATTTAAAAGGGCACCTGATCCCCAAATACGTCGAATTTATCGGTAAGGAAATTCAGACAGCGTACTTGGAATCCTATTCCGAATATGGCCAGAATATTTTTGACCGTTATGTGATTTATGCTGATTTCTGGATCCAAGATCAGGAATATCGCGATCCGGAAACGGGTCAATTATTTGACCGCTCGGCACTCAATGCTGAGCTGGAAAAAATAGAAAAACCTGCAGGCATCAGTAATCCAAAAGATTTTCGCAATGAAATTGTCAATTTTGTACTGCGCGCCAAAGCGAAAAATAATGGCAAAAATCCAACCTGGACCAGCTACGAAAAACTACGTACGGTGATTGAGAAAAAGATGTTCTCCAGCACCGAAGAGCTGTTGCCGGTGATTTCGTTTAATGCCAAAACCTCGACCGACGATCAGAAAAAACATGATGATTTTGTCGATCGAATGATGGAAAAAGGCTATACCCGAAAACAAGTCCGTTTGCTATCGGAATGGTACTTGCGAGTTCGAAAATCGCAGTAATGTGAAGGGTCAGCCGGAGGTTTTATGGCGCATTTTATCGATCGACGCCTGAACGGTAAAAACAAAAGTGCGGTGAACCGGCAGCGGTTTATCCGTCGTTACAAGCAACAAATTAAACAAGCCGTTTCAGATGCCATCAGCAAGCGCAGCGTTACAGACATCAACAGCGGCGAGTCGGTGACAATTCCTGGACGCGATATTACGGAGCCCTTTTTTCACCAAGGTAAAGGTGGGCATCGTGAGATGATCCATCCTGGCAATGATCAATTTAGCACCGGCGATCGCATCAAACGACCACTCGGAGGTCAAGGCGGTGGCGCAGGACAAGGCGATGCCAGTCAGGATGGTGAAGGCGCAGATGAGTTTGTGTTTTCGATTTCCAAAGATGAATATCTCGATTTACTGTTTGAAGATCTAGAACTGCCCAATTTGAAAAAAAACCAGTTGGATAAATTGGTGCAATATAAAAACGTCCGCGCAGGGTATCGCTCTGAAGGAGTGCCGGGCAACATCGATATTGTCCGTTCATTACAAGGATCGTTAGCCCGGCGTATTGCAATGAGTGCCGGTAAGAAAAAACAGCTCCATGAATTAGAGCAACGGCTTGCGTTGCTAGAACAAGCACCGGTGTTGGACCCACACCAATTGCAGTTGCTGCGGACAGAAATTGCAGAACTGAAACGACGCATTGGCGCCGTGCCTTTTATTGATAGTTTTGATTTACGGTTTCGCAATTTTACCAAAAGACCGGAGCCAACCAGCAAAGCGGTGATGTTTTGTCTGATGGATGTATCAGGTTCGATGGATCAGGCAACCAAAGACATGGCCAAACGGTTTTATATACTGCTGTATATGTTCTTAAGCCGCAGCTATAAGAATGTTGAAGTGGTGTATATCCGCCACCATACGCAGGCCAAAGAAGTCGACGAGCAAGAGTTTTTCTACTCACAGGAAACGGGGGGCACCATTGTTTCCAGCGCATTGAAGCTGATGGCGGAGATTATCAAAGAACGTTACGACCCCGCGCAGTGGAATATCTATGCTGCACAAGCCTCAGATGGCGACAATTGGGCCGATGACAGTGCACCTTGCGCCGCACTGTTAACTGAGCAGCTGCTGCCGTTGGTGCGTTATTACGCCTATATTGAAATTACCCAACGGCCCCATCAAAGTCTATGGCAAGAATACGAGAAGCTATTAGCCAACTTCGATAATTTCGCGATCCAACCGATCCGCGAGGTCAATGATATCTACCCGGTGTTTCGAACCTTGTTCAAAAAGCAAGCTGCTTAATATTATCAAGGAGTGCAGGATGAGCGCCAAACACAACGCAGTATCACCTCCCACGGGCACGCCACTACCAGACGGTCCTGACTGGAGTTTCGCCCTATTGAACCAATATCAGGCGGAAATTGAACGGGTCGCAAAATTCTATCAACTGGACTATTACCCGAATCAGATTGAAATTATCACTGCAGAACAAATGATGGACGCTTATTCAAGCGTCGGGATGCCGCTGGGCTATCACCACTGGTCTTATGGCAAAAAATTTATTCAGACCGAACAAAACTACAAACGTGGTTTTATGGGCCTAGCCTACGAAATTGTCATCAATTCCAACCCTTGTATTGCTTATCTGATGGAAGAAAATACCATCACCATGCAAGCGTTGGTGATGGCCCACGCTTGTTATGGCCATAATTCTTTTTTTAAAAACAATTATTTATTTAAAACTTGGACTGATGCCTCATCCATCATCGACTATTTAGTTTTTGCCAAAAAATATATCAGCGACTGCGAGGAAAAATACGGCCTGAACGAAGTGGAAGATATCCTCGATTCGTGCCATGCGCTGATGAACTACGGGGTGGACCGCTACAAAAGACCACAAAAAATCTCGATGGATGAAGAACAGCGCCGGCAAAAGGATCGGGAAAGTTACTTGCAATCTCAGGTCAATCAGCTGTGGAAAACCATTCCAAACAAAGAGCAACAGACGATTGCCGAGGAGCGTCATTTTCCGGCGGAGCCACAAGAAAACATTTTGTATTTTATTGAAAAAAATGCGCCGTTACTGAAGCCCTGGCAGCGAGAAATTGTCAGGATAGTGCGAAAAATTTCACAATATTTTTATCCGCAAAAACAAACACAAGTGATGAATGAAGGCTGGGCAACATTTTGGCATTACACCATTTTGCAGCATCTTTACGGCGAAGGTCTGGTCAGCGACAAATTTATGTTAGAAGTGCTACACAACCACACCAATGTGGTGTTTCAGCCACCGTACAATTCCAAACACTATTCCGGCATTAACCCATATGCCCTTGGGTTTGCCATGTTTTGTGACATTCGCCGCATCTGTGAACAGCCCACTGCCGAAGATAAATTGTGGTTTCCGGATATTGCTGGCAGCGACTGGGTCGAAACCGTACATTTTGCGATGCAGAACTTTAAAGACGAAAGTTTTATCAGTCAGTATTTGTCACCGAAAATTATTCGAGATTTTCATCTGTTTGCGATTGTCGATGATGATCGGGAAAATGCACTGGAGGTTGCGGCGATCCACAATAATGAAGGTTACCAACAGATCCGGACAATGTTGTCGGCGCAATATAACCTTAGCAATATTGAACCGAATATTCAGGTGTGGAATGTTGATGTCAGTGGTGATCGTTCGCTAACGCTCAGATTTGTACCAAATAAGCGAGTGCCTCTGGCCGACAGTTATCATCAAGTACTCAAACACTTACACCGGCTTTGGGGGTTCACTGTGCGACTTGAACAGCTGAACGAAGACCACACAGTACAACAATTGTTGATGGTTCCTGAATAACAATGCACCACCGACCTATATCGTGTTTCCAAATAAACACATGCAGAATTCTACTCTCTGCATGTGTTAGTTAACGCGCAAAAGTGGCAGATAGCAGATCACACACACCTTAATCAGCCGCAACTTGCTCGGCACTCTGACACAATGTGACCTGATTTCGACCATTGGCCTTGGACGTGTATAGCGCTTTATCTGAAGCTTCAATCCAATGCCGGTGCTCAAGCATCGTATTATGATACTCAGCGATACCGACACTGACGGTCACTCGCAACATTTGCTGGTTATATTCGATCGCCAAATTTTCGACCGTTTTTCGTAAACGTTCGGCAAAAAATAACGCCTGATCTTCCGTCGTATCCACCAACAGTACTGCAAACTCTTCACCGCCATAACGACCAGCAACGTCGGTTTCGCGTAGATTTTTTTTCACCGCCTTGGCAACTTCTTTAATCACCGCATCACCAGCGGCATGTCCAAAGGTATCGTTCACGCGCTTGAAATGGTCGATATCACACATCAGCAATGTACTTTGGTGGCCACTGCGTTTTAGACGCTTAAACTCATTGATTAATGAATCTTCCCAATGGCCACGGTTGTTCAATTCAGTGAGGAAATCAGTTTTCGATAACTGCCGCAGTTGGCCATTCATCGATTCCAGTTCCAGCCGGCTCGTCGCAACATCGGTAACATCATAAATAATCATACATAAATGCGTGACAGCACCACGGACATCGGTGATCGGAAAAATGGTACTGTTTTGATACATATAATCAGCTGAACCGGTAATAGGCCGGTAATTGCGAAACTTAAAGATATAAGGCCGTTGCTCCCAAATGGTAAACGCTTTATTTTTAAGCAAGATCACCGGATCACACTTCCGTCGCAGCCAGTCTTCATCTATTTCCGAAAATAAATCAAATAGATGCCGATCGCGCACCTGACGTGGTGTCAGACCACTGTGATTCTCCATAAACCCATTCCAGACTTGTATTTTGTAGTCGATGGTCAAAACCACCAAGCCCACGTCAACAGTCTGGAACATGTCCAGCAACCAGTGTACTTCTGATACGTCTGAATTCATTTGTGACATAACTACTCTTCTAATAGAAAGGCGACTTTATAATTCATGGTTTTAATACTGTCCTCGGTAAACAGCAATAACAAATCGCAATTAATATTATAATTTTCAATGCCATAGCTAATTTCGATGGCCAATGTGCGTTTCCAGCGTTTAGCGTTGGCTTTGATCATTTCGCTGATCGGCGCATGTTGCCCCAACACAACCGGATGCCCTTGGCTAAAGTTCATATCAATTTGTTCAGCAAGCCCTTTAAGCACGGCGCCAATCAGAATATTGCCGATGTCCATTAACAGTTCAAGCTCGGTCTTGGTGGTTAGCTTTCCAGTGTAGTTAAGCAGCTTGGCAATATCGACAAAGCTTGAGTCATTCAGAATTAACAAGGCTTCGCCAGAAATACCACCGCCAATAAATCCCTGACACACGGCAGACGTGGTTTGCTTTTGCTCGACCGAAGCAATCGCCATATGCAGTTCACTAACCTCAATGACATTGACGTTTGGGATGGGTAGTTTTACGAATACTTTTAATAACCGAGCGAGTAAATCACCGGCCTGCCCCATCGCGACGTTCGTTAATTCCTGAAATACATCACGTAGTATTGGGTCTAGTGCAAAATCACCGCCGAGTTGACTGGCATTCATGGCACGATCAATGACTTGTTTACTGTCTTCTGCCGTATGTTTTGACAAAAACTGTTGCAGTACTTCGGTCAGCTTTTCCGCTGCCACCGGCTTACGAATAAAATCCAACGCACCGTAACTTAACACCCGCTCGCGAGCTTCCGGCTGAATATCACCGGAAACGACCACGACCTTCACAGGGATTTTTTGTTGCGAAATGGCTTGTAACACTTCATAGCCATCAAGGATCGGCATATTTAAATCAAGAAATAGCAGATCGATTGGCTGGCGTTTCAAAACTTCAAGAGCTTCCTGACCGTGACCAGCAAATGAGATTTTTTCTTGCCAATCGGCCGGCAGACTACGAGCCATCTGCTTACGTGCCAAATTTGAGTCATCACATATCAAAACCGCAGCTACCATTAGACACCTGATTCACGTATTGTTAGTTTTCAGTGTAGCGCTGAACTGTGGATTGTGCGAATAAAAAACAGCGCGCACTCGTGCAATCACTCTGTACCTTAACAGCTTGAATTACTGATTAAATTCCGAGGTCCGCCGGACCTATACCTAAAGGAGATCTCCCATGAAAAAAATGTTATGCCGTTTAGCGCCGGTTTATCTCGCAGTGCTCAGCCTCAATGCTGTTGCAGTTGATTTGACGGCAACTTTGCCAACCCGCCTATCAGACATTAAAGCCGGCGATCGCCAAGTTGAATTACAAGGACAACCGGCCATACTGCAGCAACAAGCTCCGGATTTTAAAGTCGTCGATCAGGCATTTAAAGCCGTCAAATTAAGTGATTTTAGCGGAAAAACAGTACTGCTTAGCATAGTTCCTAGTTTAGATACTGGGGTGTGCTCGATTCAGACGAAAAAATTCAATCAAGAAGTGGCAACATTACCCGCAGATGTCGTCATTATGACGATTTCGGCGGATTTACCTTTTGCTCAAAAACGTTTTTGCGTGCAAGAAAAAGTCGATAAATTGCTGGTATTGTCCGATGCGGTCTGGGGAGATTTTGGCAGCAATTACGGCTTAAGAATTAAAGATATGGGGATTCTAAGCCGTGCAGTTATGATTATTGATGCCAGCGGTAAACTGATGTATCAACAATTAGTCCCTAGTCTGAGCCAGGAGCCTGACTATGCAGCGGCACTGGCGGCACTAAAAACCGTCAACGCGAAAAAATCTTAAAACGGCTATTGAAACTGCAGTCGCCGACCTTATTTAAGTAAGTAGGATGCCGAAACAGGATCCTGAATTTGGACGAGTCCAATATTGGAGAGTCCTTTTTAATCAAATACTTAACTAGTTTGCTTACTGAATAAGGAATTGGCGATGACCACATTAGACTTCACTCCATTTTACCGTTCATTCATTGGATTTGATCATTTGGCCGGTTTGATGGATGCCGCGGCTCGCAATGAAAAACAGCCGGCTTATCCACCGTATAACATCGAAGTGACCGGTGAGGACCAATATCGCATTACCATGGCAGTTGCCGGTTTTGACCAAGACGAATTATCAATTGAAACCGAACACAACAAGTTGGTGGTAAGAGGGCAAAAATCGGATAAAACCGAAGAGCGGCGTTTTTTGCACCAGGGGATTGCTGAACGCAATTTTGAACGCAAGTTCCAACTTTCCGACTACATCAAAATAACCGGTGCCAATGTGCACAGCGGTTTATTACACATTGAGCTCGTTCGGGAAGTGCCGGAAGCGCTAAAACCACGCCGCGTTCATATTGCTCAGGGTCAACCGACCACGTTGCTAAACCAGCAAAATGCGGCCAATAACGACAGCCCATTACTCAGTGCTGCCAGCAACAACTAACTCAATCTAACGCCTGAATAAAAGCCATTATGTGGGCGTTGACTAAATCTGGCGCTGTCACTGGTCCCATATGACCGGCTGGCAGCGTCACTGTGCTGGCCTGTGGCCAAACCTGTTGTAGCATTTCAGCAATCAATAACGCTGAGCGGCGACTTTGTTTCCCTCGTAACAACAATATCGGGCACGTGATCTGCTGGTAGTCGGCAAGCGTGGCTGGTTCGCTCATTAATGCATGAAAATCTTCTGGTACTTTCCACACCTGATTGGCCATTTGCTGCTGCATACGGGCAGGTAATTGCTGAAAATAGTCTTGTTGTTGCCAATAATCGACAAATAAACGCGCCGCATCAGCAGGAGCAAGCTGTGGCATTGCCTCCGACAACTTAACCACTTCAGTGGTCAGTGCCATCGCTTCCGGCATGACTGAATTTTCTAATAAATGAAAAGCTACCGGCTCGTAGAGCACCAATGCTTTAAGTTGTATTTTCTTCGTACGCGCTAAATGAAGCGCAACAGCGCCACCAAAGGAGTGACCAATGACCAACATCGGTTGTTGTAGTGACGCTGCCGGTATTTGTGTGAATAGCGCCTCTGCTTCAGCGGCCAAACAATGTGCTATAGGGTGGCGAAACTCAGCTGCCTGATGGCGGCCATAACCAATGAGATCTGGCAGCAGTGGCTGATAATCCGCGCTGAATAATCTCGTCAAAGGCAACCATTGTTTATGGCTACTCAGTGAGCTGTGAAGCAGTAATACCGGCTGGCTATGCTCTTGGCCTGTCATCGGCTTAACTTAACGCCACAGCAACAACGCCGCAGCGCTTAATAATGCGATAAAGGTCGACATCATGCCAATCATTCGCGGCAACGAGGTACCACTACTTTTACTTAAACCGATAGCGTGACTGACCCGTCCGAGCAATGTTAAACCACCAATCACATGTAACTGCCATAAAGCTGCGCCCTGAATTTCCAGCAATAGTAATAAAATCAGTAGTAACGGGACATATTCGGCAAAATTGCCATGGATCCGCACCGCTTTGACTAAATCGGGTTGTTGGCCATCGCCCAGACCAATCCGGCTTTTAAAACGTTGCCGGATCACTAAACCGGCTAATCCGACGTACATCAACGCCAATGCCGCTGCATAGTAGGGAACTACTGTTAATATCATACTTACCAGCCTTGTAGTTGCTGCAGCGCCAGCTGCCTGAAATAATTGGATATGACAAGGCGAATCATTTAATGCCTTGATATATTGATAGTCTTCACCACCAGCATGCAGGAAAACTTCGCAGTTTTCTACCGCAATTTCTTCTAGTGTTTCTAGGCAAGCTGCCGAAAATGCTGGGCAGAGCACCTGCAGCTTTTTTATCCCCTGACTGGATAATTTTTCCAGCAGTTGATCGGTGTATGGCTGCAACCATTGTTCTTTACCCACTCTGGATTAAAAACTGATCAAGACCTGTTCACTCGACAAGCCTAAGTCAGTTGCTAAATTGGCAGCCATTTCGCGGCAGTGTTGCTCGTAAGGTTCGCCCAGCCTGACAAAACGCTCTGGGATACCATGAAACGACAACAATAAAGTATCTGCTTAGCCATGTTGAGTCCAATGTGTACGGACTAGCCAGCCAAAGCAGAACGATAGGCTGGTAGATGGTGATAATGCTTTTGCATGCGGATTGCTGGTAAATCTCGCTGTTGCAGCAAATAGCTGGCTAGCTGGTCGGAAATGGCTGCGGTCGTAGTCGCTGAGAATTGTGGATAAAGGGGTAACACGACAAAACGTTCAACATCGGTTGCTCTAAGCTCATTCAGTACCGAAGCAATCGACGGATAACCTTAGGTCATGGCATATCGGACCTGCACCGGTAATCCACCAAATCGATTGATATAACTTCGCCACGCGTCGGCCGCGAAAGGGCAGATTGATCCAACGTAAAATGCATTGCCATTAAATAGCCGGATAATCGACGACGCGTTTATCGGATAAGAATTGTTTTAGGTAGCGCTAAATTGCAGGCACTGTCGGTTCATCTGGAGTGCCCAGATTCACCAACACCACCGCATATTGCTGCAGCGGCAGACTTAAAGTAGTGGCCATAAAAAGGAACCCAAAAAACGAAGGCTGTTGAAGTTTAGCATGTTGTTTTACATGCGTTTGCGGAAAAAATGACGGTTGCCATCTGTCGGTTGCAGTCAAAACTGCGGCTTTATTTTATTTACTCGGTATGGTCAGTTCGATGACAGATCACGGCAGAGGAGCATAAAAAAACCCACCTTGAGGTGGGTTTTGCTGATTTGTGGTGCTCTGACAACCACGGACACTGGAAAAATATTTTAAGCCAGTAACGTCAGTAATTGTGCACTCACACTATCAACCGGCTGTGTACCGTCAATATGATGGTATTTAGTTAGCCCCTGCTCTGCTTGCTTCCGGTAATAACCGATCAGCAGTTCAGTTTGTTCATGATAAATCCCTAAACGTTTACGCACCGTTTGTTCTTTATCATCTTCGCGGATCACTAATTCTTCACCGGTTTGGTCATCAATACCGGCCACTTTTGGTGGGTTATAGCTGATGTGGTAAACACGGCCAGAAGCAGGATGTACCCGACGACCACTCATCCGCTCTACGATCACATCGTCCGGCACGTCAAATTCAATCACAAAATCGACCACGACACCGTTATCTTTCATCGCATCTGCTTGTGGAATTGTGCGTGGGAAACCGTCGAGCAAAAAGCCATTGGCACAATCAGCTTTTGCAATACGCTCTTTTACCAGACCAATAATCAGGTCATCAGACACCAGCTGACCCGCATCCATCACCTGTTTTGCCGCCAGACCCAATGGCGTGCCTTCTTTAATCGCAGCACGCAACATGTCACCGGTTGAAATTTGCGGGATGCCAAACTTACTCATCAGAAACTGTGCCTGAGTTCCCTTACCGGCACCAGGGGCACCCAACAAAATAATACGCATACAAAACCTCGAGTAGCTGGGGAATGATCCAATCGTTGTAAGGTTCGGATCTTTACACAATGTCTGTCATCAGACAAGAAATTTGTAGTAACAAGCGTGCTCATCAGAGTAGTCAAGCCTACTTTGGTCGTAATAGGCGAAATTGAGGGCTAACGGATAGTTTGCACGGCAATGCATTATTTTTGCTACTTTTCTTCCCACAACAGAACAAAGTATACGACCAAAGTGCTAGCTAAATTAAGCTCTGGAGCGAATATTTGCACTTGTTAGCGAAGATATCAAATTGAAGTACCGTCTAAATTTACAGCAAATAAAAAAGGGCTCAACATTAAAATTTATTATTTTATTTCAATATGTTACAAAATAAGTAAGCAGTAATGATGTTCGCACCGACAGCATAATGGCTGATTCCGAGCTTTACCAATAAAAAACGGACAAATCTTGGCAGATTTGTCCGTTTTCAACTAATTGATGA
>JBBKWN010000195.1:0-38713 GCA_037968955.1 Rheinheimera sp. | reverse complement strand
AAATTATGTTTTATAAAGAGTCGTTTTGTTGCTGATGAGTGTGTTAACGGAAATTTAATATTGCCAAGGCTGCAGCACTGCGCGTAACTGTTGATAGAGCGCCTGCTGCGCCGGTGCTGCAATCTTAAGTCGGGTCGCTTGCTGCAGTAGAAATCCAGTAATAGCCGTCAGTTCAGTACGGCGATTATTGGCGACATCCTGCTGCATCGATGAATAATTATCGGCGGTAGTCTGTTGTACCCGCAGCAATAACTGTTGTAGTTGACTGACCGTAAACTGTTGGCCACAAGCATTGGCGATGCTGACAAATTCCGTCAGTAACTGTTGGATCTGAGGTTGATATTCTGGCTTTAATAGGGCACCGTTTTTTAGCTGCAACAACGCGGTCAGTGGATTGATCACACAATTGATGGCCAATTTTTGCCATAAATAAGGGGTAATGTCTGCCACTTGTTGGAGCGGCCCCAAGGCGATTGTTAACTCCTGTGCAATCGTTGCGCCACTGCATTTTGCCGCTTCGTTACAAGCGCCGAGCATCGTTTCTCCAAATCCAGTATGTCGTACTTGCTGCAAAGACGGTTTATATGCCCCCTGGGTAGTACTTGCAAACCATAAACCTTGTTCGGGAGCGAGGAGCGCCCGGACATCGTCAATGGTGCCCATGCCGTTGTGACACAAAACCAGTTGTGCTGTCGGGCTTAAATGCGGCAGTAACTCGATCACCGCCGCAACAGTATCAAAGGCTTTGACCGGGATTAGTACTTTGTTAAAAGAGCCTGCTGTGGCGGAGGAAATTTGCAGCGGATAGTCGCGACCACCCACACTAAATCGAAAATTGATTGGTTGCGGTTGTCGCAACCACAATTGCACCGGTTGCTGGGCTAGCGCCCAATAACTTGCAGCGAGTAAACCGATGGCACCACGGCCGACCACCAACCAAGGCGCTTGGTTTGGCTGGGGGTTATCCCTCACCGAGCAGACTTGTTGCATTAGCAAATCTCTGCGTTTTTTGGTGACGGTTTGTAACGATCTGGTAGAAACTTCCAACACCACAACGCGAGCACAATGCCGCAAATATCGGCGAGCCAGTCCCACCAGTCACCCGTGCGGACGGTGAAGTAATGTTGCATCAATTCAATCCCGCCACCATAGATAGTGAATAACGCTGCGCCAAGCATCGTTTTTCCGTTGAAACTGAGCTGCCATAACGTCGTCAGCATCAAAAAAATTAGCAGATGCATTATTTTGTCATTCGGCAGCCAGGTTGAAGGTAAACCACTGACATCCTTTAAAAATCCGTAGCTACAAATCAGTAGCGCAGATACCAGCAGCCAGCGAAAAGCCTGTTGGGTTGCTCTCATTACTTGTCCTTTTTGTCTACACAGATCCTGACCAAAGCAATTAATCAGAAAAAATTCGTTTGTGATCAGTTGTCAGGCTCGGATTATACGGCCATTTTCGGTATAATCCAGCCCATCTCATTCGGTCCAGTAGCCCCATTTTAATCTCTGCAGGAGAGCAATAATGCCTTCATTTGATATCGTTTCTAAAGTCGACCAGCAAGAAGTGCTCAACGCGGTGGATAATTCAAACCGTGAATTGACCACTCGCTTTGATTTTCGTGGGGTTGATGCCCATTTTGAAATCAAAGATAAACAAATTAGTATGAAAGCCGAAGCGGAGTTTCAGTTACAGCAGATGCTGGAAATTTTCCTTAGTAAAGCGGTAAAACGTGGTCTTGAAGTGGGCTCGTTTAAAGAAGAAAGTGTGGTGCATTCCGGGAAAACATATAGCCAGCTGCTGACCCTGCAACAGGGGATTGAGGCGGACATGGCTCGCAAAATAGTGAAACTGATTAAAGAAAGCAAATGCAAAGTACAAGCCGCCATTCAAGGGGATGAAGTCCGAGTGAGCGGAAAAAAACGTGATGATTTACAAGAAGCTATCGCGTTAATTCGCCAGGCTGAATTGGGCCAACCATTTCAATATCAAAACTTTCGTGAATAAACTGCTGTGCGTTGGCGACTAAGTGCGCGGACCGCGCCATGTGATTTAATGCTCGTTATAGTAGCCATCTAGCTTTCTATTGACTTTCAAGCAGCGGCCGCTACACTGAGGCCGCATTTTTTCAGGTGCTGTTTTCACCATCGACTATCAGGTTGAGCGTGACCAACAGTGAAACGGGAATCTGGTTTAAAGCCAGAGCTGCCCCCGCAACGGTAACACTTGTCGTGAAGTTCACGGCTGAGATCATCAAGCCACTGTCTTAGGATGGGAAGGTGAGATTTCAGTTAGATCGCAAAGATCTGACAGTGCAGCCCGGAGACCGGCCTGAGAAGTTCTTTCACTCAACTGCACGCGGTGGGCGTGCGCCATGGAGTTATTATGTTGAAGTTCTCAATGCTGAGCGCAGCCGTGTTCAGTACCTTTAGTTATGCCACCGCAGCGGTGGTTTCAGCACCAACCGACAAATTATCTGTCCTTGATGCCATCGAGCACGTCAGTGTGTACGCCAATCGCCAGTCACGAGCCGTTTCGGCGTCTTTGACCAGCGTGACGGTGATTGACAGAGCCGAGATAGACCAACGGCAAGTTCGTGATTTACCCGCGTTACTGCAGCAAGTTGCTGGGGTCAGTGTTGCCCGTGACGGCGGCCGTGGCCAGAACAGCAGTGTGTTTATTCGTGGGGGAAGTAGTGGTCACACCTTAATTCTGCTTGACGGCGTGCGGATAGGTTCGGCAACTTTAGGCTACCAAGCCTTGGCAATGGTGCCGTTGGAGCTGGTGGACAAAATTGAAGTGATCCGCGGTCCAAAAGCAGCTTGGTATGGTTCTGACGCCTTAGGTGGGGTGATTGCAATTACCACTCGCCACGCTCAGAAAGTGGAGTTTAATGCCAATATCGGCAGTTTTGGTCAGGCCGAAGCAAGTTTATCCGGCAGTCGCAAAGTGCAAGATAACCTCAGCATTTTTGGTACTGTCGGCACGGCACGAGCCGAAGGCTTTTCTGCCAAATTGAATGCTGATCCGGATGATGACGGTTATCAGCAAAGTTACTTAAAAGTTGGCGCTGATTATCAGTCGATATTCGGGTTGTGGCAGTGGCAGTCGCAGCTTAATGATGGGTATTACGAGTTTGATAGCAGTTTTGGTGGTGACAAAGCCAATACGCAGCAGGATTCACATCAGCTTGATTGGAGCCTACAACAGGAATTCGTGAACCACCAACTAAAAATATCCCACAGCGTTGACAGTGACACAACCTATGGCTTGAAGGTCGCCGACTCATTATTTGAAACCAAACGTGATGAAGCAAGTTATCAAGCAACGGCAGCACTGACGGAAAAGTGGAATTTGATCGCCGGCAGTAACTGGTACCAAGAGCAGGTCGCAAAAAACTCACCTAACTATTCCGAAGATAAAAGAACCAATCAGAGTGTCTTTAGCGGTGTTGGTTTTCAAGGTGAACAATGGTTATTTGATGTCACAGGTCGGTACGATAACGTGACCGCTTATGGCAGTAAAAATACTTACCAGCTCAGCGGTGGATATCGTTTCACACCACAATTAACCGGGCGTTTAAGTCAGGGTACCGCGTTTAAAGTGCCGACTTTTAATGATTTATACTGGCCAAATTTTGGCAATCCTTTATTAAAACCAGAAGAGTCGCGCTCACGCGAACTTGGCTTGGCTTATCAAGGGCGACAACTACAGCTTGATGTCGTGCTATTTGACCGAAACCTAACCAACTTGATCATCGGGGGTCAAACCGCGAAAAATGTGTTGCTAGCCACGGTTGAAGGGGGGGAACTCACGGCAGGTTTCGATGTTTTGGGAACTGAGCAGAGTGTTAGTTATGGTTATCTTAATGGCAAAGATGAAAAAACCGGTTTAAAGCTGGTAAAACGCCCCTCCCATAAAGTGAGTTGGAACAATAGCAAACAATGGCAGGACTGGACCTTTAGCAGTCACGCGTTGTACCAAAGCCGTTCTTTTTCTGGCAAAACTTGGGACGGTAAATTACAGCCGGAATTGGGCAGTTACTTGATTTGGAACCTCGGCTTGGCCTATCAGTGGCAGCCGGAGATTAAGTTTAGAGCGAAAATCGACAACCTGTTTGATAAGGAATATCAAACCAATTTAGGGTATCGCACCGCGGGTGTGGAATTTGGCTTGTCGGTGCAGGTACTGGCATTTTGACACAAGTGTTGTGTTAAAAGCCCTGCCACGTGTTTGATGTGCTTTTGTGAAGCCGCGACGGGTCGCGGCTTTTTTGTTGCTGCTAACGAACTTTTTGTAGGGCTGCAAATTGCTGCCGAAATTTAGCCAATTTTGGTAACACCAAGAACTGGCAATAAGGCTGCTCCGGGTTTTGGTAAGCGTAGCCTTGATGATAATGCTCTGCTGGAAAGAAGGTGCTGACCGCTTCAATGGCGGTTACGATCGGCGCTGAAAAAACTTGTTGCTGTTCCAATTCGCCAATGAACTGTGTCACCTGTGACTGCTGTTGTTGATCATGCACAAACACTGCCGAACGGTATTGGGTACCGATATCGTTGCCCTGACGATTGAGCGTGGTTGGATCATGTAAAAAAAATAAAATTTCCAGCAATTGCTGGTAGCGAATGACATCGGCGTCGAATTCTATTTGTACCACCTCGGCATGCCCGGTTTCTCCAGTACAGATGTCGCGGTAATTTGGATTTTCGGTGTGGCCGCCCATGTAGCCGCTGGTGGCAGTGATGACACCAGCAAGTTGATTAAAAGCCGCTTCAAGGCACCAAAAACAGCCCCCGGCGACAGTGGCAATTTGTTTGTTCATCTCACACTCCACATATTTTATGTTTGATCTATGAACTTCAGGTCAACGTAGTCTAATACATTAAGTAGATGAAATTGGTTCATGCTGCGGTTTGCTGTTATTTAAGCCGCAAGGCCAGCAACTGGCGTCTATCGCAACAGGAGTTCAGGTGAATATTGCCATTATAGGAGCCGGTGTCAGTGCCGCAGCTGCCGTGACAGTGCTTAAACAGCACGGTTGCCAGATCAGTGTGTTTGAGAAGTCGCGGGGCCCTGGTGGGCGGATGAGCAGCAAGCGCGCACTGGCCGGCAGCCTTGATTTAGGCGCGCAGTATTTTACCGCCCGCCAAACCGACTTTGTGCAACAAGTTGACTTGTGGCGCAGCCAGGGACTGGTCCAAATCTGGCCAATGCAGCCTTGGTTGTTCGACAATGGTTTGTTATCACGCTCAGACGATCAACAGATCCGCTATATCGGCACCAGCACTATGCACCAGATGTTAACACCGGTCTTTGCTGATGTTGATTGTCATTATCAATGCAAAATCAATGAGCTAAGTTTTGTCACCAGCAATGTCAGCAGTCAGTCGCAAGGGCAATGGCAACTATGCTCTGAGCAGGGTGAGTGTTTTGGTGGTTTTGATGCGCTATTGCTGACCATTCCACCACAACAAAGCCGTCAGCTACTGCACGGAGCGCCTATTTTATCGCAAATTCCCGCTGATGCTTTGCTACCTTGTTGGGCGGTGATGCTCGAACTTGCCACTCCGACAGGGGGGACGATGGAGGCAATTTTTGTCAAAGATAGTGCGGTCGGTTGGATAGCCCGGCAGTCAACAAAGCCTGGCCGTCAAAGTGCTCGCCTGCGTGACGTGGTGGACGCTCCTGAGCAATGGGTGCTGCATTTCACCGCTGATTTTAGTGCACAACATTTAGAAACCAGTGCCGAGCAAATAGCAGAGCTGGCGGCGGCTGAGCTTTGCAAAGTATTAGGCCGCACTGTCGATGTTGCGGCAGCATTATGCCACCGCTGGTTGTATGCCAGTTACAATCAGGCGTTGACGCCTTGTGGCGTGTTAGTGGATGCCAAAATGCAGTTGGCAGTGGCGGGGGACTGGGTGTTGGGCGGCCGGGTGGAAAATGCTTGGCTGGCGGGCGCTAGTGCAGCTGAAAAATTGCTGCATATGCCCAAGCAATTGGGAGCGCAGCGTTGAACCGTTGTTTGCTGGTGTTTGGCGCGAGCAGTGCTATTGGTCTGGCACTATTGCAACAGGCTGTTTCGAAGGGATGGCGAGCGGTTGGCGTGAGCCGGCAAACTAGACCAGAGTCACTAACGGAGGAAATTGTCTGGCGGCAACTTGATTATCAGCCAGACAATATGACAGCGTTAGACGTCGCCATCTTGGAAATTTGTCAGGATGAGCAACCGCATCATATTTTTATTTGCCATGGTTTGCTACAACAGCAAAATGTCGCCGTGGAAAAGTCAATTCGGCAATTAGATCTCAATGCTGCGCAGCACAGCTGGTGGGTGAATTATTTAGTACCGATGTTTCATCTCAAGGGCATTTGGCCGTACCTGTTACAGCATCGCTGTCAGGTATTGGTGTTAAGCGCAAAAGTTGGCAGTATCACCGACAATCAGCTGGGGGGGTGGTATAGCTATCGCGCGGCGAAGGCGGCACTCAACATGGCGGTTAAAACTGCAGCAATTGAATTGCAGCGGCTAAAAAAACCAACTTTGTTGGCAACCATCCATCCCGGAACCACCGATACACCCCTGGCTGCACCCTTTATCAAAAATGTTGCCCCAGGGCAGTTGCAAAGCGCAAGTAATACCGCGGCGAGGCTGTGGCAGGTGATTGAAAATCTGCAAAGCTCTGATCATGGCGCATTACTTAATTGGGATGGCCAACATTTACCCTATTGAAGCGAAGAGGACGGCACGTTAAGCTGGTTTTTTAGCTTGGGAAGGAAGGAGTGAACATGGGATTGCTCAGTGGATTGTTAGGGAACGCTGGTGAAGTTGATGTGGCTGATGTCGAAAAAGAATTGAGCAGCATAATGGCGGAAGGCGAAAAGCCAGAGCAGGTTTTTAAGCTGATCCGAGATTTAATTGTGTTTACCAACCGGCGGTTAATTTTGATTGATAAGCAGGGTGTGACGGGCTCGAAAAAAGAGTATATGTCGATCCCTTATCGGTCGATTGTCCGATTTGCTGCCGAAACCAAAGGGCACTTTGATTTGGAGTCCGATCTAAAAATTTGGCTAAGCAGTACCGAGCAACCGATCAGTAAAACGTTCAGCAAAGACGGTAGCATTCTGGCGGTGCAAAAAGCATTAGCAACCTACGTTTGCCGTTAATTACTTTTTTACGGACCGTCATATAAATAGCAACCCTTCGCCTCAGTTTATCGCTGGCAAGTCGGCGATTAACTGAGAAGGCGCAGCAATATGCCGCGCTATTATTGGCGCTGTTTATACTTCGATATTGACCCATCAAGCGCATCAACCTGAAACTATCGATATTTTATAGGATCAGCAAGCCAACAATCCACAACCGATGCGGACCCAAACTACGACGATGCCGTGGCTTTATCTGCTAAGGTTTTTTCTCGGAAACTTTGTAACCCTTGTTGGATTAACTGATAGGTTTCGTCAATGTCAGTGGCGACTTTACCTTCAAGTTGCTGCAGACCTTTGAGAATATCTCGCGCATCGGCAAAACCCTGATCAATACCACCACCAATTTTTCGCATAAAATCGTCCATGGCGTCTTGTTCCGTTAAATCTTTATTTTGTTCGCGGTAATTGCCGTAAAAATTGGTGGCAAAGGCCACAATGCGATCAGCGGTTGCTTGGGGAGAGGTGTCTTCATCGCGGCCATATTTATTGGCGACAACTTTATTTTCAGTTGTGGTTGCCACGTCTTCATTTTGAGTTAACCGTTTTTCAATGGACTCGGTGATCGTTTTGTACAATAAACTCATCGACTTATTGTCTGATTTCATGCTGATTTCGAGTTGATTTTGTAAGATCGCCTGATTCTGCTCTTGCCGGTTCGCCCGTGACATCTCGCTTGCCGTTGGTTGGTCTTTGTTCTTTTCAACTTGATTGTTGTCAGATGTGGTTTTTGTAACAGTGGTGCTGGAGTTGGCTGGCTGAATGTTCATAGTGATCCTTGTTGCAAAGTGATGGTTCGAACTATAGCCAGCTTATCGGCCGGAAGCTGCCGAAACTTGAGCATAAAATTGCCGGCTTTTTGCAATTTCGCGGCAAAGAGTTGCCACACCATCGAGCGTGCGTAGTGTTGCGCGGTGTAATAAGTCACTATTGGGTTGAATTATTTGCTTATTTTTGCTCGCATGCAGGAAAGGCCAGCGTTGCCATTGTACCAAAGCCCGTGGTTCATTTTTTGAAACTGGTTGAATAATAACCGCCGGATTGGCTGCAAGCACCTGCTCCAGACCCACTTGTGGATAGGCTGCGCTGGCATTTTCGAAAATATTTTTCGCACCACATAACGTTAAATGCTGTTGCGGCCAGGCGGTATGGCTAATGGTCGACAGTGGGTTATCCCATAACTCGTAAAATACGGGTAATGGGCTTTGCGATTGGTATTGTTGGCGCAAAGCCGCTAGCTGACGCAAAAAGGCGACTGCAAGCTCTTCAGCTTTGGCCTGTTGCTGGACTATTTCACCTAATTGGCGCAGCTGACTGGCAATGTCTTCCAATTGCGTTGTTTGAAAAGACAGCACCGTTAACCCTAACTGCTGCATTTTCAGAATATCTGCCGCCGGCGTGCCTGTTTCCCACACCAAAACTAGATCTGGTTGTAGCGCGACCACCTTCTCTAATTGAATAGCGACATAATTGCCCACTCTTGGAATGTCTCGCGCCGCTGGCGGATAGTCGGCGTAATCAGAGGTGGCCACAATGTTTGCGCCGCCGCCAAGGCTAAAGATTAATTCGACCAGATCGGGAGCCAAAACCACTAACCGCTTTGGTTGGTTGGCATTGGCTTTGGTCTGTGCCACCGCTGATGACCAAGGCGCACAGATAATGGCGCCAGCGAACACAACGCGAAGCAGCAGCTTGGCCGCACGCCGATAGCTGTTGGTTAATAAAACCGATGCCAGATAACCTCGTTGGTTCACCAGTCGATCCCCTGTTGTACTCGGATGCCGGCATCAAAGGCATGTTTAATCGATTGTACTTCGCTGACGGTGTCGGCAAGGTCAAGCAAGGCACGATGGCAAGCGCGGCCGGTGATCACGACATGTTGCATCGGGGGGCGGTTTTGCAGTGCCTGTAACACCCGTTCCAGTTCGATATAGTTGTAACTGAGCATGTAGGTCAGCTCGTCGAGCAGCACCAAATGAATGGCGGGGTCCTGTAAATAACGCTCTGCTTGTTGCCAGACATGTTCAGCGGCCGTTTGATCCAGTTCGCGATTTTGTGTCTCCCAAGTAAAACCAGTCGCCATCACCGCAAACGGAACGCCATGACTTTGCAGTAAGTTCCGCTCGCCGCATTCCCAACTGCCCTTGATAAATTGCGCGACTGCTGCCGTTTTACCATGGCCAACACTGCGTGCGACCATGCCAAAACCAGCCGTCGACTTGCCCTTACCATTCCCCGTGATCACCAGTAATAAACCTTTATCGAGGGTTGCGGCGTTGATACGCTCATCGACTTGTTGTTTTAACTTTTGCTGGCGTTGTTGATGTCGACTTGCCGTCGGCTTAGCGTTGTCAGATGGCGTCGTGGTGTTATTGTCAGTCATATAGAACCTTTTTTGGCGATAAATTACAGCGGACGATGGCCTTTTTTAGTCAGTAATAATAGAAAAAATAGGCTGCCAATACCGGCGGTAATTACCCCTAATGGGATTTCCTGCTCGGGCATTATGCTACGGGCGGCGGCATCAACCCAGATCAAAAACAAACTGCCGCCCAGCATGCTGCCACTAAGTAAAACGAGGGTGTTACCGCCCAACAACAGCCTTACCAAATGTGGGATCATCAATCCGACAAAACCAATACCGCCACAATACGCCACAATACAGGCAGTCAGAGCGGCCGTTAGTAGTAAAAATAACAAGCGGATAGGTAACACCGCGACGCCCAAACTCTGGGCCGTTTGATCCGACCATTGCAGTGCATCAAGCTGGCGGCGAAACAAGCAGCCCAAGGCAAAACAAAGGAGCAGGCATGGGGTGATCACCGCCAGGGCTTGATAATCGGCCCTTGCCAAGCTGCCCATTAACCAGAACATGACTCGGTTGGCGGCAAATGCGTCACTTTGGTATAACAAGAGCGATGTGATTGCACTTAATAAAAAGCTGACGGCAACCCCTGCCAAAACTATCGTATCAAGCCGTCTCCAGCCTCCTACGGCGGCGAACCCGAGTACCAGCGCCATCGCTAGTACCGCGCCGGCAAATGCTGCCAGCGGCAATGCTAGAGCGTATTGTGGGAAAAATAGCGTTGCTAACGTCGCGCCAAGACCCGCGCCGGAAATAACGCCAAATAGATAGGGATCTGCCAGCATATTTCGACTTAAATTTTGCAGTAACGCACCTGAAAGCGCCAAACCAGCGCCCGCCACTAGACCTAGCAATAAGCGTGGCAAACGCAACTCGAGTAAAATTTGTTGCTCGGTCACAGCAGCGCATTGCGAAACTAAGCAGGGCCACAACAACGACCAGTTGAGGCTGACCGCGCCGATATTCAAGCACCAAATAGCGCTGAAGAGCAGCAATAATGCCAATAACAGCCAGCGAATTGAGCTTAGGAGCTGATTCATTTGAGAGCTCCAGGCGCGAAGGTGACTCTGGGTTTGCCATCAAATGGATTGATATCAACCATACAGTGCCGACCAAATACCTCGCCAATGAGCTGCGGTTGCAATACTTGCTCTGGGCTGCCACTCGCGACCACATTGCCGTGTTTAAGCAATAACAAACGATTGCAATAACTTGCGGCCAGATTTAGATCGTGAAAACTGGCAATCAGTGCTAAATCGGCGCTGGTAATACTTTGCAACAACTGATGTTGGTATTGCACATCGAGGTGATTGGTCGGTTCATCCAGCAGTAATAGCTCGGCACCTTGTACCAGCACGCGAGCAAATTGGGCGCGTTGTAGCTCGCCACCGGACAAACTGCTCACGTCAACCTGCGCTTTGTCGGTGAGACCCACCTGCGCTAATACCGCGGCAATGCGGGTTTTATCGTGGTGGTTGGTGCCTTGCCATAATTTTTTATGGGGTAATAAACCAAGTTCAACCAATTCAAATACCGTGCTTGGCGTTATAAGCTCGGCATCTTGTGCAAGTAGCGCAAGCTTACGTGCTCGTTGTGATAAAGAGAACGTTGCGAGCGGTTGGTTAAATAGTAAAATTTCACCTGAGGCTGGGCGTAACAAGCCGGCCAATAGTTTCAATAATGTCGATTTTCCGGCGCCATTCGGGCCAATAATCCCCAGTCGATCGGAGGGATCTAAAGTAAAATCAACATGTCGCAACCCCATATTCTGGCGCCAGAAAAAGCTTAAATTACGACAGGATAATATTGGTTGGATAGACACCTTGTCATTCAGCCCTGAAAAATCAGAAAACGCATCAACAACCGCAGACTCTACTTCGCTGCCGTTGCATTGCCGGAAGGCTGGCAGTCTAACAAAAAATCGAGCGTGACGGCAGGAGATTAGTAGGTTAAAACAGCCGTAAAATTCAACGCTATTTTTAGACAGGTTAACGATGGGAGTGCAAACGATATAAACGCCACGCACATAGCAAAAAAATGATTAATAGCCATTGTAGTTGCAGTAATAATTGCTGGAAGGTGTTTTTAAGTTGTTGGTCCATGAACTTTGCTTGTTGCAATAACTGCATACACATCTCAAAACGTAATTGATAAATTTGATCAATCCTCGCGTTGGCGAGCGCAAACCACAGTGTGACATCACCAGTAAATTGTCGTGCTAGAGCTTGCTCACGCAATTGGACAAAAGTACCCTCTTCGAACTGAGATTGGACCTTGAGCCACTGCTGTTGCAGATCGGGTGAAACTAATTGTGAGAATCGCTGCAAATAGTCTTTTTGCTCGCCGACCAGAATGACATAACTTTGATAGCGGCTTGCCGACATTTGGTGGGTCGCAAACGCAACATGCAATAAAGCACGCTCTTGTCCGGCGCGCTCAATAGCTTCGGTCAACGCCACAATCGCCGACAGTGGTTTTGCCAAGCCAGCCAGCTCATTTTGTTGCTGGATATGCTCTGCTAAATCCAATAGCGGCCGCAGCAATGCGCTGTAAGCCCGCTTCACTTCGGTGCTACTGAGTTTATGCGCTGCAATATTTTGTCTTAGCGAAAATAATACCTGCGGCTCAGGCAGTGCCGACAAGTAATCTGCCTCACTCTGCGCGAGGTTGGGGTGATCGTTGATAAATAATTCTAGATTGCGCCAAGCAACATCAGTTTGCATCTGCTGTTGCTCGATTGGCGGTCGCACCGGAAGTTGCTGAGTGGCAAATCCGGCGAGCATGGCACGCTCGACCTGCAGTTGTTGTGTTAATTGCTGTGCCGGCAGCAACAAGGGTAACGCCGAGAGGGTGTTTTGGAGTCGATGGTGTTGTTGTTGATTGTTCACTTCCCAGTTTAACGTCAATGCCAGATAGATGGCATTCACCATCAAAAGTAACCAGAAAATCCATTTCTGGCTGTTGCGTTTCGCAGCAATCATCGGTGTCATTCCTTGTTACCTTGTCCATCAGTTAAGTCTAGGTTGTATCCAAATTTATGCCAAACGTCGCCAAAACAAAAATGGCCTGACGATAATGTAGCTGTCAGGCCATTGGATTAATAGGCTTTTTCATAAAGTGCCACATTTGATGAGGCACAAAATGACGTAGCACAAAAGATTGAAACCGCCGTTAGTGGCTGCTTTGGTTTTTGTCCTGCTGTAACACTTCCAGCTCTTTACTGATCGATTCTGGCGAGCGGGTATGTCGCGCTAAAGTCATATACGCCACTGGCACCACATACAAGGTGAGCAAAGTTGCAAAAGCGACACCGGCACAAATAACCATGCCTATCACCATCCTGCTTTCCGAGCCCGGACCTGAAGTTACAATCAACGGAATACTGCTCATCACCGTGGTAAAAGCAGTCATTGCGATGGGGCGCAACCGTTGCACGGACGCTTGATGGATTGCTTGCGCAAACTCAACGCCGCTGTCGCGCAGCTGATTGGCAAACTCAACAATTAAAATGCCATTCTTTGCCACCAATCCGATAATCATCACGAGGCCTATTTGACTGTAGATATTAAGTGTCATATCGGCGAGGTATAAACCGCCCAAGGCACCAGCCAGTCCAAGCGGCACCGTCAGCATGATAATCAGCGGGTGAATAAAGCTTTCAAATTGTGCCGCCAGCACCAGATAAGTGATGATCAGCGCCAGCGCAAAAATAATGACCGTTGATTCACCGCTATCTTTGTACATTAACGATTCGCCTTTGTACTCAATTCCGACATTGGCCGTGATTTCGCTGCGGACTGTGTTTTCAAAAAACTCCAGCGCTTCACCAAGGCTGTAACCTGGCGCCAAATTCGCGGAAATAGTAATTGCGCGCATCCGGTTGTAGCGGTTCAGCGTCGACGATGTTGCCTCTTCACGCAAAGTCACCAAGTTATCTAACGGGATCAGTTGGTTGGTCGCTGTTGAACGGACATAAACGTTAGAAATATTTTCTGGTTTACTAAAGTCATCATCCGCCCCTTCTAGAATAACGTCATATTCTTTGCCGCGATCGAGGAAAGTTGTGACCCGACGACCACCGAGCATGGCTTCTAAGGCTCGGCCAACGACACCGACCGAAATACCTAAATCTGCGGCCCGTTCGCTATTAATTTCCACCAATATTTGTGGCACCGTTTCTTTGTAATCGTGATCGAGCATCAGCAACTTGGGGTTTAATGCCGCTTTTGCCAGAACGATATCGCGCCACTGCGCCAGTTCTTCATAGGTATTGCCTTGCATCACAAATTGCACTGGCCGACCGCCACCGCCGCGGCTGCCGCTTAAACCGCTGCGCTGATTGATAAAAACTCGAACGTCCGCTAGCTCGTTAATTTTACTGCTGATTTCGGGGATCAATTCAGCGGTGCGGCGTTCGCCATTGGTCCAGTTTTCGCTACCGACAATGGCAATACCACCTGAGTTACCAAAGCCAGGCACCCGGATCAGTAGTCGGTTTAATTCGCCTTTCTCGTAGTAGGGCAGCAGGATATCTTCAATCAGTTTCATATTTCTGCTGTTACTGGCGTAGCTGGCACCTTCGACCGGGCTCATCATGACAAAAAACGTACCGCGATCTTCTTGTGGCGCCAATTCCGCCGGGATAATTTTTACCAGCATGGCGCTGGCAATAAAACAAAGTGCGAGCAGGGCAAAGGTCGGCCACTTTTGTGTGGTGACTTGTTTTAGCTGTGCAAGATAACCTGCTTCAATAATGGCAAAACGACGATGTAAAAAGGCGCTGAATTTACTTTCGCGTTTTTCATGCTTGAGCAGCTTACTGCACAACATCGGTGTTAACGTGAGTGCAGCAACGGAGGAAAAAGCCACCGCCGCGGCGACCGCTAGCGCAAATTCAGTAAATAGCTTGCCAAGATCACCTTGCATAAACACCAGCGGCACAAATACCGAGATCAGTACCAGTGTCGTAGCGACCACCGCAAAACCAACTTCGCGGCTGCCGTTGTAGGAGGCCAGCAGCGGATGTTCACCATGTTCAATCCGCCGGTAAATATTTTCCAGCACCACAATCGAGTCATCGACGACCAAGCCAATGGCCAGTACCAATGCGAGTAATGTCAGTAAGTTGATTGAAAAATCAAGTGCATAGAGTACGGTGATGGCACTAATCAATGCCACGGGCACTGTGACCGCAGGAATAAAAGTAGCGCGTAAATTACCAAGGAAGGCAAAAATAACGACCACCACCAAAAACAGTGCGATGCCAAGCGTGTTGTACACTTCGTGAATAGATTCTGCAATAAACACCGAGGAATCGTAGCCGCTCACAATGGTGGTGCCAGCAGGTAATGTCGCTTTGATCCGCTCCGCTTCAGCGCGGGCGTTTCTCACGACATCCAATGTATTGGCTTTGGATTGTTTGATAATGCCAATGCCCAGCACATTTTTACCATCGCTGCGAAATTCGCTCTCTTCGTTCTCAGAAGCTAAGACCACCTCGGCAACTTCACCTAAGCGCACCAAGTAATTGTTATCGCCTTTTTTAATCACTAACCGTCGAAAATCATCCTGAGTTTTATAGGTTCGAACCACCCGGACAATAAAGTCACGTTCAGTTGACTTGACGTTGCCGGCGGGTAATTCAACGTTTTCGTTGCGAAGGACATTTTCAATGTCCTGTACTGTGACACCACGAGAGGCCATCGCATCTTTGTCGAGCCACATCCGCATGGCATATTTACGTTCGCCACCAATTTGTAAACGGGCCACGCCATCCACCACAGAAAACCGTTCGGTAATGAAACGATCGGCGTAATCGGTGAGTTGCAGGTTCGTCATCGTCTCACTAGACAATAAAAACCACGCAATCGTATCGTCATCACTATTGGCTTTAAAGACTTCTGGCGAGCGCGCCTGATCAGGAAGATTGTCCATCACTCGCGACACTCGCTCGCGTACGTCATTGGCTGCAGCGTCAATATCCCGGTTAATATTAAATTCAATGGTGACGTTTGAGCGACCAACCCGACTGTTGGAGCTGATGTTTTTAATACCTTCAACGCCGCTAATCATGTCTTCAATCGGCTGGGTAATTTTCGATTCGACAATTTCTGCCGACGCCCCCGGATAGTCGGTACTGATCGAAACCACTGGTGAGTCGATATCTGGAAATTCGCGCAGCGGTAACATAGAAAAACAGACCACCCCAAAAATTACCAACACGAGGTTGATCACGGTGGCAAATACCGGCCTTTTGACTGAAACATCGGAAAGCCACATCGTTATTGCCCCACTCGAGTAATCACCATCCCAGTCCGCAATTTTTGCGTCCCTTCGACCACAACTTCGTCACCTTCGGTCAAACCAGACAGCACTTCGATACTGCCAGGGATCCGTTGGCCCAAAGTGATTTCCACTTGATTTACACTGTTATCTTTGGCCACAACAAACACGTAATGGCGGTTTTGCAGTGGCACTATCGCTTTTTCCGGCACCTGTAATACTTGATTATTGGCAAGTTCCACTGTCACATTCAGTAACATGCCAGGTCTGAGTCTTAGGTCGCTATTATCGACCGTACCATGCACTTTAATTGAGCGGGTGACTGGGTCTAGTCTTGGATCCAAGGCTTTAATCTTGCCAACAAATTTGGTCTGGCCGTAAGCCACGTTGGTAATTGCCAGTGACATCGCCAATTTTAAATCGGCGATGTAATGTTCTGAGACGTTAAACTCAACTCGGATCACCGAGATATCATCCAGTGTCGTCAGTACCGTACCGGTAGAGACATAAGCACCTTCACTGACTTGTCGTAAACCGAGCACACCATCAAATGGGGCTTTAATCTGCATTTCACTGAGTCGAGCCAGCAGGGCTTCTAATTGCGCTTGGGTTGCGTTCACCTTCGCTTGTTGTTCATCTTGCAATGAAATAGCGCTAGCTTGGGTACGGGTGAGATTCGTCAGCCGCGCCAGCTGGCGTTTTTGCTCATTCAATAATGCTTTAAGTTCATTTACACGGGCTTTTTCTTCCGTATCATTCAGTTGTGCCAGTAGTTGGCCCTTTTTTACTGGCTGACCTTCATTGATATTCAATAATGTTAAATAGTCGCTGGTGGCCGCGACTATTTTGGCGGAATCATAAGCCAATGCCGTGCCGAGCGTTTTTACTTCGCGTTTTAAGGTGGCACTGGTTATTGTGGCTGTTTTGACAGTAATGGGCTGGTTACCGCCACGCATCTGTGGTGCGTCGTTGCTATTGGAAAGCCAGACATAAGCGATAAATCCGAGCAATGCGGCTAAAATTACCAGAATAAGGCGGGTTGGTTGCGCAGGCACTGAGGCTCCGTTTCATATCAGATATAAATAAAGTACGGTATTGTATGGAAAAGCCGCCTCAGTGGATGTTTAAGTTGTCGCATGGCTGAAGGCGTTGGTCGTATCGTTGGAGGAAATCATGGCAGAAAAACCATGTGAGCGTTGTCGGATGATTCGGTTCTATGTAGTTTGGACCATCTTAATGACAATTTTTACACTTTATTATCTTAATGGTGCAGGTTAAATCGATGCGTTATTTATATCGCAGCCGCACTGGACAAGGTGGAGGCGCTTTATTGCTGTCTTCGGCTCTGGTGTTCGTAGTGTTGGTATTGCTACTGGCCATTGCACCGCAACTGACATCGATGCAAGGTTGGGTGTTGTTGTTTCTATTGTTAGTGCTGGCGATTTTTGTCGGTTACAGCAAAATGACCGAACCCTATTACGTCGTCGAGTTAAATACGCTAGGAGTTTATTATCATCACCGGCGCGGGAGTTGGCTCTTGCCTTGGCAGGCGTTTTCTTTTGCCAGCGTACCAACGCTTACCCGTGTGGGCGAGCTAAGCTTTGTCAGTTTTAAAGTCACCGACTACCCCAGTTTTTTGGCAAATTTACCGCTTAGGTTGGCGGTGAAATTATTGATTGAACAACGCCCATTACTTATTGCCGCATTGCGGCAGAATTGTCCAACAGGAACCTGCCCAAGCGAGATGATTTTGGACACCGCAGACTTTCATGTCGGTGAGCGCCGTTACCACGGTGTCCTTGCAATGTTTGCACATCGAATGCGGCATTTTTCGCAATTGCTTGATGCTGAATTATTTATACCTGCCGAATGTTTACCTGTGGCACCTGCACATTTTTGCCGAGTGGTGAATCAAAGCCGTTTGATCTATATGAATAATACAAACTTGCTGTGTTCTAGCCCAAAGCAATAATAAAGACTTGGCGTCACCACCAGACAGCGGTATTCTGACGCTAGACACATTTTTCTGCCTGTATCATAATACAGTGATACATAAGCCAAACGATGGTGAATCCAAAATATGAGTACATACGAAAGACCGTTTCTGGTGAGCGGACGTAACACGGTTATTCACAAGCAAAAAAAGCTGGATCTGGTGATCGTGAATAATGAAACGGATCCGGTGGTCATCGTCTCCCGTACCGGCGTAAAAATTTTTACCGAGGAAGTTCCGGCCAATCGCGTGGAAGCCAAAGAAAGGTATATGGATTTAGTCGATATTGGTAGTAGCGATGTGTTTGGTGAGACAAAAACTTTATTATTTGTGCAAGCACTTAATAATAAAGAATATAAAATTGATTACACCAAAATTGGTACTGAGTTATTTATTCGCGTGCATCAAGAAAACTACATTTAGTAGTTTCCGTCAGCGGTTGAATGTATTTAGACGCAATGAAAATCGCTAAGATGGTTTTTATTGTGTCTAAAATTTCCTCAAACCGTACCTGTAATTTATCGATTTAAGTTGCTTTCTTGCCATCAGCACAGGTTGCTGAATTGATATTCATTGCATAAACGCGACTGAATTTACGCAAATGCTTGCGTTTACAGCAAAAATTTGCTTCAGTAGCCAGCAATTATGCTTATAGTTGTGATCCCGCTGTGAACTCTATTTCGATGCAATTTAGTCGTAACCAAGACACGATCATTATTGACGTGATGGTTACACTTTTGCCTTTAACACCAGCCTTGGTGCGAGAAGGCATGGCTGAAGCTGGTTTTGGCCGTTGTTTTATGGTCAGTGACCAACTCACCAATTTAATAGCCGATTATCAAGCGCTACAGTCCGATGTAAAGCAACAAAAACTCCCCGACGGTTACCGTATTCAACGCAAGATTGCGGTGCGCAAAAATGCCGAACTCAAATTTGAAACGTCACCAGACGAGATGACCGCGAGCGCCACAATTGTCGCTGCTTGGGGCGGTTCACCGGTGTCAGCCAATGATCTGGTAAAGGCGGCGCAGGAGTTTGGTATCAGCTTTGGCTTCCAAAAGGAGCAGATAGTCCATTTGGTGGCCACTGCAAGTCGTGCCGAGCCTGGCGTGGTGACAACACAAATTATTGCCGTTGGCCGCGTGATGCAGCCTGGGTTAAATGCCAGATTTGAAGCCTTGGTTGCCGGTATGGCTGTTCGGGTAAATAAACCGGTGATGAGCAGTACTAGTCGCTCAGATTTGCGTGATTTTGGGGTGATCCCTTCAGTGCAACTAGGGCACGGTGTGGTACGTCGTTTACCGCCGACCAACGGTGTTGATGGGATTAACGTGCGCAGTGAAGTTACGCCGGCCTTACCAGGTGCGCAGATTGAATGGCAAAATGGCGAAGGCGTCGAAATCAGTAGCACTGACGATAATTTATTAGTCGCGGCTCGTGATGGGATGCCGCGCATTCTTGATGCCGGGGCAACAGTGGATGAAGTGTACGCCGTTAAAAACGTTGATTTATCAACTGGCCATATTCAATTCAAAGGCGCTGTTATTGTCAACGGTGATGTGACACAAGGCATGAAAGTCGTTGCCGGTGGCAATGTGTTCGTAAAAGGCACGGTAGAGGGCGAGTTGGTTGAATCCGGGGGCGATATTTCAATTGGCGGTTCAATTATTGGCCATCAGATAAACAGTGGTGTCGAGACCGCTGAAGAGCAATTTAGTACCATCGTTAAAGCAAAAGGTGATATTCGCTGTACGCTGGCTCAATATGTAAAAGTAGAATGTGAAGGTGATTTCCACGCAGTGAAACAGATTAATCACTGTAATGTATCTGCCAGAATGGTTGTTGCTGGACCGGAAGATAAATTAACGGGCAAAGTGGTCGGCGGTCATTTTTATCTGGGGTTGGGAATGAAATGTGGGGTGCTTGGTTCGCCATCCGAAAGTTCCTTGTTGGTCAATATCAACAAACGCATTGATCCGGTTGTCGAGAAACAACAAGCACTTCGACAAAACGTAGCCGCCGTTAAAATCGAAATGGAACAAATTAAAGCCGGTGTTGAGCAAATGAAAAAGCTAGAAAAATCAGATGCAACCGCCGAACATATGAACGCTTTTGTGGAAGAGTTTGAAGCACAGAAAACCGTTGCGCTGGCATTAATTGAAGATATCAAACGATTAGAAGTGCAACGACTGGCGTTAATGCTCGAGACGGCAGTCATTGTAAAACAGCAAATGTTCGGTGGGGTTGAAATTCTGGTCGGCACGGAAAAGCAGCTGGTAAAACGTGAATATGGCCCGAGCCAAATTAAAATCATAGAAAACGTCCTTAAAATAGACCCGCTCATTAATTAAGATGTGACGTCATCGGTAGCCAATTCAGTTCGCATCGACGATGCAGCGAGTGCAGGCTTAGCCGCAATGGATGGTCGCATAGTCCGTGGTTCACCTTTGCACGGTCTGGACGTTCGTCTGTCTGTGTTAGGGCGAGCTTTGTTCGGCAGGGCTTTTCCGACCAAAAGTGTTGTGGCTGCGATGGCAACCGCTGTCTGGTGCTTTGAAATCAGGTATGCTGCGATTTCAAATCATTCGGGTTGTCGCGGGTTGTCAGGAGAAAAAATTGCGCGTTTTATTGCTGTTGCTAAGCCTGCTGAGTTTTAACCTCGTTGCTCAGCAATGCCAAATGGCATTTCGTCATGGCATCCTGATTTCTCCGGATCAAATTCGTGTCTTGACGGCAGATCGCACACAATTTCAAATGAACCACGACCGGCAGCTGTTTATTCAGGGGCAATGGATCACTTTATCCGATACCGACACCGAGCTGCTGACTCAGTACAGCCAAGGAATGCGTAAGTTTGTACCACAAGTGGTCGGGATTGCAGTAGACAGTGTTGAGCTGGGGTTATCGGCTATTGAAAGTATGTTGATTGGGGTGGGGAATCCGGCGCAACAAGAAGAATGGAAAGCACTGGTGCAAGAAACTACGTATCAGCTGATGTCGCGATTTGTCCGCAGTGGCGAACACTTTTACCTTGCACCACAAAGCCTCAACGAAATGGACGCCTTTTTACACGGTGAGCTCAAAGAGAATTTGACGCAATTGGCAAAGAACACTGTGGGTGCGGTATGGGGGGCGTTACGCGACGCGTTACGTCAAACGGACGATAACTTCGAACGCAACGAAAGCAGGGATTGGCAGAGTGTCGAGCAGCTGATCGACAAGATAAATCTCGGGCTTAATGCAAAAGCTGATGAACTTGAGGCAAAGTCAGAGTTATTTTGTACCCGCATACTCGAGTTAGATCGGATTGAAACTCAGCTGCAGCAACGGGTTCCGCAGCTGCTGCAATATGATGTGGTGATTGCTAAATAGTTGTATGTTTGGCTGTAACACGGCCTTGTGCACTGTGTAACAGCAAGCAATGTCACATCAAGCCGGCTTAGACTAAACCGAATTCCTCTCCTAATACCGCAGGCATGGCGCTATCGACCTCGTCACTTATCGCATCAATGGTTTTCTCGGCTTCATCAAGTTCACTCACTTCGGCGATGTGAAACAGGGCTTCACCTTCATTAATTAGCGGTAAGTTATTGCGGCCAATAATAATTCCGCTAAATGTTGCCACCACCGCCACTTCAAAGTCCGAGTAGGGTGAATAGATATGTGCCAGCACATCACCGACTTCTACTTTTTGGCCTAAGCCGTAATAATAACGCGCAATCCCATCATGCTCAGCGCGCAGCCAACTGCTTTTTTTCGAGAACAAGGACTGGGTTTTGTCTTGCTTGCGAGCTGACCTTAACATACCAAGACTATGCATCACGTTGACAATGCCACGCACGCCAATTTTGATCGATTGCTCATCAAAGCGCAGTGCTTCACCGGCTTCATACAAAATAATCGGAATGCCCAAATCGTTGGCCGTACCGCGCATGGTACCGTCACGGCTGGCGGCTTTAATGATAATCGGCGCATTAAAACTTTCAGCCATCTTCAGCGATACCTTGTCTCTGGAGCTTGCCCGCACTTGCGGCAAGTTGCTGCGATGAATAGCGCCAGTATGTAAATCAATGATATGAGTGCATTTTTTTAAAATACGATCGGTAAATTGCCACGCCATCCGACTGCCAAGTGAGCCTTTTTCGCTGCCGGGAAAGCTGCGGTTTAGGTCGCGTCGATCGGGTAAATAACGTGATTGCTGGACAAAACCATAGGTGTTGACAATAGGGACGACAATTAATGTGCCGCGTAAGCTATTAATTTTTGGCAATTTTAATAAACGTCTGCAAATCTCTACGCCATTAATTTCATCACCGTGTAACGCTGCGGTGATCAACAGTACCGGACCTGGCCGTTTACCATGAACCACATGGGCACCGATATTGAGCTCGGTATGGGTGTAAAGTTTGCCAAAAGGAATATCGACCACCATGCGACTGCCTGGGGCAATTTTGCTTTGTCCAAATTCGAAATCTGCCACTGCAGCGTTGACGACACTATTGATTGTTGGATCAACAGTCTGATCTGGCAGTTCACTCATCAGGAATTTCTCCGTTGTTTACTCTGGTGGCGACTGACTTGTTGCTCCAGATACTGGACGATGGCATCGGCAACGTCAATTTCACTGGCCGCTTCGATACCCTCAAGCCCCGGCGAGCTATTGACTTCCATCACCACCGGGCCTTGGTTAGAACGTAGGATATCGACCCCTGCCACGTTTAAACCCATGCAGCGTGCTGCCTTTAAGGCGGTTTGCCGCTCTTCTTTACTGAGCCGCACCTTGCTGGCGGTGCCACCTCGATGCAGGTTTGAGCGAAACTCGCCATCTTTGGCTTGACGTTTCATCGCCGCAACCACTTTATTGCCGATGACAAAACAGCGGATATCAGCCCCTTTGGCTTCCCGAATATACTCTTGTACCAGAATATTCGCGTTTAGTCCCATAAAGGCTTCAATCACGCTCTCGGCGGCGGTTCGTGTTTCTGCTAGCACCACACCAATGCCTTGGGTACCCTCCAGCAGTTTAATCACCAACGGCGCGCCACCGACCATGGCGATAAGATCGGGAATATCACCCGGTTTATCGGCAAAACCGGTAATAGGCAAGCCGATGCCATCGCGAGCGAGCAGTTGCAACGAATTCAACTTGTCGCGGGCCCGGCCAATCGCCGCCGCGTTATTCAAGCAGCAAACATTCATCATTTCGAATTGACGCAACACCGCGCTGCCATAAAAGGTAATGGATGCGCCAATTCTTGGAATAATGGCGTCAAAGCCAGACAGCTCCTGACCTTTGTAGTGGATCGACAACGCATTGTGATTGATGTTCATATAACACAATATTGGATCAATCACTTCAATTTGGTGGCCACGGGCCTCGGCTGCCTCAATCAAACGTTTAGTTGAATACAGTTCGGCATTACGAGATAACAAAGCAATTTTCATGCGGACTCCACTGACAGCTGTGGTGACTAACCACAGTGTAAAAATAATTATGAGCTGAAACACTGACCGGAAGATTAGCTGCTGCCGTGACTACCGAAAGTGTAGTAAGCACTGGGTCAAAATACAGCTGATCTTATTGTTTTTATTTGAATTTTAAGACTTGAAATTTCAAAGTATATGACGTATGAATCGATGATATTGCCGCTATCAAGGCAGTAGCAGCAGCGTACCTAAACCCAAGAACACAAAAAAGCCAATGACATCGGTAATGGTGGTCAGGATCACAGAGCCGGAAAGGGCTGGGTCAATTTTAGCTTTTTCCAGCAAAACGGGGATCACCACTCCGGAGGCGGCTGCGACCAGAATGTTAATCACAATCGCCAGCCCGATAACAGTTCCGATAATCATATCGCCAAACCAGAAATAGGTCACCACGGCTATCACCGCCGACCACAGCAGGCCATTGATTAAGCCAACGCCTAACTCTTTTCTTAATAAGGTCCAGTAGGTTTTTGAGGTAATTTGGCCCAAGGCTAAACCACGGATAATCAGCGTCAAAGTTTGACTGCCGGCAATGCCCCCCATGCTCGCCACAATGGGCATCAACACTGCAAGCGCCACCACTTGTTGTAGTGTCGCTTCAAACATGCCAATGGTCCAAGCGGCCAAAAAGGCGGTGAGTAAATTAATGCCAAGCCAGACGGCGCGACGTTTGGCGCTGTCGATCACCGGCGCAAATAAATCTTCTGTTTCGTCCAAACCAGCGGTGTGCATGAACTGGCCTTCGAGACTACGACGGACGTTCTCAAGTGCTTCACCAATCGACAACCGACCGAGCAATTTGCCTGCTTCATCAATCACCGCCAGTGCGGTATAACCCGAGCGCGCCACGATGTCGGAACCTTTATCTAAGTCCATTTCACCGACCACAATTGGTGCGTCGTCATCAATAAATTCGACAATCGGCAAATGACTCGGCTGACCCAGCAGGCTGATACTTAATAACATTCCGACATATCTGCCGGTGCGGTCGACGACCATTAATGCATCGTGATACTCGGCATCTTCATTTAGTTTTTTAAAGAGGCGTATCGCATCGCGAATTTTAGCATTGTTGCGAATGGTCAATACGTCGTGGTCGGCGTAGCGACCACATTGCTCATCGGTGTAAGCAAGGGCGGTTGCCAGCCATGCTTTGTCGCTGGCATCTAGTTTCGAACAGGCTTCTTGATAAACGGCTGCTGGCAATTCATCCAACATTTCAATCAGATCGTCAACGTCCATCCGATCGACCAAGGCCGATAGTTCTGCGTCTGCTAATTGTTTGAAAATATTCTCACGGGCATCGTCGCGCATGTAGGCGAGTGAGTGAATTTGCTCTTCAGGGTGCAGACTTTGCCAAGTAATGATGCGCCGCTCTAGCGGCATCGCCTCGAGCACGACTGCAATTTCTTCCGGCTCCAGTTGGCTGAGTTTGATCCCTAACTGCACGACTTCTTGCTCATCGAAGCTGCCGCGAACAATTTCTTTGATATCAGTTAGTTGATTCTCAGCCATAGCTGTGTCCTTAAACCCGGGATGCCAGCCATTTCGGCAGATTGCCAGAGGATGAAACCGGTTATTTTAAAAGTTGGCGATAATACCGCAGCTGTGCGTCAGTTTTATAGTCAATTCAACGGCATTTCCATAAATTATTTTTGTTACCACCAGCGTTTAATTTTAAAACCAAGCAGCATCACCACCGCCAGCACCGCCATCACTGTCAACGTCCAGTAATAGCCGCTCGGCATCTGCAGTTCTGGCATATTTTCGAAGTTCATGCCATACATGCCGACAATAAATGTCAGTGGAATAAACACCGTCGATACCATCGTCAATAATTTCATGCGTTCGTTAATTTGGTGCGAGGAAGTGGACATATAACCACTGACTAAATCGCCTAATTGATCGTAATACATTTGGGTCATACTATGCAGGCGTTCAAATTTTTCATAAAAATCGCGTAATTCAACTTGTTGAAAAGTATCTTTGAGTAGGTGCTCTCGTTCTTGCACCAGCAAATCAGAGAACATTTCTTTTTGGTAAGCCAAGTTGCGATCTAACTTTCTAAACACCGAACGATACCGCATGATTTGCGCCATTTTGTGATCATCACCATGGCTTAACATCGAATCTTCAAACTCAGTTAATTCATCTTCAAAGTTAATCAATTTTTCCAAGTAACTGGCAGAAACTGCATGAATATAATGTTTCACCCAGTCTTTGATCGGGATGGACAGTGAATTAAGCTCAAAAGCGGGCAGGGCATACGCATATTCTTGTTCTGGCAACTGGCACTTGTATAACAAAACCTGATTAGAAAACAACAAGCTTAGCTGTGCATGGCCGGGGTAATCGGTAAAATCTTTTGCCACATAAGCCCGCAGAATCATCAAAGTAAAACCATTTGACGTTTCCAGTTTTGGCGGATGACGTTCGCGTAAAAAGTCTTCCGCAATTTCCGGATGAATTTCAAATTTCGCGAGCAGTTGTTGCTGTTCTTGCTGCGTTGCATCTGACAGGTTAATCCAAACCTTTTGATCACCATGCAGTGGAAACGACAGCAGGCTGGCATCGCCATTTTGCCAGTTTTCTGTTTCAGGGTTGTATAGATGAAGTACAATCATCTTAATTTCCAATACGTTGTTTATACCGAGCATACGCAATTGTTTTGCCGGCTGGCAAGAGGCTTTGCCAAACCAGTGTGCAATTGACATAGGTTTGGCCACTGCGACCGTTCTTCGTTTAAAAAGCGCGCAGCAATGTAAAAAATTCTAGTTCATCGCGCCATTAAAACCGTTGTGGTTGTTGATTACGGTAGCGCCAGCCGACTAGAAAAATGACGAATGCCAACAATGCCAGCACTAATTGTGCACTGTTTTGGAGGGGCATTTGTAGGGCACTTTGCATCGTACTTTGCATCGTACCGTGCATGGTACTTTGCATCGTACTTTGCGCCGCGTTTTGTACTGAATCGAATGTGGTATATATTTCTGCATTGAGTGCCGTACTTGGCTGATATTGGAAGATTGGCGACTGCTGCACAAGGGCAAGATAGGTCAGGCTCATAAACAACAGTTCAAACAACCGACTCTGGCGTGCCCAGATGCCCAAAGCGAGTGCCACGGCTGCAACGAACACCGTCCCGCTGACAATCATCAACAGTTGCGTTGGCGCCGTTAGCGCAAAGCGCAGTAGTAGTGGCGACAGCGCAAGCAACAATATACTGATCGCAGTCAGCATCCGACAGCAAGCCAAACGCCAGAGTGCGTTTGGCGCAATCATCATATATTGATCCGTGCGATATTGTTGTTCGGTATACGCCATTGTCGACAGGCTGCCGAGCAGTGGTAGCCAATAGAGTAGGATCAGGCTGCAGGCCATGCTGGGCGCCAACAAGAGTTGGGCAAGGGCGCTAGCACCAAGTAATCCCCACCACCACCAGCTGCGCTGGCGAAACACCTGACTAACTTCTTGGAACCATAAGTAAACCAAAGACTGTGTGCCAGCGAGGCGAAGTAGCACCTGACTCCAGCGACCGGTGTGGCGAGTACTATGCAGAACAGGCTGCATGAGCGTCTGGCCGACCCTATCCGGTAGTAAAGCGGCAAAAAACACCAAGATTAAGGCAATGCCAAACCAAGTGGCTGCATTCAAATAATCGAGATAGCTCTGGTGCCAGCGCGGATAATGGAAAACTTCGATTGCTAACGCGTTTTCGCCTTTAGTTGAGCTGCCGAGTAACAGCACTGAACGCTGTTTGATCCAGCTATCTTGTGCTGCTGTGGCCGTGTTTTTAGGCTGTTGTGCGTCGACAGTTGTTTGTGCTTGTGCTAACGCAAGCGGTGCCTCCAGCTGCGCAAATGACGGTGCAATAGCCCGTTGCATCATGAGCATGCCACGGGGGTCGAAACCGATACTGTGCTTGGAAATCACGCCATCTATCGCTGAAGGCAATATGCTGGCCAGCATGATGGCCAGCCACAACACAAAAAACAGCACATTGCCGGTGGTGTGACGCAGTTTGGGGATTAAATCAAACCATAAGACACAGGCGCTGGTCAGTGCTACCGAAGGTATGCTAATGAGCAGCATTGGTTTTATTAATTCCACCACGTCAATATGGCGGTCCTCGGCCCAGAGCTGTTGTAAAACCATCGCTAACAATAATTGCAACAGGAACACGGCGAGATAGATCAATAACTGACTGCACCATTTGGCCAACAAGTAACCAATCCGACTCATTTGACTGCTGGCCAGTAATTCCCATACTTTTGATTCGATGTCTTGTCGAATACTACCGCGTAAAAAATAGAACCCTAATAACGACCACCATAACGACAACATCGCCAGCATCATGCCGTACCAGGCGCTGTTATATGGACCACGGTACTGACCGTCGATCAGCATCACTTGGTAGCTGCTATCGGTGGGTGGAAAAAACAACCAGCTCAAAACGCCGGCCAATGCCATCATCAACCAGAATTTTCGGCTGCGGCTTTGTTGCAGCAATTCTGTTTTGACCGTTAATTTTAAGATCAGATACCAATGCATGGTTATTGCCCAACCAAAGTTTTGGTAGGGCGTAGCGGCTGAAGATCAGCTGTGGCGCCGCCAACTTGTTGTAATAGATAAATATATGCGGACTCCAAATCGGGGACAACTAATGTAGCCTGGGGCAGTGGCTGCTGCGGAGCAATCAGCCGCACCAGCAAGCCGTCCGGGCGCCGCTCAGAATGACTCAGGTAATATTGCTGGCGCAATTGTGGCAATTGCGCGGCATGAATGACTGCTTGCCACACCTGACCATTGGCTTGTTGAATGAGTCGCTCGGGCGCGCCATGAAAGTGCAGCTGACCTTTGACCAGTACCGCTAGATCGGTGGCTATCGCTTCGATATCCGACACAATATGGGTCGATAAAATTACCAGCCGCTCAGCAGATAAGTCGGTAAGCAAATGGCGAAAACGCATGCGCTCTTCAGGATCTAGCCCAACGGTTGGTTCATCGACAATCAGTAACGCGGGGTTGTTTAATAGAGCCTGCGCAATACCGATCCGTTGTTTCATACCGCCAGAAAACTGCCCGATATACTGTGTGCTAACCTTTGCAAGCCCTACTTGTTGTAACACGGCTGTAGCTTGTTGCTGACAATCAGAGGGTTTCACTCCTTTGACCGCGGCCATATAGGTCAGAAACTCCAACGCACTGAGGTTAGGATAAACGCCAAAATCCTGCGGTAAATAACCAAGCTCAGCGCGCAACAGATCCGGTTGACGAGCGATATCGACGCCACGCCACAGCACCCGACCACTTTGGCTGGTGGCGAGCGTGGCAAGGATGCGCATTAAACTAGATTTACCGGCACCATTTGGCCCAAGTAACCCAAGAATACCGGGTTTGACAGACATCGAAATGTTTTGCAGTGCTTGATGCCCATTGCGGTAGCGATAGTTTAACGATTCAATTTCTAACAAAGTGGGCAACTCCGACTGGAATAACAAAAGCTGATTTGTCACTGTTGCTGCACCGCAGCTAACAAATCATAAGACGATATCGAGTGTGGCAGTGTTGATGTATTTTGGGACGACCATCGCTGACAGTTTCAGCCATAGATGGGGACAGTTGTGACTGAAAATAACACATGCTGTGCTGTTTTTGGCGATAAATGAGAGTTAAATGTTGCTGTTGGTGATAAACGACAGCATGTCGCCGTCACGATCGCGGCGCCAATTTATGCTGCTTGCGCTCACTGCATTGGGCGCCGATCGTGCGTCAATGATGAGCATGTTCGCCAACTGCGTTGCAATGTCGAACCGCACGGCGTCGTTATAACAGGTTGCGTTGGCTGTTCGGCTTTACCGTCAACAGCGGCTACTCTGATCTGCAACGGCCATAAAAAAACGCCGCTTTGTAGCGACGTTTTTGATACTTTGCACCGAACGACCCTGTTAAAGGCTGTACTTACCGCCTTACAAGCCTATTTAATTCGTGCTGTGCGAAATGCTGTACTTGAGGGTGCCTTAAGTACGGTTAAACAGCTTTGTTACTGGCAATATACTGATCAACCAGCGATTCGAGCACATCCAGCGGCACTGCACCGTTTTTCAGTACAACATCGTGAAACGCTCGAATATCGAATTTATCACCCAATGCAGCTTTTGCTTTGGCGCGCAGTTCAACAATTTTGATCATGCCAATTTTGTAAGCTGTTGCCTGCGATGGCATCACGATATACCGCTCAATCGCATTACTAACTTCCGATTGTGCATTTGGTGTGTTGGTGTCTAAATAAGTAATTGCCTCTTCACGTGTCCATTTTTTAGCGTGAATACCGGTATCAACCACTAAACGGCAAGCGCGCCATAATTCCATCGCCAATCGACCAAAATCTGAGTACGGGTCCTGATACATGCCGATTTCTTTTGGCAACATTTCGGTATATAAACCCCAGCCTTCAACATAGGCGGTGTAACCACCAAATTTGCGGAACTTCGGCACGTTTTCCAGCTCTTGCGCAATGGCGATTTGCATATGATGCCCTGGAATACCTTCGTGAAACGCCAGTGCTTCTAGCTCGTATTTAGGCATGCCTTTCATTCGATACAAGTTGGCGTAGTAAACGCCAGGGCGCGAGCCGTCCATCGATGGTTGTTCGTAGAATGCTTTGCCAGCTGATTTCTCACGAAACGGTTCAACGGCTTTGACAATCATGTCCGCTTTAGGCTTGACCAAAAACAGCTCGTCCAGTTTGCTTTTCATCACATCAATAACGCGAGTTGCTTCAGCCAAATAAGCCGCTTTGCCTTCGGCAGTATCTGGATAATAAAACTGGGCATCGTCACGCATAAAGTTGAAAAAGGCGGCTAAATCACCTTTAAAACCAACTTTTTTCATGATTTCATGCATTTCCTGATGAATACGTGCCACTTCAGCTAAGCCTAAATCATGGATCTGATCGGCGGTCATGGTGGTAGTGGTGGTACGGGCTAACGCATTGTTATAAAACTCGGCGCCATTTTTAAAACGCCAAACCCCATCGTCGGTACCCGCTTTGGTTTCCAGAGTTGTCAAGTAGCTGATCAGTTGCTCATAAGCCGGTTTTACACTGCTGACTAAAGCCACTTCGGCTTCTTTGATCAGCATTTGTTTGGCGGCATCATCAATCGTTAATTTATCCACTTTACCGCGAAAATCTTCCAGTAAAGTACTATCAGCGCCTTGCTCAAAGGGGGCGCCTTTGATCAAGTTTTGACTGGCACCAATCACATGTGGGAAGACAAATTTAGGGGGGATAATGCCAAGCTCGGCACGTTTATCCAGCTGTGTCATTAACTGCACAAAAAGTGGCTGCACGCCGTTTAACCGAGCGATATACGCTTTAGCATCAGATTCATCGGCAATTTGGTGTTGGTTAATGAGCAATGAAGCGACCATCGAATGCACACCGTACATTTGATTGACTGGGTAGTTATATAATCGCCATTTGTCATCTGCGATCTGTTGTTCTGCTTGTTGTTTAAACAACTGATAACTTAATTTTGATTGCTCGTCTAATGCATCAACATTAAAACTTTTTAGTTGTTCCAGCTGTTGTTTGGTTAAATCCAATGTTTTGGCTGCTTGCTCGTCAGTCAGCGGCTCCCATTTGTCGTAGTCTTTTTTAATGCCTAAATAGGTCAACGAGGTTGGGCTTAATTCCACTTGGTCCATAAATGCTTTTTCAAAAAAGGCACTCATTTTTTCGTTTTCAGTTTGAACTGGACTACTGACGGCTGCGGCGGCAGTTGCACTGTTGGCAGTACTGGTTTTCTCTGCTGGAGAACAAGCACCAAGTAGCGCTAAAGTGACGGCCAGCGTCAGCGTCGATTTGTTTAATTTCATCATTACCTCTCTAATTGCTTTTGTGCGCAGTTTGCTCTTTTATATTGTTCAGCTGCGCGAAGAGGTGATTTTTTAAAAATCACCTCAGGCGAATGTTGTTTAACCCGTGAGTACAGGTGCTGCAAAGGTTATAAAAACAGCTGCAATAAATCATTTAAGTAACGCACGCCGTGGTTGGTGATTTGATACCGGTGATCTGGCTGGTTAACTAAACCTAATTGCATTGCTTTGACAAGGATTGGCCGCACTGTTGCGGCAGAAAGTCCGGTATATGCGGTAAATTCCTCTTCACTGCATGGCTCCAGTAAGCGAAAACGGTTCATAAAATATTCAAAAGGCAGCTCATCTGCTGGCACGGTCGTGACGCTATCAAGATAAGGTTTACTCAAATCCATGTAGCCTTTTGGATGCTTCACTTTGACGGTGCGATGAATTTGTTGGCTGGCAAGCAACGTGATTTTGCCGTGTGCGCCGCAGCCAATCCCCAGATAATCGCCAAAGCGCCAGTAATTTAAATTATGCTGGCATTGAAAACCAGGTTTGGCATAAGCCGAAGTTTCATATTGTTGATAACCGGCCGCAGCGAGTAGAGCATGACCTTGCTCCTGAATGTCCCACAAAATATCGTCTTCGGGCAATACCGGTGGTTTGGAGGCAAACGCGGTATTGGGTTCGATGGTCAGCTGATACCAGGACAAATGGGTGGGTTGGAGGGCAATTGCTTGCGCTAAGTCCCCCAACGCATCGTCAATACTTTGCTCGGGTAGGCCATGCATTAAGTCGAGGTTGAAACTTTTTAACGAACCTTGCTGCATTAAATCGGTGGCAAGTTTTGCTGCATTTATTGCTTCATCCCCTTGGTGAATGCGGCCAAGTTTCAGCAGTTTTTCATTCTGAAAACTTTGGACTCCAATCGAAAAACGACTGACGCCGGCGGTGACATAACCGGCAAAACGATCTGCTTCGACTGTGCCGGGGTTGGCTTCCATGGTAATTTCAATATCATCGGCAAACGGGATCCGGCTGCGGACTCCTGTTAAAATTGTCGCTATGCCTTCTGCGCTAAATACACTTGGTGTGCCACCGCCAATAAAAATACTGGTCAGTTTTCTGTCTTGTACATAGTGCAGATCTTCATCTAAATCAGCGAGCAAATGCGCGATGTATTCTTGCTCTGGGATCCCTTGTTTCACCGCGTGCGAATTAAAATCGCAATAGGGACATTTTTGGATACACCAAGGAATATGGATATACAAGGATAACGGCGGTAGTTGCAGCAAACAGGATGCAGTCATCATTTATCCCTGTGCTGCCATTGTTGTTGTAACAGTGTTAAGGCTTTGCCACGATGACTGATCAGCGCTTTATGCTTTTTTTCAAGTTCTGCCGACATCAACCCCAGTTCTGGCAGCCAAAATACCGGATCGTAACCAAAACCATGTTGGCCTTTGGCGGTTATGGCAATTTCTCCTTGCCAAATACCGTGACTAATCAGGGGGGTTGGATCTGCAGCATGGCGCAGATAAACCAAAACACAATGAAATTGTGCCTGACGTTTACCAACGGGCACGTCGGACATTTTCTCTAACAACAACTGCACATTGTTCGCATCTGAAGCATCGGCGCCGGCAAAACGGGCAGAATAAATACCCGGTGCGCCACCAAGCGCATCCACCGCCAAGCCAGAGTCATCGGCAATCGCAGGTAAACCGGTGATGGCTGCGGCATGGCGAGCTTTAAGAATGGCATTTTCAATAAACGTCAGACCGGTCTCGTCCGCGTCGCTGACGCCAAGACTGGTTTGTGGGATGATTTCACAACCCCAAGGTGCCAGCATGGCGGCCAGTTCAGTAACTTTGCCTGGATTGCCAGTGGCCAGCACGATTTTTTGCTGGTGCGGTTCGTTTTGAATAAATGATGACATGAAAGAAAGCTCAGAGAATGGAGCCAGTTACCCTGGCTCCTAGTGATTATTCGACGTAAAACGTATGGTTAAACTGTAATTGCTGGCTGGTGTTACCTTGTTTGATTTGTAAGGTCAAAACAAAACGTTCTTCATTGCGATAGGGCAGTTGTGCCAAATAATAAATGGCTTTGCCTTCGATAACTTCGCGAAATACCAGCTCTTTCTGTTGTCCAAGCAGATTTTTCGCCACGCCTTCAATGCTCACTTGTTGCGACGATTGATCCGCGGTTTTAATGACCGAGATATTGACTAAACCTTGGAATTTAGTGCGCTCTAGTTGATATGCTTTGGCAATGGCGGGATCAATCATCGTCGATGGCATGGCAATATAGTGCACATCCCAAGGACCTAACTGTTTTTTCTGCTCGGCGCTTGCCTGACCTGAAGTTAATAACGTTACTGCGAGCAGTAACAAAGCAGCGGCGCTTCGCAGTGAAAGATGCTGCTTTAGCCGGTCATAAATAAGTTTCATGCTTCATTTTCCTTGTGATTAACAAACCTAAGAAATTCAGCCGGAACCACAAAAGGCGCTTTGACCACAACTTGTTTGTGCCGGCTTAATTCACCTTTGTGCAACCTGATTTGGCTTTTACTCACCTGAAACAGTTTAGCTAACAATTGCAGAACATGTGCATTTGCTTTGCCATCAACCGGCAAAGCGGTAATCGCCAACTTAATTTCAGAGCCATGTAACCCAACGACCTGATCACGACTAGCCTTCGGCTGTACATAAAGTGCCAGCAGCAAGTCGACGCCCAGATATCGCAGCGCTGTCAAAATAAGCTAGACATCAGGTTTTGCACCAGAATTTGTAAAAACTGTAGGCCAACCAACAATACCAGCACCGATAAATCCAAGCCGCCCATTGACGGGAGCACTCGACGGATGGGGCTAAGCAGTGGCTCGGTTAATTGCAGCAACAATTGTTCCATTGGATTTCGCCCTTGGCTAAACCAACTCATAATGGCGCGGATGACAATGACCCAAAATAACAGGCTGAACGCTTCTTTAATCAAAACAACCACAGCACCTAAGCCAGTCGCGGCAAGATTAATTTGGCCGGCGAGTAATAACTGGATGGTGGTCACTTTGGCCGCTGCCACTAACAAGGCTAACACCAACGATGCGGTGTCTAACGGGCCGATACTCGGGATGATTCGACGCATTGGAATGATCAAAGGATTGGTGGCTTTGACCACAAACTGGCTGAATGGGTTATAAAAGTCGGCCCGCGCCAGTTGCAGCCATAGTCGCAGCATCACGACCATTAAAATCATGGTAAAACAGGTATCAATCAAAAAGAAAAATGCTTCGTTCATAACTTCAAGATCCTAGGTGTAACGATGACATTAGCGGGCATTTTGGCCCACCCCGTTTATAAAGTTGCAGCCATCGCATCGGCTCTGTTGATGACTGCCTGCATTGCAGCAGCCACGGTTTGTTCCAACTCTCGATGGCGGAAGGTTTCTATCGCTTCGTGGGTAGTCCCGCCTTTACTGGTCACCTCGGCGCGAAGGTCGGCAAAGGATAACTTCGATTGCGCCGCCAATGTAACAGCCCCCAACGCGGTTTGGGCAATCATTGCTCGGGCGTCGTCAGGACTAAAACCAAGTGTTTCAGCCTGTTGTTGCATGGCCTGCATAAAATAAAAGAAATATGCTGGTGCACTGCCACTCACCGCAATCACATGATTAATTTGTGCTTCGTCGTCGAGCCAAACATTTCGCCCACAGCCTCTGAATAACAAATCTACAAATGATTTTTCATAATTTGAACATTGGCTCGGATAAAGACCCGTCACGCCAAGCCCAATTTGTGCCGGGGTGTTGGGCATCGCCCGGACGATGCGAATATCGCCCAGCCATTCGCGGTAACGACTGACCGGCAGTCCCGCCGCGACCGTGACAAACAATTTTTCGTGAATTTCCGGTGCACCGGCCAGCATCGCCTGGCAGACTTCGGCCATCAGCTGCGGTTTAACGGCCAGCACAATCACATCAGCAACTTTTGCCGCATGCACATTGTCGTCGGTCGTCTGTATGGCAAAATCTTTGGCAAGCGCGGCTAACTTTTGTGCATTACGATTACTGGCAATAATATTTGCCGCTGGGTAACCCTGTTTAACAAGGGCGGCTATGAGACAACGCGCCATATTGCCGGCGCCAATAAATGCTACTGTGTTTTCATTCATGAGGTTGCGTATCCCGCGCGCCAAAAATGGCTGTGCCCAATCTTACCATAGTTGCACCAAAAGTCAGGGCTTGTTGCCAGTCATCCGACATCCCCATCGACAGTACCGTCGCTTGTGGGAATTCTTGTTGCAGTTGTTCGGATAACCTCTGCATTTGGCCAAAAGCTTGGCTGTTGTCCTGACCGACCGCAGGCGCTGGAATGGCCATCAAGCCTGCCAGTTGCACATTGGCTAGGGCCGATATTTGCGCGGCAAAAGCCAACACTGCCTCGGGTAATACACCAGATTTACTCGTTTCGTTACTGATATTGACCTGAATGAGCATTTTTAGCGGCGGCATGGTTGGCGGGCGTTGCGCCGACAAACGCTCGGCTATTTTCAACCGATCGACGCTATGGACATAGCTGGCAAACTTAGCAATGTCACGCGTCTTATTAGACTGAATGGGACCTATAAAATGCCATTCTAAATCAACAAGATTGCTAAGTTCATTTGCCTTCTCGACCAGTTCTTGCACATAGTTTTCACCAAACTGACGTTGGCCGGCCGCATAGGCTTGTTGGATCAAAGCCGCCGGTTTGGTTTTACTGACGGCGATTATTTGCGCATCCGCACGCACACTGTGGTTTTTCTGCTTAATTTCTGCAATCTGCCGGTAGGCTGATTTCAGTCGTTCTGCTATGTTGTTATCCATTGGAACCTGACTTTTCGTGATTATTTTTAAGTTTCTGGCAAACAGGAGTACATTTTGTCATGGATATTACCGAATTATTAGCCTTTAGCGTGCAGCATAAATCGTCGGATTTACACTTATCAGCGGGTGTACCGCCATTGATCAGGGTTGATGGTGATGTGCGTCGACTGAATATTCCACCCTTGACCCATAAAGATGTGCATGCTTTGGTGTACGACATTATGACGGATAAGCAGCGTAAAGAATACGAAGAGCGACTGGAGTCGGATTTTTCGTTTGAAGTGCCCGGTTTAGCTCGTTTTCGTGTGAATGCCTTTGTCCAAAATCGCGGCGCAGCAGCCGTATTTAGGACTATCCCGAGCGAAGTGCTCAGCCTTGACGATTTAGCAGCGCCCGATGTCTTTCGCACCATTGCCGAAAATCCCCGCGGTTTAGTCTTGGTGACCGGCCCAACCGGTTCGGGTAAATCGACCACCTTAGCCGCGATGGTCGATTACATTAATACAACGCGCCATGAACATATTCTGACCATCGAAGATCCGATTGAATTTGTGCATCACAATAAACTGTGTTTAGTCAACCAACGTGAAGTCCATCGCGATACGTTAAGTTTTAGTAATGCGCTGCGATCAGCACTGCGGGAAGATCCAGACATTATTCTGGTGGGCGAGCTGCGGGATTTAGAAACCATTCGTCTGGCAATGACCGCTGCTGAAACCGGTCATTTGGTGTTTGGCACTTTACACACCACCTCGGCGCCAAAAACCATTGACCGGATCATCGACGTGTTCCCGGGTGAAGAAAAAGCCATGGTGCGTTCAATGTTATCAGAGTCATTACGCGCAGTAATTTCACAAACGCTGCTGAAAAAAGTCGGTGGTGGCCGTGTGGCGGCGCACGAAATTATGGTCGGTTTACCAGCTATTCGAAATCTTATTCGTGAAGATAAAATTGCGCAGATGTATTCGGTTATTCAAACCGGTGCTGCGCATGGTATGCAGACGATGGACCAGTGTTTATTAAATCTGGTGAACCGTGGCTTGATTACCAAGCAGGATGCACTTGCCAAAGCACAAGATAAAAATGCTTTTGGTGCCATGGGCCGGATTTAGGAGTTTAGAAGTGGAACTAGTTCAGTTATTACAAAAAATGGTCGATGCCAAAGCATCTGACATGTTCGTTACCGCAGGAATGCCGGTGGCGGCGAAAATTAATGGTGAATTGCTGCCGATTGAGGATGCACCGCTTAGTGCAGAAGAATCGCTGGCAATTGTGCTGGCGGCGATGAATGACAAACAAAAAAATGAATTTTTGAAAGTCAAAGAATGTAACTTTGCCGTGGCCAATGATGCAGGACGCTTTCGGGTTTCGGCCTTTTTCCAGCGCGATCAGGCTGGAATGGTGGTGCGTCGGATCGTGACCACTATTCCCGACGCCGACGATTTAGGTCTGCCGCCGATTTTAAAAGAAATCATCATGTCCAAACGGGGGCTGGTGCTGTTTGTTGGTGGTACCGGCACTGGTAAATCGACGTCTTTGGCATCGTTAATTGGTTATCGCAATAAAAACGCCCGTGGCCATATTCTAACCATCGAAGATCCGATTGAATTTGTGCACGATCACCAAAAAAGCTTAATCACCCAACGTGAAGTTGGTATTGATACCGAATCGTTTGATGCCGCACTAAAAAGTTCGTTGCGCCAAGCTCCCGATGTGATATTAATCGGTGAAATTCGTAGCCAAGACACCATGGAATATGCGTTGTCCTTTGCGGAAACCGGCCATTTATGTATTGCTACCTTACATGCCAATAATGCCAATCAGGCCATCGATCGCATCATGCATTTAGTGCCCAAAGAGAAGCACGGTAAGTTGTTGTTTGACTTGTCGTTAAACTTAAGAGCGATCGTGGCCCAGCAACTGATCCCGGTCCCGGATGGCTCGCGTCGGATTGCCGCGATTGAAGTGCTACTCAACTCACCACTAGTTGCAGATTTAATCAAACGTGGCGAAATTGATGAAATAAAAGCGGTGATGAGTAAGTCACGAGAGCTTGGGATGCAAACCTTTGATCAGGCGCTTTATGATTTGTATCAGCGCAATCAAATTAGTTACGCTGATGCGTTGCACCATGCTGATTCTCCAAACGACTTACGATTGATGATAAAACTTCGCAACAATGAAACTTCTGGCGCTGGTTTTTTGAGTAATGTCACAGTGGATGGTCTGGAAAAACCCGATAGATACTAATGTGCGTTTGAGGCGGTAAGCAGAGCGATGCTCTGCTTTTTTTACGAAATAAAGGGTTGCTACGCAATAAAAGGGTTGTGACGTCACATTTTCAAGCCGGGCGTTCAGTGCCAACAAACTGAAAGCGGGCGACATCCTCACCTTGGATCAATACGGTTTCGCTGAACATCGACAATGGCCGTACCCAAAGGCTGTAATCACCGTACAAGGCGCGATACACCGCGTAGGGCTGTTCGTCTTCGCTATGGGTTGCAATGGCAAGCAGCTGATAGTAGGGCCCTTTATAGTGCTGGTAATACCCCAGCGGAACGGAACCATCGCCATCATCGAGTAAAGATGAAACACCATGCTCAGGTAGAATGATTGTCAAACCAGCTCTCCAGAATGAGTTTGGCCGACCA
>JBBKWN010000194.1:0-31740 GCA_037968955.1 Rheinheimera sp. | reverse complement strand
TGTGGAGGAATGAGCACTTGATGACCTAGCCACCAGTTACTCGTGTTCACTATTATGTACCGAATAACCCAAGTCTCGTCATCGATAAGCAAGCCCTGTATGTGGCCAATGTCACCATCGGTCGCATGAATACGGTAGTCGATTACCACCTGACAACTACGCAGATGAATGTCATCATCTTGGTGCTGCTCGGCTTTAGCAGCCTTAGACGCTTGTGGATCTGCATCAAGGGGGGGCGAAGCCAAGTCGACGTATCCGCTTAACATCATATTCGCGTGCACACCGTCGCCCCACATCCCGTCACCTCCCCAATAATATGGATAGCCATAGTACTGTAGTAAGCGAATCTCTTGCTGTCGTGAGACGGGTTTTTGGGTGCTGATGTCGGGACTGTTTTCGACTTGAACTTTAGTGATCGAAACGGGCAATAGCTTATCCGCCCAGTTCGCTTGGCCTATCGCGATAGGCGAGATCAGTACTTTTCTACTGGAAAGCCAATTGCCTGTGTCAACAATGAGATAGCGAACGCACCAAGTTTCGTCATCGAAATAGACATCTTTGACATGTCCAATGTCGCCATCTGCAGCACTGATGACATAGTCCTCCATATCTTTAACGGTCCGCAACATAAGTATCGTCCTTTGAATGTTAGACATTCCAACCGTGGTCGAGATAGGTCTATTTGTAGGTAAACGTGGCAGCTCTGTCTGTACGCCATCGAACGGTTGTTTAATTTAAATGCAATAGACGAACAGCCAGATGCCTATGTCGCCAATTTCTCCTATTATCAAACAGCTTATCCTGAACCAAAATGGTAGAATTTAGACCTAATTAGCTTTAGTTTTGGGTAAACTAAAGCCATAGAATACAGTAGTAATTTGACTGTTACAGATCGTTTACCACTTGTTATTGAAGCGCTGCGAACAAGTGTGTTCAATCAAAATGATGCATCACGTGCAATGCTGGCAGCACTAGAGCACCGAACAGTTTTTAGTCAGCTCTGCTGTTCACTTTTTAAACTGACCGGTGCTCTAGCCGGGCTTTCATCCAGCCGTTATTTCCACTGGTTTAGCGAACAAACCGGCATGCCATTGCGGAGTTATAAAAAGTGGCCCCAACTGCTGTTGGGGTTCGAGCTGTCTCAACGCATGACGCTTACTGATGCTGCGATGCTTCAGGTTTTTCCGAGCAGGCTCATTTTTGCCGAACCGTTACTCAGGCTTTTGCTGTGCAATCCACAGTTATCCGACGTCGTCTGTCATCAAAGTAGCTCTTTCGTTCAATTCGTCGACGCTGGGTTCTGACGCACTGAATGCTCGACGATATTGCGAGGTTCAGTGTATGAAGCGCCGATTAGAACAAACGATAATATCCCTATATTTACCGTTCTTTCTGATAATTGGGAATGGTACTGCGGTTTTTCTTGTGGCTGGGGGTTATTAAAAAGCTAGGTTAATACTCTTGGGATTATCATTTATCGGGCTACCTTTTTTGACGGAACGGCTGATTCCTTACGAGGTTGCGTTTCACCATTCTCGATTCAACGCAGAATAAGAAGCGTGACTTGTTTCATACCGTGGCCATCGAATCCCGCTACTGTGGCGTTTACATGCGGTACATCACAGGGTGAAGCGCCTGTATGGCTTTAACGGACTGATGAAACACCCACTGCATTCGTTAATCGAAACCGTCGCTGGTACAACACCGTTACTTGTCATTGGCGTGCCCCATGAGGTGTTAAGTTTATTGGTTGTTGCAGTGGTGCTTCAGCTATTGTTACAGCACTTCAATGTCGCCTAGTTTTTCCGGGCCATTGAAGCATGTGCTTGCCATTAATATGGTACATCGTGTCCACCACCGAAATAATGCTGTGCATGGCGACGTCAATTTTGGGCAATTTACCACCTTAATGGATCGATTGTTGGGAACAGCATTTTTCGAGCCTAAACGGGTGAGCTGTGGCGAAGATCTGGGCATTGCCTAACGGCGCTAGATTTTACTGGAGGTGACAACTAGTCTGACAGCTGGGGCTGGCGAGCAACACTCCGGACATCAGCACTAACACGTAACCATAAGGAATTTCACATGCCAACGCTCACCATTTTTGTGAAGAATCTACTCATTGTGGCTGTACTTGGCCTACTAGGCGGTGGGCTGTTTGTTTATTCCGGCTTTTATCCGATTGGAGCCGACGTGCCCCACAACAAAGTGACTTACTGGCTCCTGGAAACCATGCGTGAGCGATCTATTGCACGCGCTGCCAGCGACATTCAAATCCCAGTCAATTTGAATACTTCTGATCGTTTACTGGCCGGCGGCGCAGATTATAACGACATGTGCGCGGGCTGCCATCTCAAGCCGGGTAAAAAAGAAAGCAACTTCACCATTGGCCTGTACCCGTCTCCGCCCAATTTAACCGCAACAGCAGATGCCCATGGGCATGACCATGGAGGCAATACAGATGCGGAGGAAAAGGCTATTAAACGCCAGTTCTGGATTATTAAGCACGGGATCAAGGCATCGGGCATGCCAACCTGGGGACTGACTCACAGTGATGAGCGCATTTGGAACATGGTGGTATTTCTGCAACGGCTTCCGTCACTGACAGAGGAAGAATACCAGATACTGACGGCCCGAGGTGACGCGACAGAATCACATGGTCACTGACGGCATCATTTTTAAAACGTGTTTCTTATTCACTTAATCAACAGCAATAGCGACTGTTGCTGCTGACGGATCCCCACAAACGCTATAATCATATCAACAACTTACCGATTTAACATTTTGCCAATCCCACTCGTCAGCCCAAGTTATGATTTGCCTGATGGCAGCGTGGATATCCTGCACTGAGATAGTCATTCGTGCCAGACGACATAACCGCAAGCCTAAATAGTTGAACGACAACACGCGCTGGTGTTTGATGCCGTTGTCCTGCAACGAACGATGTTGGCCGCTGATTTTCACCGCCAATCTCAGCATGTAATGCAGCCCGTTGGCGAGCGCCGCAAGCATCAACAGCACTTTGAGACGTTCCTTTTTATAGGTCTGATGCACTTTGCTGCCAAGGCCATACGTCTGGCTTTTTTGGTCGCACAAGCTCTCTTCAATTTGCATTCTGGCGTTGTAACACTTGGTGATTATTGAAGCGTAATCAGTTGTTTGCGCCAATGAACTCAGCTGTAAGCACGGCTCTTCTTATGACTTATGTTTATCGCGTTTTCGAAGCTTGCAGAGCGTACCCACCAGCACTGCGGTTAAATAGCGCTGGCTTTTGGTGAGCCTGATTTTTCCCAGGCAATGCGGTGTGATTCTGGCGTTCTTGTAGAGCTGCCTCACACTCATAAATGAACGTGTATCATGCAGTTGTAGCGTCTGATTGTCCCGAACCCGCGCAATATAATGCCAGCCAAATTTACGAATTTGCTTTAGCTACGGCACCTTAAAACCGGCGTCGGTGACGATAATCGGTCGGCAATCCGCAGGCAGGCTTGCCTTGAGGCGCAGTAAAAATGCCTGATGCACGCGTGGACAGTTGTAGTCCGCAACCGCTTTCACTTCTTGTAGCAAGTTCAAAGAGCGGCCTTCAAGCGCTAAGCTCGCCGCAAGATAAAGTGATGTTTTTTATCATCGGCATTACTCCAATCGACCAAGATAAGTGGCTGTTTAGTTTGAACTAATACCTTGGTCTGCGCCGCATAAATCAGCGGAATATCGGCCTAAAAAGCTTCGTTACTCAGCAGCCTGTCTGCTCTTTGTAAATACAGCTTTTTTCAGTGGCCGCACTTTGAATGCCGCGACCGATGGCAGTGACCATGCATTTTTCGTTGGTGACCAAACTTTGCAGCGACGCGCAAAGTGACGCCATTCTGGTTTTATGGCTGTTTTTTGGAGTGACAAATGAGAGAAAATCGGCGAGCATTCGTTGAACATTCATGGCGTGCTTCTGGTTAATTTTTTTGGCGAAAGATCAGATCAGGAACTGCCATGAATGTTCGCTTCTGGCGTAACTGTTTGTTTTATCTACACCATTTGTGGGGATTCCTCAGGTGTAAGACACAACTCAAGTTGTGAAAAAATCGGCGCAACCATATTTATGAATATCATCAACCAAAGGCTTGTTTACCCGTACGACATTGCTCTGCAAAGCCAACTCAAGATTAATTTTTTTTGAGTTCATTTATTTTTTTACTTTTTTCCACGGTATGCCCCATCATCTGGCCCATCATTTCTTCCATCATCGCCATACGTTGTTCCAACATTTTAAGGTGGGCATCGGGCGTCATGGCTTCGTAGTCTGACATCATTTTCGCGTCATGGCCTTTAATCAAAGAACCACTATTCATCATGGCCATCATTTTTTCCAAACTGTCTACATGCTCGGCGAGCAAGGCCTCACGTTTAGCCGGATTGGTTTCCTGTTTCAATTTAGCCAATAAGGTAGCCATTTTTTTCATATTTTGTTGCATCAAAGACATCTGCTCTTCCGTCATGGCCTTCATACCCATACCCATACCCATACCCATACCCATTTTGTCGCTATTTTGTGCGGCATGTGGTGCGACAAAGGGTGTAGACAGCAAGGCAGATACCAAGACGATTTTGTTTAAGAGTTTCATTACATTCTCCATTACGTTAAGTGGTTTGTATTGTGTTCTTTGATATGTGGTAGATAACAATGCACCAAACTGTTCTTGGAAAAAGTTTGATTCAAAAAATGCGTTTTGTCTGTTCTCCAACGAACAGAGGGATCTATCCTGTATTCGAAAAGCTCCTATTCGCTAAGTGGTAAGTTGGTTGCAACGAGTGGTGCGATAGTTTTGCAATGAGTGGTAAGGAACGATTGCAATGAGGTGGTAAATTAAATGCAATTAACCAATCGTCAGTTAGGACAACGGAATGTTGTTGCTTATTGCGACTCTAGCGTCATTTATTTTTTCTGCAATGGCTGTTTTTTATATAAGGCTGGCCATTAAAAGACGATGGGGTAAGGCATCGGGGGCTTGGAACGAAATTTAGCTGTTAAAACCAAGTAAAGCGCGTTAGCCGGAGCTTTGTTCTATCCGATGCCTTTGACGATACATTGGGCAATTCGATTGTTGCTGGCCTGAGCACCAAATAAACCAAAAAGCAGGCGAAACGCAATGATGTTTTTGAGAAAGCCAAATCGGCTGGTATGACAGATATACTTGCGGCGCAAGTTGCTGCTGAACAAATGTTGTCGGTGTTACCTGCTAAAAAGTGCAAACAAGTGCAGTCTTTGCGGATGAGCGAATAAGGTAAAAAAACAAGGTGGTTGCTCCCGTACAGCCACCTTGATCTAATGAGAGTTAAACTTCTAATTAGGCGGTTATTGTCCTAATTGAGTTGGCATTTCAGGCGCTGGCGTCGGTAACGTTAGCGGGTTGTTATCCAGCTGCGTCATCGTTTCCTCGATAGCGCGTTCTAGCTGCACATCACGGCCTTGATTGACGGCGATTGGATCAAGCTCCAGCTCGATATCAGGCGCAACGCCTTCGTTTTCCACCCGCCATTCGCCATCCGGGGTATAAAAGCGGAAAAACGGCACCACATGAAAACCACCATCGATCATCGGCGGATTGGTGGAAATACCAATCAAGCCACCCCAAGTGCGGGTGCCAATGGTTTTCCCAAGTTTTAACCGTTTGAAAGCCCAAGGTAAAAAGTCACCCCCTGAACCGGCGTCCTGATCAATCAGCATGGTTTTTGGGCCATAAATAGCGCCACCTGGGGTGGTGAACACCATGCCATCACGGTCTTTCCAACCGGATAAAAACGGTCGAGACAGAATGTCGGTGATATAGTTCGCCGCTTGGCCGCCGCCATTTTTACGCTCATCAATAATCAACGCTTTTTTATCTACTTGGGCGAAGAACATCCGGTTAAAGAAGTAAAAACCACCGCCGCCGGTATTGGGTAAATAGACGTAGGCAACTTTGCCGTCGGTGGCTTTGTCCACTTGTTGGCGGTTATTTTCAACCCAATGCCATAACCGTAATTCTGCTTCATTGGCGATGGGCTCGACCCGAATTTGGCGTTTGTTTTTGCCCTGTGCGTTATCGGCGAGGGTAATTTGCAGTTGTTTACCCTGGGTGTTGTCCAGCAGTTGATAGATGTTTTTACTGGCATCCAGCGGCTCGCCGTTAATCGCCAGCACAAAATCACCGGCCTTGGCATTTTGGCCAGGTGCAGCCAGCGGGGCTTTTAAAAATGGATTCCAGCGATCGCCGGCAAATACCGTTGTTAATTGATAATGGCCATCCGTGATCACAAAGTCGGCGCCGAGCAAGCCAACTTTACTCGATGGCTCCTGATGCACATCACCGCCACCAATCCGATTGTGGCCAACTTGCAGCTCGGCAATCATTTCAACCAACACTTCGTTTAAATCTTCCCGGCGTTGCACAAACTGCAATAACGGTTGGTATTTGTCGTACATCGCCTGCCAATTGATGCCGTGTAATTGAGCGTCGTAAAAATAATCGCGTTGCATGCGCCAGGCATCGTTAAAAATTTGCTGCCACTCTTGCTTGGAGTCAATATAGGCTTTGACCCCGGACAAGCTTACCGCTTTGAGTTCAGTTTTGGCCTCTGCCGCGCCTTGGGCTAAGTCCGCCGGGGCGACGATGGTCAGTAATTGTTTGCCGTCGGCACTGAATTGATAGTCAGCCAGGCCATCTTTGATTTCAGCGGCCTTTCTTTCTTTAAAATCAAATCTTTGTAGCTTCGCACTATTGGTGTCGTCAGCTGCTGGGCCGTCATTGCTGGCGCCTGGTTGCGGCCGTTCTAAAAACCATAAAGCGCCATCAGCGGCCACTTTTAACTGCCCATAGTTTTTCTCTGGCAGTGGCAGCGGGATGATGCGGTTGCTCAGACCGTTGAGTTCAATCTGGACTTTTTTGACCGCTGTTTTACTGTCGTCTTTCTCTTCTTTATCCGAATCTTTGGCGGCATCATCTTTTGCGTCAGCTACCGGTTCGTCACCGCTTTCTTGCCAGAGGGGCGATTTGCCGGACGTTGTAAGCACAGCGGCATAAATGCCTTGGCGTAACGGCCGCTCTTGGGTGGATAAATCCAGTCCAACCTGCGAAGGCCCGGTGTTCACGGAAGCGGTGAAATATAAATATCCGTCACCAAAGGCTGGATCGGCAGCGTGGCTTAAACCGTCCGTCACACGAGTGCTTTTGGCGGCATTAAAGTCATACAGATACACCTGCGAGAAATAATTGGCTTCGGTCAGGGTGTACGCGAGGTAGCGACTGTCGGCAGAAAAAGACACTTGGAACTGCTGGCGCCTTTTGCTGGTGGCGATGGTTTGTTGTTTTTTGGTTTTTAAATCAAAGCTATAAAGGTTGAGATGATTGTCTTGCAACACCAGTTTCTGACCATCCGGCGACCACGCCAATAGGTTAAAATAGCCGGTTTTGCCCAGTGGGTAGCTCGCCGCTTTTGCTTGTCCATCTTGCGTGCGAAGCACCAGCTGATGTTGGTTGCCGGCGTCAGAAATATAAGCCAGTTGCTGGCCATCCGGGCTCCACAAACCGTCAAATTCACGTACACCAGCACTCTGCGTCAGATTGCGAACTGTGCCATCTTTAATTGGTACCGTGAAAATTTCGCCGCGAGCGCTGACCACTACCCGTTTGCCGGTACTGGAGAGCTGCGCTGATGTGAGCGTTTTACTGGCATCTTTCCACTGCGGACGCTGCTGTGCTGACATCGTTTGCAGCGTAACGGCGATGTTTTTGCTGGCACCACTTTGCGCGTCAAACTGATACAAATAACCACCGGCTTCATAGACAACCGTATTGCCAAAACCTGCAGCACTTCGAATATCCCAGTCGGTTTGTTTTGTGAGTTGCGTCACTTTTTTATTTTGATAGCTGTATAAATTGACGGCTTTATTGTCGCGGTCCGACAGGAAATAAACGTCGTTATTTAACCAAAACGGATTGGTGTCATTGGCGTTCGGATGCGGAATTTTTTCCAGCTGTTGGTTTTTTACATCGATAATCCACACCGGCGGCGTGCTGCCACCGCGGTGTAAGCGCCAACCACTTGAATCACGGTAAGCGGAGTTGTTCGGCCGATAGGCTAACTTCTTGCCATCGGCGGACCAACGACCTTCAAACGCCACCGCTGCCATTACTTTTTCCTCATAACCACCGCTGATCTTTACTTCAAACAGCTGATTACTGCGGCTATTGGCAACTTCACGGTTCGACGCAAATAACACTTTGCTGCCATCCGGGCTCCAGCCATTGACGGTGTCAGTTCCTGGATGCCAGGTGAGACGTTTGGCGGTACCGCCGGTAACCGGCATCACATAGACATCGGTGTTGTTGTCGTAACTGGCTGAAAAAGCTATCCATTTGCCATCGGGAGAAAACTTTGGTGCAAATTCCGCCGCCGGATGTGATGTTAACTGCCGTGGATGCTGGCCATTGCGATCGCTAAGCCAAATATCGCCGCCGTAGACAAATACCAGCTGATTTTCGGAAATATCTGGTTGTCGTAATAAACCAGTGCCTTGGGCCGCCGCGGCGGCTTGACCCGCCGCGAATGCCACGCCACATAGCAACGCGAGGGAGCGGAATTTAAACATGATAATGATCCTTATAGCTGAGGAAATAGACGGAGTCAGTTCAATCCGATGATTTAAAAACTACCATGCAGTGTCAGGTGCGAACAATCAACACTTTGTTAGATGATGTGTATTTGTTTCGGGTTGTACGGTTGATGGGAGGAGAATTTGCAGATAGGTGTAGGAAGTTGAGTAGTAATTTGTCTTTAGTCATAGACAGCATTAATTTCTGTGTTGCTGTTTGTATTGCGCACGATCCGCAATGGGTAAAGTTAGGTTTTCGTCTTCACAACTATTTCGATTAAGTTACCGAAAAAATAATAAGGAAATAACTGCTTTGCTGAAGTTTGGGAAGTCCAGTTGTCATGTTGACGAATGGGTAGGAGATTGAACTATGCCTATTGGTGCGGAGTTGGAATCGCTATACAGCGGCAAGCTCATCATCAATGCTGCGAAATTTCCTGCTGTCGGCGACCAATAGCGGGTTGCTAAAACGTGTGTATTTATAAATCATTAATGCCTCTTTCAACCAGCACCGAAATGTGTGCGGTCGCGCCATGGTTTCTAATTTGACGGGATCGGCTCCAGCATATTCAGATCTTTAAACTTGCCGACAGAGGCCGCGATGATTTCCCGCGCGATGGCGGTTTCGGCTTCGCTTGTGGTTTCGGCAACCAAGACGGCATCGCCATGTTTTATGGCCGCCATAATGAGATCCGCGAATTTTCCTTCGGTGTCACCACTTGCATCGGAAGCACCCAGGACTGCGCCGGTTAATGCTCCCAGACTGGCGCCCCAACCTAATAGCATCAAAGGCGCCAGTAGCGGGCTGGCAACAAAAACACTGACATTGGTCGCGACTAATGCCACCGTCATCAGACCACCGAGTCCGGTGCCAACGGCAGTGCCAATAGCGCCGTCAACCAACATATCTTTCAGTGCTGCGTTGCTTTGTGCCATTGGCTCTGGAGCGGGCGGTGCGTCTGCATTACCACTATAAATGTGTAATTGCGACGTGTTGAATCCTCGTTGCAGCAAGGTTTTCAACGTCATTTCTGCAGAAGCGCGGTCCGGGAAAAAGCCTGACACATGATGCCGGTAAGCGGCCATAGAAAATCTCCAGAGTCATTGCTGATAGCTTCAGCGTTGCGACCACAGTAACGCGGAGTTAATATTTCGTCTGTGCGCGAGCGAACTTAAACTAAAGGCAGCTGTAAGTAGAGGGGTGAGATTATCGTGTCGATTGTGGCTGACGGATTGTTAAATCACACTGTACGGCACAGCGAGCCAGTAACTTCACAATAGCCGCTTCTGCATCGGCCCGCTGCAGGGCGATGACTCGCTTAAAACTAAAGAATTAGTTGCAAATATTCTGAGTTTTGATTATTTTAAAACTAATTCATTAGTAGGAGGTGGCCATGGCCAGACAGCAATCCAGCGAACTCACCGGCGCTGAGCAAAAAATTATGCAGGTGCTGTGGCAACAAGGCCCCAGTTCAGTCAAAGACATCGCGGCGGTGCTCAGTCAGGACAGCCCTGTGGCCTATACGACGGTGCAGACTTTATGCCGCATTTTGCTTGATAAAGGCCATGTCCAGGCAGAAAAACAAGGTAAAGCCTTTATTTATCAGGCAATTACTGTGCAGCAGGAAGCGCGGACGCAAGCACTCAGCAGTTTGTTAAAACGGTTTTTTGGCGGCTCGCCCGCGTTATTGGCGCAGCATTTATTAGCAGAGCAACACCTCTCACCAGAGCTTGCAGCGCAGTTGCAAGCCAGTATTGATGACGCGGTGCAGGCTGCTGGGCCGGAGAAGGCTGACAATGCTCCGACCACCCACAGTGCGGCGATAGATAGTGCGGCGATAGATAAAGTGAAAACAAGTCACTCTTAAAACAAGTCACGATTAAAACAACTTACTAAGTACACGAAGCAAAACGCAGGAGCAATTGATGCTGGAAATCAGCTGGCTGGGGTTTTATTTATTGCTGCATCTGTTTTTGGCGCTGCTGTTGGTGCCGGCGGCGTATGCGCTCGGTCGCAGCAAGTTTTGCCCGGCGCCAGCATCGATGCTCAGGCTTTGGACCGGCGTTGCCATGCTGTTGTTTGGCCTGCCGCTGATATTGCTGCAACCCTGGGCACTGGATCAACAGTTATTGCCCTGGCTGCACGGCAGTGTGACCCCCGTGCTGGCAATATCTGGTGATACACAAAACCTGGCGTTGTCCGCCCCGGCTGGGGCTCTGCGTGATCCACTGTTGATCGAGCAACATCATTTTCCATTGTTGCCGCAGCTGATGTATCTGTTTTCACCGATATTATGGTTTTGGCTACTGTTGCCGCTGATTTCTTTGTTGAAACTATTGCTGTTGCTTCGCAGTTATCTGGCCAGCCGCCAGTTGCGAAATGCCGCCACGGCTCTCACGCCGGATGCTGCGTTGACGACCGTTGCGGTAAAGACCGCAGACATTCGGTTGCCGATCAAGGTTCATCCGGCGATCCAAAGTCCGATGTTATTGGGATTGCGAAAGCCACTGATCCTGTTGCCTAGCCATTATTTGCAGCGGCTGAGTCAAGCGCAGCTGATGCATGTGCTGGCGCATGAACAGAGTCACTGGCGGCTGGGCGATCTGCGAAGTTTTTATCTACAACAAATCGTTGCTGTTTTCTGCTGGTGGAGCCCGTGCTGGCGGCTGCTGTGCCGTGAGCTTTTACGCTGGCGTGAACTGCGCGCGGATGCGGCGGTGCTCGATGCCATGCCTGATAAAACAGCACAGCTGAAATATGCACAAACGCTGCTCGACTGCAGTCAGCCATGGGCTGCGAAAGCGCCAGAATTGGCGCAGCGCTGGCATCATCAGCCGTTATTGGCGCTGCGAATTCAGTCGGTGATTACGCCAAAACCGGCGTATCGGTTGCCACTGTTCGCCATGCTGGCCACTTTGTGTTTGCTGTTGGTGGGCACTGTGGTGCTGGCGAACCGCTGGCAAATTGCCGATCTGCCAAAACGCCATGCCCAGGTGCGGTTAAGTCAGCTAAAACCATTGTCGGAGTTACTGCAGGCCGTCGCCGCCAACGACGGCGTGAAAGTGCAGCAACTATTGGCAGCTGGTGCACCGCTGAATTTACCAATGCCGGGTGAGGGCAGTGCGTTAATGGTGGCGGTGCGGTACCAGTACGGCGCGATGGTTGAGCTGCTGCTGGCCGCTGGCGCTGATGTGGATGTCAAAAGCGGTGGTGACGGCAATGCGCTGATAATCGCTACTCAGCTGGGCGATTTGGCCATGGTCAAACGGCTGCTGCAAGCCGGTGCCGATGTCAACGCGGTGGTACTAGCAGACGAAACCGCTTTGATTAACGCCAGTTATCGCGGCGATCTGGCGATGGTGCAGTTGCTGCTTAACGCAGGGGCGCAGATCAACTTGCAAGTGGAAACGCCGTTGTCCGATGGCCGCTTGTTGCGCTCGGCGCTGAACCGGGCGGCAACGGCCGAAATGCGCGCTTATTTGCTCGCGCAAGGAGCGCGCTGATGTGAAGTTAACCTTGCCGTAATATCTATTATTATCGTTTTGTTTTAATTCAATATTTTTACTGAAAACTATGCCGAATTGGCGCAGGTGCGTTCGGCTGGCCGCAATTTAGCGGCTAGCGGACGACAGCTGCAGAGGTTTTTAAAAATAGGTTCTTAACAGGTACAAGGAGCAAGCACATGAAAAAATGGCTGTTAATCATCATTGGCAGTATCGGCTTACCGCTGTTGCTGTTGGCCGGATATTGGTTTCACGACTGGACGGTGCTGCCGCAAGTTCCGGCAACGCCAGGCCCAGATCAACAGCTGGCAAAGCCGGGTTTGGAACAGGTCGCGGCGCAGGCACAGCAAGCGCTGTATCAATCTAGGGCTCAGCAACAACTGCCGGCACTGACCGCGGCTGTGATCTGGCGTGGAGAATTGGTGTGGGCTGGTGCGGCTGGCTTTGCTAACGTCGCGAAACAACAACCTGCCACCCTCAACAGCCAGTTCCGCATCGGCAGTAGCTCCAAACCCGTCACCGCGACCGCTATGGCACGGGCGGTGCAAGCGGGCACATTAGCACTCGACAGACCGATCCGACACTATATGAACAATTTGCCAAATCCGGCCTGGGGCGACTTTACGCTGCGTCAGTTGTTATCGCACACCGCTGGCTTGCCGGGTTATGAGCAAAATACCGACTGGGTCGGCGTTTGGCGCACTTTGGTCAAACAACATCGTTACACCGATGTGATGGACAGCCTGGCGCTATTTGATCAGGCGCAACTGCAATATCAACCCGGCCAAGGTTTTTTATACAGTTCCTTTGGTACTAATCTGGCCAGTGCGGTGCTGCAAAGTGCGGTGGCGGAGCCCTTTTTAGCTTATTTGGCGCGTGAAATAAGCCAGCCTTTGGCCTTGCCATCCTTGATGGCGGCAGAAGTGGCTTATCCGCAGCAGGTACAGTTTTATTTCAGTCACGAACAGCAGGTGAAACCACACTGGCCGGTAGATCTCAGTCAGAAATGGGCCGGTGGTGGGCTGGCAGCCAGTTCGGTCGATTTAGCCAAACTAGGCGCGGCCTGGCTGGACCCGGCTTTTATCAGCCCGGACATCCAGCAGCAATTCTGGACGCCGCAACAGCTCAGCAGTGGCGAAGTGAACGAGCAAAATTACGCCCTCGGCTGGCGGGTGACAGAACGTGATTTTCTGTTTTGTGATCAAGACAATAAGTTAACCAAAGCTATCCGCTACATCCATCATGGCGGCGTTTCAGACGGCGCGCAAAGCTGGTTGGTGGTGTATCCAGAGTTGCAGTTGGTGCTGGCGATGAACACCAACGCTGTGAAAGAGAACTACTGTGATTTTGCCGGGCAAGCTGCAGGGATTATCCGGCCTTTCTTGCGGCATATTGCGCCCGAGTTGCTGCGCTAGAGCGCGTCTAGTCGCAGGACTGTGATGAGCTAAACCATGGCGTTTATACGCTTGGTGGCAAGCTTTTTAAGTGACCAATTGCACAGCGGGGCTCGCCCGCGTGCAACCATCGGATAGTCTAGTTGCTGTTCAAATGTGGTTCCCAAGCGATACTAGTCAATGCAGCGGTGTCGATGGTGTTGGGAGTGATGTGAAAACTGCAGGCAACACGTGATGCCAGTGGCGGTATGGTCGCGAAACTATCGAAACTATCGAAACTATCGAAACTAGCGAAAATATGCTCGGTGAGTTCATTGCTGATTGTTCTGAAAAACTGACATAGCAATGGTTTTCATTGATACTGGCCGCAATGACAGCCGTCATGTGGTTAACCGGATGCGCTATGAATGACTTAAAGCAACTAAATCCCGCACAGCGCCTGTTTGCGCTTTTGCTTTGTTTGTTGATGCTGGCTGCCGGCATTTATAGCGGTGTGCTACAACAACGCGTAGTGAACCCTGTGCTGGCACCCTTAGATAATCAAGCGACTCAAGCGCTAAAACGAAGTCTGATGCTCAGCAGTGCCTCTTTTGCCACAGCGCGCTTAATCGATCGCGGCATTGCCTTTGTGTCTGAAGCGGAAGTGGGTGTTGGTGTGGCCAGTGTCAAACCTGGGCAACTGTTAAAGCCACTGCAAGATATGGCGGTACGTTACTCTGATTTGATGGTGCTCGCGATGACGTCAATTGGCTTACAATTATTTTTGCTCGAATTTGGCAAACTGGCTGCCCTGCCGCTATTTGGCACGGGCATATTGCTTTGCACCGTCACGTTACTGCTCGGCCCCGCCAGTTGGCGCAGCGCCAGCACCTATCTGCTGCGGATGTTCATTGCCTTGTTACTGGTGATCCGGATTGGGGTGCCTCTGGCTGCTTTTGGCGTGGCGGAATTGTCCGACTGGGTGCTAGAGCCGCAGCGGATGGCAGCTGAAGCCATGCTAAGTAGTGAAACCGCAGCACTGCAGCACGTAGAGCAGCCCATGGCCAAGGCTGATGAAGGGTCGTTCAGCTGGCTGCGGCAGATGGCGGCGCAGGCCAATGATTTGTTTGCCGCAGTGAAAAGCTTTTCCGACAACATGGTTGAAAAACTGATCCAGCTTATTGTGGTGTACAGTTTGCAAACGCTGATATTTCCGTTGCTGTCACTGTGGCTGCTCTGGCATCTGGGTCGCTGGTTTGTTTGCCGTCCTATACCTTCAGCCGCTGTGGCAGCCACCCGCAGCATCCTTCCATGATGACCCTGCTGCTTCCACCTTTGGCTGGTCACAAGGCGGTTAAAAGAGCGCGTCGTATTGATGCTATATTCATAAATTAGTCAGTTTTTAGGGTTATGTTTCCAACCAATTATTCGCGGAGCTTTTATGAAACATTTAGTGAAGTTAGGCATGGTGTTTGTCAGTCTGGCGCTGTTGCCGGTGCAAGCAGATGTCATCAAAGTCGACATGAGTGCCGGATTGTGGCAAAACAACATGACCTTTGACGGCGATGGCATGAAAGCAATGCAGGCACAGCAGACGGAAGAAATGAAAGCGGCGATGGCGCAAATGAAAGAGCAGTTTGCCAATATGCCGCCAGAGCAGCGCCAACAAATGGAAGCGATCATGGCGCAATCGGGTATGCAAATGAAAGACGATGGTGTCAGTTTTAAGAATGATCAGGTGCAGATTTCCTCCTCAGCAACAAAGGTAAAAAGTTGCATTACTCAAGCGGAAATTGATCGTGGTGGATTTCCAGAGAACGTGGATGGTTGCACATCGACCATTCAAAAAGTCGGTGCCACCCGTTATAAAGCCACCTATGTTTGTGCTGGCGAAGAACAATCAACAGGGGAGAGTGAAGTCACTTTTCATTCCCCCAAGCATTATTCAGGGACCGGCAAAATGACTTCCGTACTTGCCGGCAAACCACACGTGATGACATTTAAGATGGAAGGTACCTGGCTGGGTAGTGACTGCGGTACAGTCGCGCCGATGAGTCAGTAGCCGGTAGCCTTAGCCGGTAGTTATATAGCGATTGTTTTACACATATATTTGCTGTAAGCGGGCGGCATTGATGGCTCGGACTCAATTGTCGTTTACTCGCCATCTTCAAAGATAACGGGTATCAATAACAAAAAGGCGACCCGCAGGTCGCCTTCTCTCAAGGTCAATAAACCAAAATCAATAGCTTAAATCGCTGCGATTTCTGCTTGTTGTGCCAGTAACTTCACAATCGCCGCTTCTGCATCCGCCAGTTTCTCACGTTCTTTGGCAAGTACCGCTTCTGGTGCTTTGGCGACAAAACCTTCGTTGGCTAATTTGCCAGAGACCCGAGCCGCTTCTTGCTGCATTTTTTCCAGCTGTTTGGCGATACGGGCAAGTTCTGCTTCTTTATCAATCAGACCAGCCATTGGGATCAGCATGTCCATGCTACCCAATAACTGGGCGGCGCAGGCTGGTGCGGTGTCAGCGGCAGTCAGCACGGTGATGCTGTCGAGCTTGGCCAAGTTTTGCAGCAGCGCTTGGTTTTGCTCCAGACGACGGCTGTCATCGCTTGATAAATTGCGCAGCAGTAACGGCAATGGCTTGGTTGGTGCGATATCCATTTCACCGCGGATGTTACGAATGGCGACGATGAAGCTTTTCACCCATTCGATATCGGCGGCTGCATCGTTGTTGATCAGTGTTGCATTCACTTCTGGATACGCCTGCAGCATAATGCTGTCGCCTTGGTTCAGATCGGTGCGGATCATCGGGGCGACGCGCTGCCAAATTTCTTCGGTGATAACGGCATAATCGGGTGCATCAGACGCAATAAAGACTCTAACACCGTCAGCAGGGTATGGCGGGTGCCACGTTGCTGTGCTTCATTGCCTTTAAATAACACCGGTTTCGTCAGTTCTAAGTACCAGTCACAGAATTGGTTCCAGGTGAATTCATACAGCGTATTGGCCGCCATATCAAAACGATAGCTGTCCAGATATTGCCGGAACTGCGCCACCGTTTGCTGGTACTGGCTTAAAATCCACTGATCGGCCAGTGATAAGCTCATTTCAGCGGCACTTTGGTCAGCCGTTGCTAAACCGCAATCCTTGTCTTCCGTCATCATGGTGACGTAACGGCTGGCGTTCCACAGCTTGTTACAGAAGTTACGGTAACCGTCTAAACGCTTCATATCCCAGCTGATATCGCGGCCGGTCGAGGCCAGCGCTGCTAAGGTAAAGCGCAGCGCATCGGTACCGCAGGCATCAATGCCGTCTGGGAATTGTTTTTTAGTTTGATTGCCAATTTTTTCGGCCAACTGCGGCTGCATCATGTTACTGGTGCGTTTAGCCAGTAAATCTTCCAGGCTAATGCCGTCAATCATATCCAGCGGATCAACCACGTTGCCTTTGGATTTTGACATTTTATCGCCGTTTTCATCGCGAATTAACCCGGTCACATACACGGTTTTAAACGGCACCTGTGGTTTGCCGTTTTCATCTTTGACAAAATGCATGGTCATCATGATCATCCGGGCAACCCAGAAGAAAATGATGTCAAAACCGGTCACCAACACGTCGGTCGGGTGGAAGGTTTTTAAATCTTCGGTGTTTTCTGGCCAGCCTAAGGTGGAGAATGTCCAGAGCGCTGAGCTAAACCAGGTATCCAGTACGTCGTTGTCCTGACGCAGGGCATAATCCGCGGCTAAACCGTGTTTAGCGCGCACTTCGGCTTCATCGCGGCCGACATAGACTTTACCGCTTTCGTCGTACCAGGCCGGAATGCGGTGACCCCACCACAGCTGGCGCGAAATACACCAGTCCTGAATGTCGCGCATCCAGCTAAAATACATGTTCTCGTATTGTTTAGGCACAAACTGAATATCGCCGTTCTCGACCGCTGCAATCGCAGTTTTCGCCATCGGCGCCACACGCACGTACCATTGGTCAGTCAGCATCGGTTCGATTACTACGCCAGAGCGGTCGCCGTAAGGCAGGGTGTTGCTCAGTGCTTCGATTTTTTCTAATAAACCAGCAGCATCAAACGCGGCAATAATGGCTTTACGCGCAGCGTAGCGGTCAAGGCCGGCTAATTCCGCCGGAATAGGCGCGCTTAAGTTTGAATTTTCTTCGCCATTACTGAAATAACACTCGCCGCTCGCGCGAATGGTGGCATCCAGCGTCATCACGTTGATCATGCTCAACTGATGGCGTTTACCGACTTCGTAGTCGTTAAAATCGTGCGCTGGGGTAATTTTGACGCAGCCCGAGCCTTTTTCTTTGTCGGCATGCTCATCGCTAATAATCGGAATCCGGCGGTTCACCAGCGGCAGCAAAATTTCTTTGCCAATCAAGGACTGGTAACGTTCATCGTCTGGATTCACCGCAACCGCGGTATCACCGAGCATGGTTTCCGGACGGGTGGTCGCGACCACTAAATAATTTTTGCCGTCGCTGGTTAACACGCCATCGGCCAGCGGGTAACGTAAGTGCCAGAAATGACCTTGTTGTTCTTTGCTTTCAACTTCTAAATCGGAAATGGCAGTGTGTAGTTTTGGATCCCAGTTGACTAAGCGCTTGCCGCGGTAAATCAGGTCGTCCTGATACAAGCGTACAAACACTTCTTGGACGGCGTTGGACAGGCCATCGTCCATGGTGAAACGTTCTTTCTCCCAATCGACCGAATTGCCTAACCGGCGCATTTGCTCGGTGATGGTGCCACCGGATTCGGCTTTCCATTCCCAGACTTTTTCAATAAATGCATCACGGCCCATGGCGTGGCGATCCGGTTTACCTTCGGCAGCGAGTTTACGTTCGACCACCATTTGGGTGGCGATACCGGCGTGGTCGGTGCCCACTTGCCATAAGGTGTTTTTGCCTTGCATCCGCTGATAGCGGGTCAGGGCGTCCATAATAGTTTGCTGAAACGCGTGACCCATGTGCAGGCTGCCGGTGACATTTGGCGGTGGGATCATAATGCAATAAGCGCCGTTGCTGTTGTCACCTGAAGGTTTGAAGTAGCCTTTGCTTTCCCAGGCCTGATACATGGCCTGTTCGATTTGACTTGGGTTAAATTTCGTTTCCATTTTGATACCTGTTTCAGCTGGCCTGGACGGTTTGGGGCGTCACGCCAAGCTGGCGATAATGTTTATACTTTTGCCGGGCGATGTCTTTGTCAGATTCCGCCTGCGGCACAAATTCGATGATCTGACTGAACCTATTGACAAAGGCCGGCACAGTCGAGGTTAAGTTGATCAGCACCTGACGGCTGTTTTTTGGCGGCAACCAACTGATTTCAACTGGAGCGCCACGGGCAGGGCCTTCGCCAGCCAGGTTATGCGGCACAAAGCTGTGCGCATCAAACTGCCATAATACCTCATCCAGCTGTTCAGCGTCTTGCTGATTTGCGCAGTACACAAACACCTTTTGGTTGTTGCGATAGAGTTCGGCGCATAACAGACAAGCTTGCAACAGGGTTGTCGACGCAGTTGACGCAGCTTTGTGGGAAGATGCGACCGGTTGTGGCAAATAAAATTGTACTTGCATCTTGGGGTTGACCTTGCGGCAACACTGGCCCGAAGGCCAGCTTGCACAATACGCGGGTGCATTGCACCCTAAAACTCAAGAACTGACGGATACTTGCTCGTTGTTAACTTTCCGGGTGATGTCCGGCGCGGTTAATTAAAAACTGCGTCAACATCGCCACCGGGCGGCCGGTCGAGCCTTTGTCTTTGCCACCACTGCGCCAAGCAGTACCGGCAATGTCTAAATGCGCCCAGTTGTATTTGCGGGTGAATTTCGACAAGAAACAAGCCGCGGTGATAGTGCCGGCAGCACGACCGCCGAGGTTACTAAAATCAGCAAATGGGCTTTCTAGTTGATCGTGATAGTCATCCCATAACGGCAAACGCCAAGCACGATCACCACTTTGCTCGGAGGCATTTAAAATTTCATGCGCCAGCGGATTGTGGTTGCTGAGTAAGCCAGAGGCGTGTTTACCAAGGGCAATCACACAAGCGCCGGTTAAAGTCGCCACGTCAATCACTACATCTGGGTCAAACCGTTCAACATAGGTCAGTGCATCACACAGTACCAAGCGGCCTTCGGCATCGGTATTGAGTACTTCGACCGTTTGTCCTGACATGGTGGTTAATATATCACCAGGCCGATAGGCTTTGCCGTCTGGCATATTTTCAGCGGCAGCTAATACGCCAATCACATTCAATGGCAAACCCAAGGTAGCCACAGCGTTCATGGTGCCAAGCACAGAGGCGGCGCCACACATATCGTATTTCATCTCGTCCATCGCATCGCCGGGTTTTAAGCTGATGCCGCCGGTATCAAAGGTTAAACCTTTGCCGACTAATACCACTGGGGCGCTGTTATCCATCGCACCCTGATATTTAATCACCGCCATTTTGGCTTCGTTTTCCGAGCCTCGGGCTACTGCTAAATAAGAATGCATCCCCAGCGCGGTCATTTCTGCCACACCGAGCACTTCAATACTCAGTTTATCGGTGATGCTTTGCAGACCAACCGCTTGCTCGGCCAGCCACGCCGGCGTGCAGATGTTGGGTGGCATGTTACCAACGTCTTTACATTGTTTGATGCCAGCAGCAATAGCCAAACCATGCTCGACGGCTTTTTCGCCGATGGTTAAATCGCGGCGGGTTGGCACGTTAAAGACAATTTTGCGCAGTGGGCGGCGAGTTTCGTCTTTTTTGCTTTTGAGTTTATCAAACACATATAGGCTGTCTTGCGTTGTTTCCACCGCATGGCGCACTTTCCAATAGGTATCGCGACCTTTGACATGCAGCTCTGATAAAAAACACACCGCTTCCATCGAACCGGTTTCGTTTAAAGTGCTAATCGTTTTGGCGATGATTTGGCGATACTGACGTTCGTCTAGCTCACGCTCTTTGCCACAACCGACCAATAACACCCGCTCACTGAGCACGTTCGGTACATGATGCAATAACAACATCTGGCCGGATTTACCTTCCAGATCGCCGCGGCGCAGCAGGTTGCTGATGTAACCTTCGCTAATTTTATCTAATTGTTCGGCCACCGCAGATAACCGGCGTGGTTCATACACACCAACTACAATACAAGCACTGCGTTGTTTTTCCGGACTTCCGCTTTTAACGCTGAACTCCATGTCAACTCCTGATTCTAAGAGACGATGTTCGGGGAGGTGCAAGCTTCAGCGCAGCTATACCCATCATCCTTGCAGATTCGGGGTCGTTGGCTGCCTTCACTCACCCGAGTTACATAGGTGACTATGTTCCTAGGGCTTCGCTCAGTTGCCGCCTACCCGAATTTGCAATGATTTGGGTAGAAGGTTTAGTCGCGCTGATAAAAAAGCTCGGATTTCACCGGACTTTAGTCGATAATAATTGCTATAAACATCCAGTTTACTTAAAAATTGTCAGGGTGCCAGTAAAAAGACTGGTTTTTGGAGCGCATTTTGATTGTTTTTCGTTATTTGATTGGGGAAGTGTTTAAATCTCAGTTAGCTGTGTTCCTGATTTTAATCACCATTATCTTAAGCCAACGCTTTGTTAAAACTTTGGCCGATGCCTCTGAAGGCGAGCTACCGGCACAATTGGTGCTAGAACTGGTGGCGTTAAAATTACCGCAAATGGCGATTCTAATTTTGCCTTTGGCGGCATTTTTAGGTGTTTTGATTGCTTATGGCCGGATCTACGCCGAAAGCGAGATGACGGTGTTGCATGCAACCGGTATTAGCGAATGGTATGTCGCCCGAGTGACGTTGGTGTTGTCGCTGCTGATTGCGTTGGCCGCTGGCGGGTTGACGCTGTATTTAAGCCCGTGGTCGGCCGAACGTGAATATCAACTGATGGAAAAAGTATCCTCAGATCCGGGGCTTGCCAGTTTGATCCCTGGTCGATTTCAACAAACATCGAATGAAAAAGCGGTGGTCTTTGTGCATGACATCAGCCGCAATGGCGAGACCTTGTCAAAAGTTTTTCTGGCCCAGCAAGCGACTGAAGATGGTGGCCAGCATTCAGTGGTGTACGCGCAAAGCGGCACCGTGTCGGAAGACGCCAGTGGCGCGCAGCGACTGGTATTGAGCAATGGCCGTCGTTATGCCGGGGCGGTCGATGCGCCGCAATATGATGTGCTGGAATTTGCTCGTTACGATATGCAAATACGTGAACAACAAGTCGAGCAGCGTCGTCGCAAGATTAAAAGTCTGCCGACTGACGAACTGATGCAACAACAAACGCCGCAAGCCGTTGCTGAAATGCATTGGCGGATGGCAATCCCATTGTCTATTCCTTTGTTGATGCTGCTGGCGGTACCGCTGAGTAAAGTCAATCCTCGTCAGGGTAAATTTGGCCGCTTGTTACCCGCCTTAGCCTTGTTTTTAGCCTATTACATTTTGCTGATTGTCAGCACGTCGCTGCTCGAAGAGGGGAAGTTACCGTTAGCGCTGGGTATGTGGTGGATCCACGGGCTGATGTTGTTACTGACAATAGTGTTGCTGGGGCAAAATCGAGCCAGTGCGCAGCGTTTGAAGGCGCGGATTTTTGGCCGGGGTGAGCATGCTTAAAATATTAGATGTATATATCGGGCGCAGTATTTTAACCACGTCAGCCTTGTCGTTGTCAGTATTGTTGGCACTCTCGGGCATGTTTCGGTTTATTGACCAGCTGCGTTTGGTTGGCCGTGGCGATTACAGCATGCTGGTTGCTGCCATGTTCAGTTTGTTTAGCGTTCCTGGTGACATCGTGATGTTTTTCCCGATGGCGGCGTTAATCGGTGCTTTGATTGGCTTGGGTATGCTCGCCAGTAACAGTGAATTGGTCGTGATGCAGGCGGCGGGTATGTCGCGGTTGAATATCATCAGTTCGGTGATGAAAACCGCGCTGTTGATGATGGTGCTGGTAATGGTGGTTGGTGAATGGGTGGCGCCGGCGTCAGAGAAATTTGCCAGAGAATTAAAAACCAAAGCGATTTCGGGGGGCAATCTGTTTGCGGCGCAGCAAGGTGTTTGGGCCAAAGATGGAGATGATTTTGTTAATATTAAACAAGTGTCCGATAGCGGTGATTTAAAAAATATTACCATCTATGAGTTCTCGCCCGATCTGGTGCTACAGGCGGTGGTCAATGCCAAAGCGGCCGTGTTTGTGGCGGGTGTCTGGCAGTTGGAGCAAGTCAGTCGGCTGCACTTTCGCGATGACAAAGTGGAACAACATCAATGGCCACAACAGCGTTGGCGCTCCAGTCTGACGCCGGATAAATTGGGTGTGGTCAGTGTCAAACCTGAGTTGTTGTCACTACAAGGCTTAAATAGCTATTTAGACTATCTTGATGTTAATCAACAAGATAGTAGGCGTTATCAGTTGGCGTTTTGGCGCAAGGCAACGCAACCCTTAACCATCGTGGCGATGATGCTGATGGCGTTGTCGTTTATTTTTGGACCGCTGCGCAGTGTCACTATGGCCGCGAGAGTCTTGATGGGGATTTTGGCCGGTTTTGGGTTTTGGATGGCAAACGAAGTCTTCGGGCCGGTCGCTTTGGTATATCAGTTACCGCCGGTGCTAGGGGCTATTTTACCTAGTTTGTTGTTCATTGGTCTGGCCGGTTACTTGATGCAGAAAAAATAGCGCACACCAGCATTGTGGTTCACTAAACAGCAGCAGCTGCGAGGTTACTTCGCTTGGTACGATGCGACAATTTGTTGAAACTGACCATTTTGCTTGAGCTGATCAATCGCCTGTTGCAAGCGATCGGCAACATCAGCTGAGACTGCCAGATTTAAAGCGACAAAATTGCTGCCAAAGCTGCTGATATCAACCACCGGTATTGCGGCATCAGCGGCCGCTTTGTGACTCGCAAGCCAGCTTGGCATGACAATATCGGAACCTATCACCAAGTCAACTTTCCCTTGTAAAAATAATGGAATTGGGTCTGATTTACTGCTGAATTCAATTAAATTTTTGCCATATTCAAAACCTTGTTCCAGGAAATAATCCTCGTAAACGTCACCGTGCGCTACCGCAATTGAAAACTGCTTGGCTTGTTCTAACGTGGTCGCAGAAACATCCGGTCTGCTCACCAGTCGATATAAATAGGCTTTTGACGACGCCAGTGGGCCTATCCATTGAAATAATTGCGTGCGGGATTTGGTTTTAGAAATGGTAAAGATGCCACTGGCCGGATTTTTTTGCGCGAGCTCAAAGGCGCGTAACCAAGGGTATGTTTGCATGTCGCAGGTGATATTCGCCAGCAAACACGCCTGAGTGAGAATGTCGGCGTTGATACCCCGGATTTTACCGTTTTCTTCAAAATTGTAGGGCGGGAAATGCTCGGTATATAGTGTTAGTTTGTCTGCGGCATTTGCCGAAAGGCAACCAAGACAAAAAAGCATACTGAACATAGCAAAGATAAACTGCTGCATAAATGACCACCGTTTCGCTCATCTCCGGCAATATGCCAGAGTTGACGCGGCAGACAAAGCTTTTGCTTAAAATATAATCAGCTATTTGCGATGTACCTTTTTCAGTCGGTTAACCATCGGCGCTGCCATCTGTTCCCATTTCAGCACTATGAGGCCGCGAGCTTTTAATCAACTGATTGATAATATTAATTTTTAATGGTGGTGTTGGCTTGTTGCAGTGCGATCCTTAGTAGATAACGACTTGCGGTGATGTACAAATACTTTTGATCCAAGCTTAAAGCAACATTGGCCGCAGCGATGCCGGTTTGAATGGTGCCAAGATGACGGCCATCAGCGCTAAATACCCAAACCCCACCAGGGCCAGTCGCCAGTAAATGTCCGGACGGCAATACCTTTAAACCATCAGGTAAACCCGGTGCGGTCGCAACAGCTGCTGTTGCATCATAAAACAAGGTGGCTGGGGTATCACCCTTGACGGAAAATTTCCACCACTGCGCCGCTTTAGGGTCAGAATTAGCGACATATAACCATTGTTCATCCGGCGATAACGCCAACCCATTGGGGCGGCTCAGCGCTTTACTAAGCAGCTGCAGCTCACCTTGTGCGGTCAGTCGATACAGGCCATTAAAGGGAATTTTCTTTTCTGTTGATTGGTCAGCGCCTGATAACCCATAAGGTGGATCGGTAAAAAAGTACGATTGGTCACTATGCTGTACCAGATCATTTGGGCTATTGAACGGCTGCTGTTGGAAGTGGCTAATTAAGGTTTGATACTGCGGTTGACCCTGTTCAATTTTTTTCAGCACCGCGAGGCGACGGTCGCCGTGTTGCGCCAATACCAGCTGTTTTTTTGAATTAAAGATCAGGCCATTGGCGCCTTGTTTTAGATTGGGTTGGCTATTAAGCGCGGTGTAACCGGACGGCGATAAATACAAGCTCAGCCCAGATTTTGTGCTGTAACGCCAAACTTTATTCGCTGGCACATCGGAAAATAAAATATCACCGGTATCCGGTTCCGCCACCGGGCCTTCGGCCCAGCCAAAGCCATCGGCCAATATTTCCAGCTGGGCGTCTTTGGCGACAATCTGCTGCATTTCGGGGTCTAAACTTTGCACCGGAATCGCCGGAATGGGGCTCGCTGGTGCTGTGCTCGCTTGCAAAGCCGCGCCAAGCAGCAGGCTACATAGGCTCAATGCGATCATGGGGGTGCTCCGATATGAGGTACTTTTAGAATGAGCATTTGAGCTTACCATTGCCACTGTATTCCTGATAGCGCTTTGTACGTGGTTCGTCCGCCAGCAGTGCTTGTTAGCGTACCGAGTTGTTACGGTGCCAAGCTATTACAGTGACAAGTGGTGCTATGACCAAGGTTTGCACGACGCCGAAGCAGAGCATCGGCGTCGTCACCTGTTATGGATGGAATGCCGCAGGCGACGGCGGTATTGTCTGATGGTCGCCGTTAAAAATTAAACAACATCACACCAAGGCCAATACTGTGCTGGCGGATATTGTAATCTAGTAAGGTTTCGCCATAACCAGAGAACAGCTGCAAATGCCAACGCAGGCCGTCCATTTTGCCTTCATTGATGGGATAGGTCATATCCAGCTGAAACGAGCCTTGACTCAAATTAGACAGATCATTGCGCCACGTTAGCATAGCCGTGGCCGATCCTGGCAACCAGCTGGCGGTAACTTCATGGCTACCGATATAGTCGATTAAGTCGCGGTTATCATCATCGTCTAGGCTTTCCGGGATCCGCTGATGGTAACGCCAGTTCAGGCCGAAGTTACCTTTGTCGAGCGCCAAACCGCCGTAGATTTTATTCCAGCTGCGAGACAATGGATCGCTTTGCCCGTTGGACTGATGCGCGATGCCAAATTGCAGCATGCGCACACGCCAGCCATCACCCAGTTCGCCAAAACGTTTTGCCACCGGCACTACATAAATCAGCTCTGGCTGATAATCGGTGCTGCGAAACGGTGTCGAGTCGGTCTGATTCCACAGTTGCCAGATTGAGCGTTGGGTGAAAGCAAACCACAAGTCGGCATCAGGCAATAACACGCCGGTGACCAGTTTGGTGCGCAAGGAGATTTGTAGTTTAGCTTCAAGCGCTCGATAGTTGTCGTTGCGCTGGCCATCGGGTTTGCCCGGAGTGGTCGGTTGGCGATTGATATTAGAGGTGTAATGCACCGGTAAAAAGAAGCTTGGCAGATAAGTACGAAACACAAATCGGTCGCGTTTTTCGTTTGGGGTTAATTCCCAGTATTTATCCAAAATAGTGGCAACTTCGACACTTGGTGCCGTGGCCGCGTCCGTGCTATTGACTGAAGCCAGCGAATCGGCAGCTATGGCGGCGTCTTTTGGATTTGCTTCGATGGTAGCGCCCGTTGTTTTTGTTGCAGTCGTTGCTGCAGTATCATCGGCATCAACACCAAAAATCCGGTCATAGCAGGCCAGCCGCAGCGTTGGTGCCGCCGTTTGCTGACAACTACTGACATCCTGTGCCAGCAGTGTTGGTGTAAAGCCTAAAGCTGACAGTGCAAAAACCAGATGGATCCACGGGTGTTGTGGCATAAAACGTCCCTGAGCTGGTGAAAATCAGTCCGATTGTGGCAGATATTGCCAAGTATGGGTTAGCAAATATCGGAGGAATGCAATTTTTTTGAGCTTAAATGTCGGTGACGATGATGGTACAAAGTGAAAATTAGCAGTAACAAGTAACCTCGAGTAGGTTGTTTTAATGTTGCTGCAGGCGTTGATTTTTATTTATTCGCGTTGCATATTTGTTGCTATTTCCGCTAAGTAAGCACCCTAAAATTAATATTTTCTATGTGCATCTCATAAGGAATAAAAGATGAAACTCACAAAATCAGTTTTTAGTCTCTTGTTGTTAAGTTTTGGTTTAGTCGGTGCGGTAAATGCGGCCAGTCAAACAACTTGTGTTGCGACCACCACTAAAGTTGCACTGACGGAAGAAATAATTGCCAGTGTGTTGCGTGATGCTGATTTTCGCACATATTTTGACCCGTCGCTCGAGACCTCAGTTGCAGTGACACGGCAAGGTTGCGCGACCACTACCGAAGGGCTTTATAGAGACCGATCGTTGTCCGAGCATCCCCTGGATGGTGACGTCAGGATGATAAAGCAAGTGCGAGACGGCGTCACGCACACCTGGGAGCAAGCTTTTAGCGGGGGCAGCTGGGTTACGGTAACATATTCATACCATAAACCTTTTTCAAAGAAATAATGGTTCTTGGTGACCACTTAAAACTGTCGCGATAGCTAGGCTACGCCTGATAAAAAGCCGCCAGCCTAGTTTTTGGTAAAACTTACCGCAATACCAGTACCGGTACCCGCGCCTTTTGCAGCACTGCAGTGGTGGTGCTACCGAGGATCAGTTGCCGAATGCGTGAATGGCCATAAGCGCCCATCACCAGTAATTCAATGGCCTGTTCTTTGCTGTACTGCGCAAGTGCGGTATCAGCATCACCAGTGAGCACTTTACTGATGACATGAAAACCGGCATCTGTCAGTTGCTGACTGGCCGCCAACAGTTCAGGCGCTGTGCTTTTTGCAGTAGCGGTTGCTTTGGCAACCATCACCAGATGACAAGGCAAGCCTTGCAGCAACGGGCTTTGGATGATGGTTTGTAAGTTTTTCAACATGGTGGCGCTGCCATCAAACGCCAATAGGAAGTTATCTGGCTGTTTAAACTGCTGCTGGGTGATCAGCACCGGTTGATGCACCGCACGTAGCACCCGCTCGACATGCACACCCAAAAAACCATGGGCATCGGCCTGACTAGTGCCGCGTTTTCCTAAAATAACCAAACGGTTATCTGCTTCGTTCTCCAGCAAGCAATCGGTTAAATCGTCATGGCGTAACGACTCGCTTACTTGGCTGATGCCTTGTTGTTCGGCTTGCAATTTGGCAGCATCCAACAGTAACCGGCCGTGCTCGAGCTGAATTTTACTGCGCTGTTGGTCAAGCTGAGCCAGTTCGGCCAGTAAGATATCTTGCGCACCCAGGCCAATAGCACCGCTGAAATCGGTTTTAGCCTGTAGTGGTTTTTCCAGCACATGTTTAAGTACCAAAGGTGCTTGCAAGGTTTTCGAAGCCCAAATGCCCGCAGCCAGCACCGACTGGCCAAAAGCTGAATGGTCAAGACAAGCGATTACATTGGTCGACATCAAGCGTTCTCCTTGTAGTGATCAGTGACCCATTAAGCGGTCAATCGCATCTGGTTTATTGTGGATGGCAAACTTATCGACCAGCGTGGCGCTCGCCTCATTTAAGCCTTGCACATCCACGTCGGTCCCTTCGCGCCGAAACTTTAACACTACTTTATCCAGCGAGCTGATCGCGGTAATGTCCCAAAAATGGGCGTGACTTAAGTCAATCACGACTTTTTCGACCGCTTCTTTAAAATCAAAGCTGGCGACAAACTGATCGCTGCTGGTAAAAAACACCTGGCCGGTGATGCGATAAGTACGCTGCTGGCCATCTGCTGACATCTGGCTTTCAATCGCCAGCAACTGGCCGACTTTATTGGCGAAAAACAGTGCACTTAACAGCACCCCAACAAATACACCATAAGCCAAGTTATGGGTTGCTACCACCACAACCACCGTCGCCACCATTACCACACTGGAGCTTTTTGGGTTGCTGCGCATATCTTTGAGGGATGACCAACTAAAGGTGCCAATCGACACCATAATCATCACCGCGACCAAGGCTGCCATTGGGATCATGCCGACCCATTCACCTAAAAATACGGCAAAAATCAATAAGAAAATGCCGGCCAATAACGTTGATAACCTGGTGCGCCCACCCGATTTAACATTGATAATCGACTGGCCAATCATGGCACAACCGGCCATACCGCCAAGTAAACCAGAACCAATATTGGCAATACCTTGGCCGACACATTCGCGGTTTTTATTGCTGTTGGTATCGGTTAAATCATCAACGATGGTGGCCGTCATCAGCGACTCCAACAAACCAACCAATGCCAGACCTAACGAATAAGGGAACACAATTTCCAGTGTTTGCAGGTTCAGTGGTACATCGGGCCATAAAAATATCGGCAGACTATCCGGTAATTCACCCATATCCGCGACTGTGCGCACATCAATTTGGAAATACAAAGCGAACGCAGTTAACACCACGATACAGACCAGCGGTGATGGAATAGTTTTTGTGAGGTACGGGAATAAATAAATAATACCAAGGCCTGCCACTGTCATGGCATACACATGCCAAGTGACATTGGTGAGTTCCGGCAACTGCGCCATAAAAATCAGAATGGCCAGCGCGTTGACAAAACCTGTCACCACCGAGCGTGAGACAAAGCGCATCAGCTCACCGAGTTTTAATAAGCCAAAGCTGATTTGCAGCACACCGCATAATAAAGTGGCGATCAGTAAATACTGAAGGCCATGCTCTTTCACTAAAGTGATCATCAACAGCGCCATGGCGCCAGTTGCGGCAGAAATCATCGCCGGACGACCACCGGCAAAAGCACTAATAAAGGCAATGGCAAACGAGGCGTAAAGGCCTACTTTGGGGTCAACCCCCGCAATAATTGAAAAGGCAATGGCTTCAGGAATCAGCGCCAGCGCCACGACAATGGCAGACAGCACATCACCACGGACATTGCTTAGCCAATGTTGTTTAATCAGTTGAAACATGTTTTGAGATCCAAAAAAGTATAAATTCGCTGCAGATTTTGGGGTATCGCAGCATCACTTCGAGCAATAAGCCTGCGCTGTACGGGGCTGTATCTACCCTTCATCGTTGAAGATGCCGGGGTGTTGCCATCGATCATTCATCCCAGTCACATAGTGAAACTATGCTCCCGGGGCCACGCTCACTTGCCGTCTACTTGTCACTGCAATTATCTTGGCTAGACACCTAAGATTTATGTAGAAAATAATTAATAATAACAATGAACTACATCGAATTTGTGTCCTTTGTCGCAGGGCGGGAGCTTGGTTACTTTAGCACAAGAGCCAATTCAGGGCGAGCCGCTGCTATACCGGTGGTAGTGCGCCGACTTTTTATGCAGCAGGTTTTAGCAAACGCCAGCCACAAAGCAACACCGGCCACAACAGCCGCTGACTAAGCGCAGAAATAGCCGCCAGCACGGTGGCGACGCCACATGGCAGTATGGCGCCAAAGGCAAAGGTCATGCCCAGCACCAGCGCTAAAAACAGTTCTGCTCGGTAAAAAGGCAAGAATATCGCGGCCAGCAACAAGCCCTGAAATAACCATTCTGTGATGTCCATCTGTTGGAGCTGGAAACTGACGGCAAGCGCTAAACTGTAGCAAAAAACACTCACTGCAGTGATGATCGCGCTTCTTTTGGCATGGATATGGGTGCTGGTTGCCAGTCGTTGTTGCAGCGTGCCGAGTAAAAACCACGCCAACAGGGGCAGCAGTAAACCCCAGAGGTTGGAAATTGCCGGTAAGTCGGCTTGGTTGAGCAGGTGATGACTGCGGATCCCACCTTGCAAGTGCTCAAAAGTTAGATGCAATAGAATGATTCCAAGGACCAACAAGCTGCCGATACTTTGCAGGTTTGTGAAACGAGTGCTCGCCATAAGGATATTTCCGAGTAAAGGTGCTTAACAGGTGACGTTAGCGCCTTTTGCCACGAGCAACAACAGCTGGCATCATTTCATTTGTATCAAAATTTACGCGGGCCGCTGTTTGCCAAGCTAACCGCCGTTTTTATTGCTGTGCTGCCCGGTTTGCAGACGTGGCAAGCCAGTCGACAGCCATACGGTAGCCAGTAGCAAGACACTGGACAGCAATAAACAAGCGATTAAACCATAAGCCTGATACAACCAGCCCGACAATAAAGTGCCGAACAGTCGCCCCATGGCATTAGCCATATAATAAAAACCAACGTCCAATGAGACGCCGTCACGCCCGGCATAGCTGATAATTAAATAACTATGCAAGGACGAATTCACCGCAAATACGGCGCCAAATACCATCAGGCCACCGATTAACCACCACAGCGGCGAGCTGGCGTACAGCAGCGCCAGACTAATCAAGAACGGAATGGTGCATAACAGGCAGGCCCACTGAAGTGCGGTTTTACCATCCGGTAATGCACGGGCGGCTCTGGTGTTGTGCGCAGTCGTGTTCGCTGCAGCGCTCCTGGCATTTACACGGCCGGTGATTGCCGGCGCTAAACTTTGCACCACACCATAACCAATGATCCACACCGCTAAAAAGCTGCCGACGTCGGTGTGGCTCCATTGAAACTGGCTGGTCAAATATAGCGGCAAGGCAATGACAAACCAGACATCACGGGCGCCGAACAAGAACATTCGCGCGGCCGACAGCTGGTTAATGGCGCGGCTTTTTGAAAATAAATCTTTGAATTTGGGTTTAAAACTACTTTTGCCAAGGTCTTTTTTTAGCAGGATTAAACTTGCGATCCACACCAGCAACAGCAGCGCGGCCATGCCGGCAATGGCGGTATTAAAGCCGAACAGGCTCAACAGCAAGCCGCCGAGAAAAAAACCAACCCCTTTGAGCGCATTTTTCGAACCGGTTAAAATGGCGACCCATTGATACAAAGCGCCTTGCTTCGATTCCGGCAATAGCAATTTTAACGAACTTTTGGCGCTCATTTTGTTTAGATCTTTGGCAATTCCCGACAACGCCTGCGCTGCCATCACCCACAGCACGGTGAGCCAATCTGCCGGAACCAACAGCATTAGTAGCGCGGCCACTTGTAAAAAGAGCCCGATAT
>JBBKWN010000193.1:0-4975 GCA_037968955.1 Rheinheimera sp. | reverse complement strand
AACTTATTGAAAATAAATGTGTATTGCAAAAAATTGCCGCTTTGCGGAAAAAAAGTGCCTTTTTTTATTAAAGTCCTTAAGTCGGGTGCCGATACCTAAGTTAAGCCAGATTGCAGTCTGGCGTAAATTGCGGAATTCCGCGTAACAAAACCAAGTTGAATGTGGCTTGCAGGCTACTGAAAACTTAAGGAGTGGCTCATGGCTTTAGCAGTAAATACCAACGTATCCTCATTAAATGCCCAACGGCAGTTATTAAATTCTGGTGGCGCGTTGGATACCGCGTACAAACGTTTGTCGTCTGGTTTTCGGATTAACAGCGCCGCTGATGACGCTGCTGGTTTGCAAATCAGTAACCGTTTAACCAGTCAGGTCAATGGTCTGAACCAGGCTATTAGTAATGCCAACGATGGTATTTCGGTCGCTCAGGTGGCTGAAGGTGCGATGGACGAAATCACCACTGCATTGCAACGGATCCGCGTGTTGGCCGTACAATCACAAAACGGTATTAACAGCTCTGCTGACCGTGTAGCACTGCAAAAAGAAGTGTCAGCGTTAAAACTGGAAATTAGCCGTATCGCTCAAAACACTCAGTTTGGTGGTGTTGATTTGTTAAAAGGCGGATTTTCAGCCAAGTTCTTGGTTGGTGCAAATGCTGGCCAAACCATTAGCGTAAACATTTCACGTACCGGTGGCGGTTTTGGTGCCTCTGGTCTGAAAATAGGTAAATTGTCAATTTCATCAGTGGGCGGTGCATCGGCTGCATTAGCAAGTATCGACAGCGCGATCAAGGCGGTTGATGGTGCACGTGCTGACCTAGGTGCGATCCAAAACCGGTTCCAATCAACTATCCGTAACTTAAGCAATATCGTGGAAAACGTTTCGGCTGCACGTAGCCGGATCAAAGACACCGATTTTGCGAAAGAAACCGCTGAATTGACCCGGGCACAGATATTGCAGCAGGCCAGTACAACGATTCTGGCTCAGGCCAACACCAGGCCACAATCTGCACTATCATTATTAGGCTAATCTAAAAATGCCGCGGCGGAGATTTAATTCAAGTCTCCGCTTAGGCAGCCGATAAAAGGTAAGTGCATATGAGCTCAGTAATCACCAGCAGTTTCAGCAACACCAATGCGACTCAGGTTACACAAGGTAACACCGCGGTTGATCTGAGAAGCACAAAAGTGACTGATATCATTGCAAAACAACAATCTGAAGTAGCCGATGCGGAAGACAAACCTGCAGAGCAGGTGACACCAAAGCAATTAGGTGAAGCAGTTGAGCGCATTAACCAGTTTGTAAGTGCAGAAATGCGCACGTTAAATTTTTCGGTCGATGAGAATTCTGGCAAAGCTGTTGTCAAAGTCATCGACTTTGAAACCAAAGACGTGATCCGGCAAATTCCGGGCGATGAAGTATTACGAATGGCAAGTGCAATCAAAAGGTTGCAAGAAGACTTAGGGTCGGCAACAGGGTTGTTGATCGACAGTAAGGTGTAGTAAATAAAGATAACGGAGATTGAATCATGGCCATAACCGCTTTAGGTACCGCTTCTGGTCTTGATCTGGAATCACTGGTTAAACAGTTAGTCCAGGTCGAGCGCGCAAGTAAAGAGTCGCGGTTGGAAAAAGTAAGTAAAGGCCTTGATTCGTCTCTTTCCGGATTTGGTAAATTAAAATCAGCATTATCGAAGTTTCAGGATTCAGTAAAAGCACTTAGCACAGAAAATTTGTCTGCTCGTACGACTACGGTGAAACAGCCCACCGACGATAAAACTTATCTTGCAGCAACAGCTAAAACCACTTCAGCGACAGGTTCATTTGATATTAAAGTTAATGCACTGGCAGAGGGGAGTCGGCTAGAAACTGCCGGAGGTGCTTTTACCTCCGCGACCAGTATTGTTAGTACTACTGCAGGTAAACTTACTTTCAGTGCGGGTACCAAAACATTTGATGTCAATGTCACAGCGAATATGACAGTCGATCAACTCCGGCAGAAAATTAACAGTACCGGCAGTAATTTTGGCGTCAGCGCGAACTTAATTAATAGTAGCGAGTCGGGTACCAAGCTGGTCTTCACCTCAAATGTGACGGGTGATGGCAACAATTTGAGCGTGACCAATAACAATGCAGAATTAGATAGTGTGTCAACTAGCGGTGGATTAGTTGTCGCAAAAAATGCCGCTGATGCTGTTATAACCATTGATGGTATTGTCACCAAAAGTAAAACCAATGTGTTTAAAAATGCTATTCAAGATACTGAACTTACCGTGAGTAATATAACACCAGACGGTAATAATGCTCGGATGACGATAGCCACTGATAAGAAGCAAGCCGAAGATAAAATAAAAGCTTTTATGGATTCTTATAATGCGCTGGTGACTGAGGTCGATACCTTAAGTCGCAATCGGATGCTCTCCACAGATGGAAAAACCGTTATTCTCGAAGGCGGCGCGTTAAATGGCGATTCAATGGTTCGCAGTATCATGAGTCAGGTTACATCCATTATGACCGGAGCGGTTAAATCTGCCGATCCTAAACTAAATAACCTATATGCTTTGGGAATCACTTTTAATGACCAAGGTAAGATGGAGATCCAAGCCAAGAGTTCATTTGGTAACTTGTCTGGTCGTGAACGCCTCGATAAAACGCTGGATGAAAATTACGATTTGATTGGGAGTTTATTTACCAGCAAGGATGGCCTTGGCACACTTTCAACCAAGTTGTCGACGCAGTTTACGCAACGTGGTGGCTTGTTGGCTGGCAAAGAAGAATCGTTAAAAGCTGAAATCCGAAAAAATGGTAAAGACAAAGAAGCCTTTGAGCTTTACATGTTTAGTTTCGAAAGCACTATGCGCCAGCGTTATGGCGCCCTCGACAGTCAGCTCGGTGGTTTACAGCGTACTTCGTCATTTTTATCACAGCAATTGGCGTCTTTACCGAAAATCGGTGGTTAGGAGTAAAACATGAGTTACGGCATCAAAGCATATCAAGCTGTCGGCGTTAAAAATGATCTTGCAGTGGCAGATCCACATCGAGTGATCCAACTATTGATGCAAGGCTCGCTGGAAAATATGGCGTTGGCCAAAGGTGCAATTGAACGAAAAGATTTTGTGGTGAAGTCAAAATCAGTTTCCAAGGCGATGACGATTATCGCGGCGTTACAAAATTCCCTAGATATGCCCGCGGGTGGTGAAGTATCTGAAAACTTATGGTCATTATATGATTTCATGGTAAATCATCTGATGCAGGCTAGCCGAGAGGGGAGTGTGGCAAAAGTTGATGATGTGATGGAAATTATGTTGAAAATTAAATCCGCTTGGGACCAAATTTCAATCGCAGATCGTGAAAAAGGTTTTGCATTGCTTGCCCAGAAACATGGTCAAGCCAGCTTGGCTTCGGCGTGAGCTGCTTTTGACCGAGTCTTGGACCACCCAATTGCAGCAGCAACGCGAAGATATCGAAATGTTGCTGCAAACGGATTCCTATCCCACCGAACTATTTGCCGAATTGTGGCAAACTTACCATGAAAGCCTTGAAATCTGTTGTGCCGACATTACCGATGCTACTGATTTAGAAAGTATATTGGCAGATAACTTGCAGTGGGTTACTCTGATAGTACAACAAGTGTCTTCTGAAAAAGACGCCGTAGCGGCGAAAGTGTTACAACTGCAAAAAGGCAAAAAGGCTCAGCAAAGCTACGGTGACAACAACTAAGCGGAATGCTGCCGTTATGCTGAAATATATCAATTACCAATTGCTGGACGATGAAGAACAGCAACAAAAGCTTGAAAAGGCGATTGCGCCAACTATTCGCAGCAATATTCGTCAGAACGTTGACGCATTTAAAGTTCATATCCCATCATTGCTACCGGTCATTCATGATCACGCAGTTCAACAATATTCTCTTTTTTGTACAAAAGAACAACAACTAAATATCGTTGACTTCGCTTCTGGTCGAGTATTTTATGGCTGCAACCCAACACAAGAAGTGCATGAAGAGCTGAGCGACTATTACCAGTGCGCGACCTATTTTAAAATGAATGCAGCGCAAGATCCTGATCGAGTTTATTACAAGAATCTGCCTTCAAAAATTGATGTCATGGTTGTATTTGGTCTTGGGTTAGGTATCCATCTATTGGAGCTGGTAAATAACTGTACTATTAAATATTTAATTGTTTACGAGCCTAGTGTAGATATATTTATTTGTTCTTTACAGGCAAGTAGTTGGGATAGTTTCCTTCAAACCTGTTCAGCCAAGGGAACTCATATATTTTTACAAATTGGCGATGAAGCCAATAATTTCCCAGCTGAGTTGGATGAATTACTGCAGATAAAGCCTGATATAAATGAAGTTTTCATTTATCGTCATCAGTTTCATCCGGTGATGGATAGCGTCATTAAATACCTCATTGAATCTTCCGGCTGCCGAGATAAAATACTTCAAAAGACTAAAGTGTTCACTCCATTTGATAATTTTAGAGACTATGTTTCAGAGCGAGCAGGGAATGTGCTTGGTTTTCCAGTCAAGGTTCAGACATCTGAAGAGTCTACCCAAGTTTTTAATAATAATTTGATTGCGCTTGAGCGGTATTACCCTCGGATTCATAAAGAAATGCTAGGGCATAATCCTAAGTCTTGGGTTTATATTAATGACGCTTTGGGGCAGCCAAATCTATACCACGAAGGCCGAGTCGCATTATTTCATAAAAATACAGATGAAGAATACAATACATTGTATGAACACTTTTTAACACATCCGTTTAGAGATGACATTATTCTTGGTGTTAAAAGTGGAGGAAAGTTATGGCGATATATTCACTTTAAATACATGCGAGCTTCTAATCAGTTATTAGCTGATACACTTAAGAAACAAACTAGGTTACCAGATAAAATAAATTCTTTGATTGTTTTTGGAGTTGCTTTAGGTAAGCATATTGAATTGTTGACTGAGCAGCATGAAATTAATAATTTAA
>JBBKWN010000192.1:0-24995 GCA_037968955.1 Rheinheimera sp. | reverse complement strand
GTGGTGAGATCCTGATGGCGGGTCAGCCGCTAAATTGTGCTGATTACCAGAAGACCAATCATTTAATCCGTTATATCTTTCAAGACGCGGCTCGTTCACTTGATCCCAATCAGAAAATTGCCAATATCCTGCATGACGTGTTGCGTTACAGCACCGTACTGAGCTTTGAACAACGCGAGCATAAAATTGCCAGCACCTTAAAACTGCTTGGTTTACTCAATGAACACGGTAACTACTATCCACATATGTTTTCCGGTGGTCAGCTGCAACGTGTCGCCTTGGCAAGAGCCTTAATTTTGGATCCAAAAATTCTTATTTTGGATGAAGCTCTTACAGCCTTAGATCCGTCATTACGGGCACAAATTGTCAACTTATTGCTAGAATTACAACTAAAAACTGGTTTGGCTTATTTACTAATCACCAATCAACTGCGATTAGTGCGGCATATTGCCGACCAAACCTTAGTACTACATAAAGGCATCGCGCTAGACTATGGCGACACCAGTGTTGTTTTTGAAAATCCACAGCACGAATACACCCGCAAGCTGATAAAAAGCATAGAGTATTAATAGGATCAACATCAGCAGCTGCAATTGCTTTATCAAAGCAGCCGTTATCATCGCAGCTGTCGATGAACCCGTGTTTTTTTTGTGATCCTTGAAGTGACTTAAATTTTAAAAATGAAAACCCCGCCAGTTGGCGGGGTTTTCATGGAGGCTAATTGACGGCTTACTTTGCCAGATTACAGATCTTGACTCGTCATCGCCGGGAGTTTCCTAACAATCTCAGCTTGTAATTTAAGTGCTTCTTGCACCGCCGCGAAGTGAGACTGCCCCATTTGCTGAGCAAACTGTTCCAGCTCCGCCGCCGCTGGCTCGGTAGTACTTGGCACTTCAGTTACCTTAGTCACCAAGACCAAAGATACGTCGCCAGAGGTCAAAGGTACAATACCGGCAGAAATTGGTTTAGCTGGCACTGGTTTTGGCAATTCAAAAGCTTTGGTTCTGATTTGGGCATCAAGAGAGCCGCCAAAACGCGGTGTCGCCGTAGCGCTTTCTAATGATAGTTTTTCAGCGACCATCAAAGCTCGAATATCTTTGCCTTCATTAAACTGCGCAATAATAGCTTCAGCTTTGGCTGTGGCCAGTTCATTGCTTTCTTTTGCAATAACAGCTTCTTGCACTAAAGGTTTAACATCTTCTAAGCTTTTCATTTTAGCGGGTAGGTGTTCAACTAAACGAGCAACCACCACATGTTGCGGCGCTAGCTCAATGACTTCGCTGTTGACCCCGGCACTGATAAACTCGCTACCAAACACCGTATCAAGAAACTTCGGCACACCAAATGGTGCTGCGGCAGCTTGGCGCGAAAACAATGGTAGTTCTTTCACCTTGCCGTTAATTGCCGTAGCGGCTTCGTCTAAGTTATCTGCAATTTCAAAACTGACTTCGGCGAGCTTTTGTTGCAAATCTGCAAACTGCTCTGCAGCCTTGTCTTGTTGGACGGCGGCGGTAATGGATGCCCGCACTTCAGACAATGGTTTCACCGTGCCAGCTTCAATTTCAGTCAGCTTAATCAGGTGATAACCAAACGACGTTTTTACGACAGCGGATAGGTCGCCAATCTTTGCCAGTCCATATACTGCGGTTTCGAATTCAGGTTCCATCACGCCTTTGGTAATAAAGTCTAAATCACCACCGTTTTCGGCAGATACTGTATCCGCTGATTGTTGCTTAGCCAGCTCCGCAAAATCGGCGCCTGCTTGTAACTGTTTTAACAATGCTTCTGCTTTGGTGGCCACTTTACTATCGACATCGGCCGATTCAAGCAGAATGTGTGATACTCGGCGGCGTTCTTCTGTCGAGTAACGAGCAGACTGCGCCTGATAATACGCTTCGACTTCAGCATCGCTGACTTTGATTTTACTTGCTAAATCAACACCATTAAGCTCAACATACTGCAGAGAAACTTGTTCTGGTGTGGCGTAACTATTTTGATTTAACTGGTAATATTCCGACAGTTTTTCGTCCGTTACCGCAACAACTGCAGCAAAATCAGCCGCTTTTAATACTGAATACTCAATATCACGATTTTGTTGTTGTAAGGTCATCAAACTACGCATTTCACCTGGTAACGCAAACTCAGAGCCAGCGACGCCGGCCATAAACTGGTTGCGCACAAATTGCTCACGCAAAATGTCACGAAATTTGTTCGCCGTCAGGTTGTTTTGGCGTAATAAAGCCATGTAACGGTCATTATTGAACACACCGTCCAATTGAAATTCAGGCATTTGCATAATGGTTTTTTTCAGCAGGTCATCGCTGATTTGCAAACCCATTGCAGTGCTTTGTTGCTTAATCAACGTTTCATTGATTAAACGGTCTAGTACTGAATTGCGAAAATTATTCATATATTGTGGATCAGCGGCCAGGGTGGCAAACATATCACCAAACTGTTGCTCCATACGGGCACGTTCAGACTGATAGCTTTCTTCAAATTTCGTGCGGCTGATTTCTTCACCATTGACCACGGCTACCGACTGGTCGCTATTGTTGCCAAAGTAGCTGCTCACACCGGATACGGCGAATGTCAGGATAACCAAACCCAGAACGACCTGAGCAACTATCCCTTTTGAACCTTCTCTGATCTTTTCTAACATGCTTGCTTCATCTCTTATAACGGCAAATGCGGGCTTAAAAAAAAAGCGCATCTTAACAGATGCGCCTTTCTTATAGAAGCTGTAACGGAACTCTTGCTACCTGCTGCTCAGAAGAACTGTTTCAGCGGTGAAGATTGACTCAGGTCAACCAGAGTTCTTTTTAAGCTTTGAACTGCACCAGCGCGCCGGTACAGCTTTCAAGTTTAGTTTACGCTGTCTTTTAACGCTTTACCTGGCTTGAACGAAGGGATCTTCGCAGAAGCGATTTGGATCGTTTCACCAGTTTGTGGGTTGCGGCCAGTACGGGCTGCACGCTCACGCACGGCAAAAGTACCAAAACCAACCAGTGCAACTGAATCACCTTCTTTAAGAGCTTCAGTAACGGCTTCGATGAACGCGTCAAGAGAACGACCCGCTGCCGCTTTAGAAATGTCTGCACCAGCAGCAATTTTGTCGATAAGTTGAGACTTGTTCACAATATCATCCCCTTCAATTGTTATTATTTTCTACAACCAAATTGTAAGTACATTTTTATAATGTCGGCATTGTTATATCAAGCATCCGAAATGCTTGCAAGCACAAATACAATGGACTTGAAAATTTCCTTGCGTCTCGCTAACCCTTGTCACACAAGGGCTGCAACGAAACTGCCCCTAAATTAGCACAGCCTGCGTAATTGAAAAGCCCCTAAACCACATTTTTTTCGGTTTTTTTCGCTTTTACGCTGCTTTTTTCCACATTTACCACTGACATACCCGTCGGCGGCTCTTGTAAAGCAAATTCAAGGACTTGATCTATCCACTGTACCGGGCAAATTTCGATATCACCTTTGACGTTATCAGGGATGTCTTTTAAGTCCCTAACGTTGTCATGTGGGATCAGCACCCGTTTGATACCACCACGGTGAGCCGCAAGTAATTTTTCTTTCAAACCACCAATCGGTAATACTTCCCCACGCAAAGTAATTTCCCCGGTCATCGCAACATCGGCTCGCACTGGGTTACCAGTTAAAGCTGAAACCAATGCCGTCACCATCGCTATACCGGCGCTTGGACCGTCTTTTGGCGTTGCGCCTTCCGGCACATGGATATGGATATCACGCTTTTCGTAGAAATCAGCGTTGATACGTAAAGTTTCAGCACGGCTTCGCACGACCGTCATCGCCGCCTGGATTGATTCTTTCATCACATCACCGAGCGATCCTGTGTGTGTCAGTTTTCCCTTTCCGACAACGGCTGCAGCTTCGATAGTCAGTAAATCGCCACCGACGGAAGTCCAAGCCAAACCTGTCACCTGACCAATGCGGTTACTGTCTTCGGCTTTACCGTAATCAAAACGTTGTACACCTAAAAAATCTTCTAGATTGTCTTGACTGATCACTACTGTCTTCAGCGTTTTATCAAGCAAAATTTTCTTCACCGCTTTGCGGCAAAGTTTAGAAACTTCGCGCTCTAAACTACGCACGCCCGCTTCACGGGTGTAATAGCGAATGATGCCGACAATAGCGCTGTCTTCGATGCTGATTTCGCCTTTTTTCAAACCATTGCGTTCAATTTGTTTACTAATCAAATGCTGCTTGGCGATATTCAGTTTTTCATCTTCGGTGTAACCGGCAAGCCGAATCACTTCCATCCGGTCTAGTAAAGCATCCGGAATATTAAGGCTATTACTGGTGGCAAAAAACATCACATCCGATAAGTCGTAATCGACTTCCAGATAGTGATCGCTAAACGCTGAGTTTTGCTCTGGGTCAAGCACTTCTAATAAAGCAGCTGCCGGATCGCCGCGAAAATCTGAGGCCATCTTATCGATTTCATCAAGCAAAAATAGCGGGTTACGAACCCCTACTTTCGCCATTTTCTGAATGATTTTACCCGGCATTGAGCCGATGTAAGTACGGCGATGACCACGAATTTCCGCTTCATCCCGCACGCCACCTAACGCCATCCGCACGTACTTTCGACCGGTCGCTTTGGCAACCGACTGCCCCAACGATGTTTTACCAACGCCTGGCGGTCCGACTAAACACAAAATTGGGCCTTTGAGTTTATTAACCCGTTGTTGCACTGCGAGGTATTCCAAAATGCGCTCTTTGACCTTATCAAGGCCATAGTGATCGGCGTTCAGGATATCTTCGGCCAGTGCCAGATTCTTTTTCACCTTAGAACGTTGCTTCCAAGGTACCTGAGTTAGCCAGTCAATATAAGAACGCACCACCGTCGCTTCGGCGGACATCGGTGACATCATCTTCAATTTGCTCAGTTCTGCGATCGCTTTTGTTTTCGCTTCTTCTGGCATCTGCGCGGTTTCAATTTTACGGCCGATGGCTTCAAATTCGTCTGGCGCGTCATCCAGCTCACCCAGCTCGCGCTGAATGGCTTTCATTTGTTCGTTGAGATAATACTCGCGCTGGCTTTTTTCCATTTGCTTTTTGACACGACCGCGAATACGACGCTCGACCTGCAGAATGTCAATTTCGCTTTCCATCATCGCCATCAGAAATTCTAAGCGTTCCGTGACATCAATAATCTCAAGCACTTTTTGCTTATCATCGATTTTTAACGGCATATGCGCGGCCATGGTATCGGCCAACCGTGCGCCATCGTCAATACCGGCGAGCGCAGTCAAAACTTCTGGTGGGATTTTTTTATTGAGTTTGATGTAACCTTCAAACTGTCCAACCGCTGAGCGCAAGAACACTTCCTGCTCGCGACTATCCATGTCCGGTGAAGTAACCACTTCAACATTCGCCATAAACACGTCTTCAGTTTCGGTGAAGTCTAGTAATTTGGCGCGACGGCCGCCTTCGACCAGTACTTTAACGGTACCGTCTGGCAGCTTAAGTAACTGTAAAATCGTGGCGACGGTACCAACACGGTACAGGTCCGATTCGGCTGGATCGTCCAGCGTAGCGTCTTTTTGGGCGACTAAGAAAATTTGCTTTTCGTTGGCCATCGCGGCATCAAGACATTTAATAGATTTCGCCCGCCCAACAAACAATGGAATTACCATGTGGGGATAGACGACAACATCGCGTAATGCCAGAACTGGCATATGCAAACGTTCGACTGTTGCTTCTGTCATTCAATCTCTCTCGAATTAGTTACTGCAGGCGTGAATATCATGAGTATATGGGGTCAGGTTCCGTGACTTCAATGCACTGCCCGAAAAAATGCTGGTAAAACATTAGCGTTTATTGACCGATTATCGACGTTTTGCCGCGGTCATAGCATATTTTCTCGGGAGTTTTGTTGTCTCACAACATTATACGCCAGCACAACAAATATTGTTCAGTAGCACTTTGATCAAAAAAGGAGCCGAAGCCCCTTTTTATCTGGTTTAGTGGGATTCTGCTACAGCTTTGTCCGGATTTTCATAGATGAGGATTGGCTGTGACTCACCACGGATGACGGTCTCATCGATCACGACTTTACTGACGTTTTGCAAAGATGGCAGCTCGTACATGGTGTCAAGTAACACACCTTCCAGAATAGAACGCAGACCACGAGCCCCCGTTTTACGCTCCATCGCTTTTTGGGCAATGGCTTTGAGCGCATCCTCACGGAACTCCAGTTCAACATCTTCCATTTGGAATAACGCGGCAAACTGTTTAACAACAGCATTTTTTGGCTGACTTAAAATTTGCATTAGCGCCGATAAATCTAATTCGGTCAACGTTGCCAAGACGGGCAGACGACCAATAAACTCCGGAATTAAACCGAACTTGACTAAATCTTCTGGCTCAACATCACGAAAACTTTCAGTAATTGAACGATTCGTTTCTTTGTTTTTTACTTCGGCACCAAAACCGATGCTCGAACCTTTTGCACTGCGTTGCTCGATAATTTTATCGAGCCCAGCAAAAGCACCACCACAGATAAACAAAATCTTTGAGGTATCCACTTGCAAAAATTCTTGCTGCGGATGTTTACGACCACCTTGCGGCGGCACTGATGCCACGGTACCTTCAATCAGTTTTAACAGCGCTTGTTGCACCCCTTCACCTGACACATCACGGGTAATCGAAGGGTTTTCTGACTTCCGTGAAATTTTGTCGATTTCATCGATGTAAACAATACCACGTTGTGCTTTTTCGACGTCATAGTCGCACTTTTGCAATAACTTCTGAATGATGTTTTCTACATCTTCGCCAACGTAACCTGCTTCCGTTAATGTTGTCGCATCCGCCATGGTGAAAGGAACGTCGAGTAGTCTGGCTAATGTTTCCGCCAGCAACGTCTTACCACTACCGGTTGGGCCAATCAACAAGATGTTACTCTTACCAAGTTCAACGTCTTGCTTGTGGCTACTACTACGCAGCCGTTTGTAATGATTGTATACCGCAACCGCCAGTACTTTTTTAGCATGCTCCTGACCAATGACGTAGTCATCTAGGTGCGTACGAATTTCGTGTGGTGTTGGTAGTTTACTGCCGTCACGTTTTGGTGAAATATCTTTTATTTCTTCCCGGATAATGTCGTTGCATAGGTCTACGCATTCATCACAGACATACACCTGTGGACCTGCGATCAACTTACGCACTTCGTGCTGTGATTTGCCACAAAACGAGCAGTACAACAATTTGCTGTTTTTGTCGCCGTCAGTGCGGTGATCAGACATGGAACTACCTCTTTCGCGTTGCAGTAGTCGTTTCCGTCCGACCACCGCCAATTCAATTATCAGGCACAACACGCCACATCAAGTGTTCGCGGTGCTTATGTCATCCGTTTTACAACACACTTTTTAAAGCAGACGACATGTCTCTGAACAGTTTAGTATAAAAAAATTGCTTTCAACCAACATCACTGTTTGCAGGATCACTGCATGTTGTCGGTTAGAACATTATTTGGCTTCGCTTTTAACAAAGATGGTGTCGACCAAGCCATATTCCAAGGCTTGTTGGGCACTTAAAAAATTATCCCGCTCAGTACTGCTAATGATCTCTTCATACGATTTACCGGTATGTTCGGCCATCAGTCGGTTTAACTTTTCTTTAATCGTCAGAATTTCCTTGGCGTGAATTTCGAAATCTGTCGCCTGGCCCTGGAAACCACCCAAAGGTTGATGGATCATCACGCGGGCATTCGGCAGGCAATAACGTTTACCTTTAGTGCCGCCCGATAACAAAAACGCGCCCATACTTGCCGCTTGGCCAACACAGACGGTCGCAATATCACATTTGATATAACGCATGGTGTCGTAAATGGCGAGGCCTGCAGTGACAGAACCGCCAGGTGAATTGATGTAGATATAGATGTCTTTTTCTGGATTCTCAGACTCCAAAAACAACAATTGTGCCACGATTAAGTTGGCCATATGGTCTTCAACCTGACCGGTCAAAAAAATCACCCGCTCTTTTAGCAAGCGAGAGTAGATATCAAAAGAGCGCTCACCTTTAGCCGTCTGTTCAATGACGATAGGTACTAATGCACTGACTAATTCATTCATATTTTGGTTTGACACCATCAGCTGGATCCCCTGGGAAAATGCGGCAGAAAATAAAATGGCCCGAACACTGCTGCCCGAGCCATTAAAACCGTCTAACTAAACAAAGTCAATGTTAGTTGGCAGCTTGTGGATTCATAATTTCATCGAACTTCGCAGCTTGCTCAGTTACTTTGGCTTGCGCTAATACGAGGTCAATAGCCTGCTCTTCTAACGCGACGTTGCGCATGCCCTGTAACAGCTCTTTGTTGCTGTTATAGTACTGCACTACTTCTTGTGGATCTTCATAAGCAGAAGCGATAGTCGCAATCAGAGCTTGCACTCGGCTGTCATCAACTTGCAGGTTGTTGGTTTTGATGACTTCACCTAACAGCAGACCTACTTTTACGCGGTCACGAGCTTGATCGGCGAACAATGCTGCTGGAAGTTCTGGCAGGTTTTTCGCATCTACGTTATTACCAAAACGCTGCAGTGCCTGGCGACGTAATACGTCAACTTCACCATCGATCAGCGATTGTGGCACGTCCAGTTCATGGTTTGCCAGTAAGCCTTTAATCACTTGCTCTTTGACTTTGCCTTTAATGGCTTGGGTCAGCTCGCGTTCCATATTCTTACGTACTTCGGCGTGCAGTGCTTCAACGGTTGTTTCAGCTAAACCAAACAGTTTCACGAATTCATCGTTTACTTCTGGCAACACTTGCGTCTCAACAGATTGTAAAGTAATCGCAAATTGAGCCGCTTTGCCTTTTAGGTTTTCGGCATGGTATTCAGCTGGGAATGTCACATCAATCGTGAATTGCTCGCCGGCTTTTTTACCGATGATGCCATCTTCAAAACCTGGGATCATTCGGCCCTGACCTAAGTCCAAGCTAAAACCATCGGCTTTACCGCCTTCAAACTCTTCACCGTCAACAGAACCTACGAAGTCCATCGTCACACGGTCACCCGCAGCGGCTGCATTTTCTGATGCAGCCCAAGTCGCATGTTGCTTACGCAGAGTTTCGATCATTTTCGCCATATCGTCAGTTGAAATTTCAACCGTTGGCTTGCTGACTTCAACTTTGCTTAAACCCGTCAGTGCAACTTCTGGATACACTTCGAAAGTGGCAGAAAACTCCAGATCTTTGCCTTCTGACAATTCACCAGGAGCAAAAGTTGGTGCGCCTGCCGGTGTCAGTTTGTTGGCGATAATAGCTTGGTAAAAATGGTTTTGCATCTGACGTGATGCAACGTCCTGCAGCACTGACAGACCAAACATTTTTTTGATCATGCCCACTGGCGCTTTGCCTGGACGGAAACCGTCGATACGACGATTTTTTGCAATTTGGCGGAGTTCTTTATCTACTTCGGTGCTGATTGCAGCGGCTGGAACCGTAATGTTCATACGGCGCTCTAAACCCTGGGTGGTTTCAACAGAAACTTGCATCTTGTTACCTCAAAATCAAAAACGGGCGTGGGGTTTACGCCATCATGCTTAAATCTGGCACCTTTGGCTTACTCAGCACTAGTCAACCAGATCCATAGTTAAATAGGACGCGGCATTATAGCGAGGGTTTTGGACGACGTCGAGCATTTGATTAAAATCCAGCATTGGCGCGGCTTGGCGGCCTTTTTCTATCGATTTTCTTGCGAATTTTCGTCGCTATTAACGGTTAGCTGTTGCTTAACCAGCAGCCAACGAGGTTGCCCTTTGCCATAATAATCCTCATGGTATTTTTGCTGCACAAATCCCAATTTGGTATATAAATGTAGCGCAGCTAAATTATCCGGTGCGACAGTCAGCCAAAACTGCTCGGTGTGCACCAAACAACGCTGCAACAGGTGACGTAAAAGAGCTTGCGCCACCCCTAGTCCACGACTTTGGTCAGAGACTGCCAACGACATAATCCCGACACTTTGTGCACCGTTTTGGCCTGGCGCAGCGAGTAAATATCCAAGCAGGTGCTCACCTTGCCATGCCAATAACAAATAGTCCGGCCATAAGTCATGCGCTTGGCGGAAAAAAAATTCGGGGTACACTTCGCTGCTGAACACCTGCCGCTCGAGCGCGGCAACCAAGGGTAGCTCCGGCAGTGCAGCGGGCCGAATGGTCACCTTAGTAGCAATTTTTATGCTCATCATCCCTTCCCTTTTCAACCTATTTTGAAACTTCAGTGTACCGACATGAACCGCGCCGCGACAAGTTGGGATTGCATCCTCTTGCTCGGGTCTTACCAGCTTTGCTGGCGATGACCGAAGCTGCTATGGTGCAAGTCCTAAGGCAAACGTATTTAAAGAAATGAAGTTGTCATCGCTATGCTCATAGATTTAAACGCAGATATCGGCGAAGGTTTTGACGACACGGCCATCGTACCTTGGTTGTCATCTGCCAATATTAGTTGTGGCGCCCACGCTGGAACCGAAACCGAAATTCGTCAGGCCATGCGCCTTTGCAAACAATTTCGAGTGGCGGTTGGCGCTCATCCCTCGTACCCTGATCGGCCTAATTTTGGTCGATTGCCGATGGAAATCACCGCGGCAAAACTGACCGAGAGTTTGCATGAGCAATTAGATTTTTTTCTAAAACTAGCGGCACAGGAACAGGTCAAGGTCAGCCATATCAAGGCCCATGGCGCACTTTATAATCTGGCAGCGCAGCAGAGCACCACAGGCGCTTTGTTATTGCAACTTGCCCGCTGCTATCAATTACCGTTAATGACCCTGGCGCAAAGTGCCTTGCACCAACAAGCGCTGAAGCAAAATTACCCGGTGATTGGCGAAGCGTTTGCCGATCGCGGCTATTTAGCCAACGGTCAGTTAGTGGCGCGCACACAACCTGGCGCTTTACTGCCGATGACTTCGGCCATCGCGCAAAGCCTAAGGCTTGTGCAACACCAGCAATTAGCAGCCGTGAGCGGTGAGCTTATTTCGCTTCGGGCTGACAGTTTGTGTTTGCACGGGGACAGTCCGCAAGCGGTAATGTTAGCGCAAGAGCTATATCAAGCGTTGTTAGCACAAAACATTGTTATCCAACCAAAATTTTTTCAACCCTAATCTCTGAGAGGCTTCATGGACGTCGTTAATTTGTGGCCGCTGCTTGGCATCGGTGTGGTGATGCTCGGCTTTTTACTCAAGTTCAACCCGGTGTTGGTGGTGTTGGTGGCGGGTGTCGTCACCGGGCTTGCGGCACTGATGCCGATTGGCGAAATCTTGGCGCAGTTAGGAGATGGTTTTCTTAAAACCCGTACTTTGCCAGTTATTTTGTTGCTGCCGCTGGCTGTGATTGGACTTGCCGAGCGTCATGGTCTGAAACAACAAGCGCAAAATTTTATTCGTAACCTCAAAGGGGCCACAGTCGGCCGCTTGCTGACCATTTATCTGGCAGCACGCGAAATGACGGCTGCGCTTGGTCTGACGAGCCTTGGCGGTCATCCACAAATGGTGCGGCCTTTACTGTCGCCAATGGCCGAAGCCCTCGCCGAGCAGCGCTGGCCGGCCATTCCTGAGCAACTACGTGAAAAAGTCAAAGCAATGGCAGCCGCGACCGACAATATTGGTTTGTTTTTTGGGGAAGATATCTTTGTCGCTTTTGGCGCCATTGTGTTGATGCACACTTTTTTACGCGAATCGGGCATCGAAACCGATCCGCTGCATATTGCGCTTTGGGGCATTCCGACCGCGTTATGCGCTTTTGCCATTCATGCTTATCGGCTAGGGCAAATGGACCTTAGGCTACGGCGGTTACAAGCTGCGCAACCTGCAGTCGTGCCGACGACACAAGTGACGGAGCCGGTATGATTTCCTTATCTTTTTTATACATTTTAGTCGGCTTGATTTTGTTATGGACGGCGCTGTTAACGCTGTTAAACAAACAACAACCCAGACGCTTTGCCTCGGCAGCATTTTGGGGCTGTTATGCATTGGTGTTTTTAATTGGTGATTATCTGCCGGTCGAAGTGGTTGGTTTGATGGTGGTTTTGCTGGCAGCACTCGCTGGCTTTGGTGCGCTCAGTAGTGCGCTGCCACAGATGTTATCAGCACAGCGGCTTAACCATTCGCTTGAGCGCATTGGTAAGAAAATATTTTTACCAGCGTTATTAATTCCGGTAATCACTGTTTTTGGTGTATTGGTACTCAGTCAAATAGGCAATGACCACTGGCAGTTACTCGACCCGAAAAACCTGACCTTAGTCAGTCTTGGTATTGCTTGTATCGTGGCGTTTATTGCAGCTTGTGTGTTAACTCGGGAAAGTCCGATTCAAGGCGGGATCGAATCGAAGCGCTTGCTTGAAGCGATGGGCTGGGCGGTGTTATTGCCGCAGTTATTGGCAACCCTTGGTTTGTTATTTAATAACGCCGGGGTTGGTCAGGCGGTTGCCGTATTGACCGAAACCTATTTAGCCGTTGATCATAAGTTGATTGCAGTGGCGACATATGCCATCGCCATGGCTTTGTTTACCATGATCATGGGCAATGCTTTTGCCGCGTTTCCGGTGATCACGGCCGGCATTGGCATTCCGGTCCTGATCATGCAACACGGCGCCAACCCGGCGGTGATGGCCGCCATTGGCATGTTTTGCGGTTATTGCGGCACGTTGATGACACCGATGGCGGCCAACTTTAATATGGTGCCGGCGGCGTTACTGGAGCTAAAAGATCAACATGCGGTGATTAAAGCCCAAACGCCAACCGCGATCATTTTATTGTTCTGTAATATTTTGCTGCTGTATTTTTTAGCCTTTTAACCGCTAGAATTTTCTGGATTGAAGCGAGTACCCTATGCAAAACATTCTACTGACCGGTTTTGAGCCATTTGGCGGTGAAACCTCGAACCCATCATGGGACGCAGTACAACAACTGGATGGCTGGCAACCTGATGATGAGACTGTGGTGCTTGCAAGAAAACTACCCTGTGTGTTTGAGCAAAGTTTGCAAGTGCTAAGCGCAGAATTGACCGCCTTACAGCCGGTGCTGGTGATCGCCGTTGGCCAGGCGGGTGGCCGAACTTGTTTTAGCCTGGAAAAAGTCGCCATTAACTACAATGATGCGCGCATTATGGATAATCGTGGTCAACAACCCATCAATAGCACCACCGCAGAGGGCGGGCCCGCGGCCTATTTCAGCACCTTGCCGTTAAAGCATATTGTGCAGCAAGTTCGCCAGCGAGGCATTCCGGCCGAAGTTTCATTGAGCGCCGGCAGCTTTGTCTGCAACCATGTGTTTTATGGCTTGATGCATCAGCTCGCTAGCACCCCCAAAGTGCGAGCCGGTTTTATCCATATTCCGTATAGCCCACAACAGGCCAGCCGCCTACAAAGTGCTAGCATGAGTCAGGAGCTGGTGGTTGCCGCGTTAAAAATATGCATTGAAGTCAGTCTGTTACAACAACCTGATCTGTTACTGGCTATGGGACAACTGGATTAAACCGTGGCTTTGGACTGCCGGCCATTTGCACCAAGGAGTCGCGGCCATCACTCGAGTCGCTGGCGCTGCAAGTTACTCAAATCTGCTCACGCGATAGGGTGTCGCCTTGTCTGGCGCGCCAGCATCACTGTTCATCAATTGCAGCAACAACTCGGTACTGCTCGCGGCGAGGGTTAACCCTAAATGTTGGTGGCCAAAATGGAGCCAAAGCCCGGGCAGCTTACTTTGGCTAATCACCGGCAGTGAATCGGCAAGGGTCGGTCTAAGCCCAGACCAACAAGCTTCTGGACCAACCTGACTGTTGGTTGCCGCCAACGGCGACCATAACGCTTCACCATGCCGACGTAACAATTTTGCCCGTTGCCAATTGTCTGGTGCCGTTAATCCGGCGAATTCGACCGTGCCGGCCAAACGCAAACCATGTTGCATCGGCGTCATAATCATTTTCCGCTCAAACGATGCAATCGGAATATCCGGCATCGAAGGTGGGCTGGTCATCAAATGATAACCGCGCTCCGCTTCCAGCGGTAGTTGGTAACCAAGGGGTTGCAGTAACTCTTTACTATAAGCACCGGTGCAAAGCACAACCACATCTGCGCTGAGCGTTTGCGACGACAATTTTAACTGCAGCTTTGCTGGCTGGTGGTCAATCGCTAGCACCTTCTGCTGCAAAAACTGGCCACCAAGCGCGAGAAACCATTGATACAACCGTTGATTTAACCGCGAAGGTGACAGCGTATGTCCAACGTCTTTAAACCAAATAGCATGGCACACTGCTGGCGATAATCCTGGGTATCGTTGCTGAAGCGTCGGCTTGCTTAAAATATCTAATGCCACCCCATGTTTTTGATAAAGCGCTGCCACTTGCACAACTTTAGCCAAATTGGCTTGCTCAAATACCAACAAACTACCCTGATAGCGCAATAAGTCTTCACAATTGGCATCCTGCGCCAAGCGTTGCCAGGCAGGGATAGCTTCGCTAAGTAACACTTTTAACGCCGACGTATTGGCCTGTTGTAAACGCGGCGCCATTTGCCGGACAAACTGATAAAAAAATGGCAAGGCGCGCCAGAAATAACCAGGACGGATCGCCAGCGGCCCAAGTGGGTCGAGCAAAAACCCCGGTAATTTCGGCAATAACCCAGCGTCGGCCAACGGAAACACCTGTTCAGTTGCCAGATGCCCAGCATTGCCATAGGAGCAAGCCGCGCCGACGCCTTTGGCATCAATTAATAACACCTGTTGCCCTTGCTGTTGCAGCCGACAGGCCGTCACCAACCCGATCACTCCGGCACCCACGACCACGGTTATCGGCGCCGCCGTCCCAACCGCTGAACAACTCTGGCCTGTGCTTATTTTTGTTTTATTTTGCATATTTCACCACTTTGGATATTGTATACAATTTACATTTAACTTAGCATGCCAGTAAGTTGCAACCAACGCAACGCATCGTCGTAATCGAAGGAGTATAAAAATGAAGGTAAATTGGCAAGGTGTGTACCCTGCAGTGACAACCCAGTTTCATCCGGATCAGTCACTGGATTTAGACTCCAGTCAACAAATGCTCGACCGGCTGATTCACGAAGGCGTGCACGGCATTATTGTCTGCGGCACGGTTGGCGAAAATTGCTCGTTGTCAGCGGCGGAAAAACGTCAGGTACTGACCGCGGCAAAAGAAGTCGTCAAAGGCCGCGTACCATTAATTTCCGGTGTTGCCGAAACAACCACTGCGCTTGCGGCGAGTTATGCAAAAGATGCCGAAGACATCGGTATTGATGGTTTGATGGTGCTGCCGAGCATGGTGTACCGCTCGCAACCACATGAAGCCATTCATCACCTAGTGCAAGTGGCTAAAAATACCGCGCTACCGGTGATGGTCTACAACAATCCAGTGTCCTACAGCGTGGATATTTCGCTCGACAGTATGGCCGTGTTGGCGGAGCAGCCCAATATTGTGGCGATAAAAGAGTCGACTGAAGATACGCGCCGGATCAGCGAGTTATATAGCCGTTTTGGCGATCGATTTACGGTATTTAGCGGCGTGGATGATATTGCATTAGAAAGCCTGATGCTGGGCGCCACGGGCTGGATCTCCGGTTTAACCAACGTGTTCCCGCAAGAATCGGTTGCTATTTACAACCTCGCCAAACAAGGTCGTTACAGCGAAGCGCTGGCGATTTGGCGTTGGTTTTTACCCCTGCTGCGCCTAGATACGATCCCGACCTTGGTGCAATGCATCAAACTGACAGAACAACTGGCCGGCCGTGGTACTGAAACGGTGCGCTCGCCAAGATTGCCGTTAAGTGGTTTGGAGCGGCAACGGGTGGAAACGTTATTCGCACAAGCGATGGCGACGCGCCCTGATCTGCGTCAGTTCAGTCAATAGTTAACAAGGCAGGAGCAGTGGCATGAAACAAGGTACGTTTTTTTGCATCGACGCCCATACCTGCGGTAATCCGGTGCGCTTAGTCACATCAGGCCATCCGGTACTTCGTGGCGACACTATGGGCGAAAAGCGGTTGGATTTTCTGGCTCGTTTTGATTGGATCCGCCAAGCGCTGATGTTTGAACCCCGCGGTCACGACATGATGTCGGGCGCGTTTTTGTATCCGCCCTGCTCTGCCAATGCCGATTTTTCTATTTTATTCATTGAAACTTCGGGCTGCCTGCCGATGTGCGGACACGGCACTATTGGCACTGTCACTGCGGCGCTGGAGGCGGGTTTAGTCAAACCCAAAGTTGACGGGAAATTGGTAATTGATGTACCCGCAGGTCAGTTGCAAGTCGACTTTACGCGCCAGGGCGATCGGGTGACTGCGGTGAAGATTTATAATATTCCGTCCTTCTTATATGCCAAAGATGTTGAATTTGAAGCCCCCGAACTTGGCCGGCTGAAAATGGACATCGCTTATGGCGGTAATTTCTACGGCATTATCGAACCGCAAGGCAAATTCCGGGGCATTGAACACCATAGCGCAGCCGAATTACTGCGCTGGAGCCCGGAGGTTCGAGCTGCCGCTCGTCAAGTTATCGATTGTGTACATCCGCTGGATAACAATGTGCGTGGTTTATCGCATTTGTTATGGACAGGTTCACCCAAACACCAGACCTCGAGCGCCGCCAACGCAGTTTTTTATGGCGATAAAGCCATTGACCGCTCCCCCTGCGGCACTGGCACCTCAGCCCGAATGGCGCAGCTATTTGCCAAAGGTTTGCTAAAACCCGGCGAGCGCTTTGTCCACGAGAGTTTTATCGGCAGTCAGTTTGTCGGCACGATTGAAGGGGTAACAGAGGTTGCCGGCATCCCGGCTATTTTGCCCGGCATCGAAGGTTGGGCGCGCGTATTTGGCGCCAATCAAATCACCGTCGACGACAACGACCCTTATGCTTACGGATTTCAGGTAATTTAATATGCAGCACACTTCTTCAACCCAATCATTACACAACAACACCTCAGCGACGATGTCTGAGTTGTACAACACTGTACAAATTACCGGTCAGCATTATTTGGCAGGCCAATGGCAGGCCGCCGCTCAGGAGTTAGCTCAGGAATCAGTCACGGAATTGGCACCGGAATTAGCTTCAGAACTAGCACCGGAACTAGCACCGGAATTAGCACCGAAATGTTTCCCGGCGATCAATGCCAGCACGTTCGAGCCCCTGCCATGGCAATTTGCCGATTGCCAAGCCGCTGAATTGCAGCTGGCATGTGAAGCGGCTAGCGCTGCCTTTGTCGTCTATCGACAGCGCAGCGGCGCGCAACGCGCTGCGTTTCTGCGGCAAATCAGTGTCGAATTAAAACAAAGTAGTGAACAACTGTGGCAAATCACCGCGCTGGAAACGGCATTACCAAAAGCACGCTTGCAAGGTGAATTAAACCGCACCTGCTTACAACTGGAAATGTTTGCCCAGCAACTTGAAGCCACCTTGGAAAAGGCGATTTGCGAGCAGGATGCCGACAGCAACAGTGTGCCCGCCAAAGCAGGTTTGCGATTAACCCAATTACCGTTAGGCCCGGTGGCAGTGTTTGCGGCCAGCAACTTCCCATACGCCTTTAGCGTCGCGGGTGGCGATACCGCATCGGCCCTCGCTGCCGGTTGCCCGGTCATTATCAAAGCGCACAGTGCGCATCCGGCGACCAGTGAATGTGTTATGCGTGCGATTGAAAAAGCCATCCACCGCTGCAACATGCCAGCGGCGGTGGTGACGTTGTTGCAGGCAAAATCATATCCGCTGAGTCACCAACTGGTGCAACATCCGGCAATCAAAGCGGCGGCGTTTACCGGTTCAATGCGGGTAGGCATGGCGCTGCGTCACTCCATCAACCAACGCCCCGATCCTATTCCGTTTTATGCTGAACTCGGAAGTTTAAACCCACAACTTATTTTGCCGGAGTTGACCCTGGATAGCGCCGCAGACTTGGCGCAACAATTGGTAACATCAACAACCGGCTCTGGTGGGCAACTTTGTACCAAACCCGGCTTATGGTTGGTGCCGGACAACGAGGTCGGCGAAGCACTCCTTGCCACCGCCATCGCGTCTTTTGGCACAGTCGCGGCGCAAAGTTTATTACATCCGGGAATTTATCAAACTTATCAGCAGGCCGTTGCCGAGCGTCAACAGCATGCCAGACTGATTGCCGCGGGGACTAGTGGCGAGCGGCAAGCACAGGCCAGACTTTATAGCTGTACGTTAGCGGAATTTATCGCCCATCGGCAGCTGCAGGAAGAAATCTTCGGGCCTTGCGCTTTGGTGATCCGTTATCCAGATTTTGCGGCGTTATCGGAATTTGTCGCGATGTTGCCCGGGCAGCTTTGTGCCTCGGTGCATGGTTTGGTGCAAGGGAAGCAAACACATCAACAATTACTCGAACAGCTGGCGTATCAGGTGGGCCGACTCATTATCGGTCAGATGCCAACAGGCGTCGAGGTCTGCCCGGCCATGCAACATGGCGGTCCTTTTCCGGCGTCGACCGATCTGCGTACCAGCTCAGTGGGCTTGTCGGCACTGCAAAGATTTTTGCGGCCGTTATGTCAGCAAAATTATCCAGATCAGCAAGATAACGCTGTCAACGGTTAAATATTAAGCAGTCGTTGGTGCATATTTAACAAAAGCCCTACCGCTGCTAGCCTTTTTTTTGGTAGTCAGTAAACTAATCTTATTTACTGGCTACCAAGAATATTATGGCACTCGAATTTAAAACCCGAACCCAAGTTGTGGTCGAAGCGATTCGATCGCAGATTTTATCCGGTCAAATTAAAGCTGGCGAGCCGCTACGTCAGGCAGCATTAGCCGAGCAGCTGAATGTTAGTCGCATTCCCATTCGTGAAGCGTTATTGCAGCTAGAAGCGGAAGGTTTAGTCAAATTCGAACCGCATAAAGGCGCCACAGCGACCGAAATTAGCCCGGAGCTGATTGATGAACTATTCGAACTTCGTGCCTTGTTAGAAGCGGATTTGTTAGCGCGCTCAATACCGTTACTGACCGAAGACGACTTCAGTCTTGCCGCACAAATGCTGGAGAAATTGGCATCGGCATTACAAAGCGCGGATCATGCTGGTGAATGGTCAACCCTCAATACTGCCTTTCATAGCTGTTTGTATAAAGCCAATCGCCCACAAAGCATTGAAATTGTTGGCAATCTTAATAAAAATGCAGACCGTTACATTCGGATGCATTTACAATTTGCCGGCGGCATCAACAAAGCAAGCGCCGAGCATCAACGCTTACTCGATCTGTGCAAAAAGCGGGATATTCAAGGCGCCTGCAGTGAACTCACCAGTCATATTCTGCATGCCAAAGATGAAATTAAGCAGTTTTTAATGACGAAGACGAACAACTAACTTTTTAAGCAGCCCCATCAGGGGCTGTTGTTTTGGCCATTGGTTGGACAAATCAGCAGGGGTTACCATGGCCGAAAAAGTCCATTACAAGGCAATATGCTGGCGCACCCGTTCTGCTAAACCAAGCCCTGCTTCCGCCATGGTCAAATACGTATGATCGGCCCCAGCGGCAATAATGGCGGTCGCTTCATCAGAATGCATACTGTGCGACACAATCAGCCCCAAAAAACCAGCTTCACGCAGTTTACGCGCGGCAATTAGTTTTGCTTCAAGATCGCTCATACACAACATCACCGCTTTGATATTACCAAGCTGTAATCCGTGCCAAAACACCTGATCTTCAGCGTCGGCGAAAAATACATTGTTTCCCTTTTGCTGATGTGAAGCAACGCGGGCCGGATCTGAATCTAATGCCGCCAGATGGGTTTTATGTTGCAGATACTGATAAGCGGCAGTGCCTGTGCGCCCCATCCCCATAATCAATACTTCAGCGTCGCCAAGCGATACCGGTTGCTCATCTGGGTGATGAATATTGCGTTCGAACGACATTAAACGACGGGCCAAGCGTTCATAAATCGGGTGGGCATAACGATTTAACGGTGCCGACACCACAAACGACAAGGCAACGGTGAGCGCTAACGGAATTAAAAACTGTGGCATGGCGACGCTGGCCACAATCAAGGCAAATTCACTGTAATTGGTGAGCGTTAACCCCGACAAAAATGCGCTGCGTGCCCGCAGCTTAAACATAATTAATAAGCCAAAAAATAACGCGCCTTTGACTGGCAATAACAGTGTCATTAATGCGGCAAACAACCAAGCTTGTTGATCGGGTAAACCGCCAAGGCCAATATTTAAGAAAAATCCGACCAGGAAAAATTCTTTTAAACTCCACAAAGTTTTCGATAGTTCACCGGCCCGCGAATGGCTGGACAACAGCGCCCCAAAGACCAGTGCTCCGAGTTCTGAACTTAATCCGACCAGATGAAAACCGCCGCCGCCCAGCACCACCGCCAGCAACACGCCAAACAAAATCTGTAAGTCGTCATGACCGGTAAAATCGAGTAATTTAAACAACACCGGCCGCAAAAATGGGAGCGCAAACACCAATAACGCCCAAGGGGAAGGCGCGACCCCTTGCGAAAAGCTCATCAGGCCCATCGCAAATAAATCCTGCATAATCAGAATACCAACGGCGACTCGACCATGAAATGCTCGGATCTCGCGTTTACCTTCCAACACAATTGCCGCAAGCACCGTACTTGAAAAGGCCAGCGCCGCGCCCAGCATCAGCGCATGCAGCCAATTTGGCTCAAACGACAAATAAATGACCGGCGCATACAACACCGCCGAAACCGCAAAATGCACCACGCTGCCACCCAGCACTTCGGGTTTGCCTAAACTTCGAACATTGAGTTTTAAACCAACGGTAAATAACAGCAGCAACACCCCAAGGTGCGCAATGTGTTCAATAATACTTTTACCGGCATGTGGCAATTCGAGATCGGCGGCATTGAGCGTGATCACAAACCCAGCGGCGAGATAACCAATGAGCGGCGGTAAGCCAATCAAGCGGACTAACAAACCGAGGCTAAAGGCAAAACCAATCCAGACCGCTTCTAATAACATAATTCTCCTTGGGCACTATTTTTTGTTTACAGCAGTCATGCCGCTTGCTGTTTGATTTCCCACAGATAATTTGACTTCGACAGTCACCGAACAGGGTATTTTAGGCTGGAACTCAATTTAGCAGCAAGCACCAACATTGCTTGTGTTGTGCTGGCTCAAAAAAACCATCAGTGCCAGTTACGTCAACTGCATTTTCCGTTTTACAGCCAGCGCTGCTTTCGCCGCTTGCCATTCGGCTTGGGTAATGGCACTGGTTGGCGTGGCCGGTTGTGTATCTAGCTGACTTTTACGTTCGCTGATGGCAGCCATAATCAACAGCTGCTGCGCTTCCGTCCTTTTATTCCAATCGACAATTTCTTCGATATGACGATAACAACCAATACAAATTTTGTCGCTGTTCAATTTACAGCTGGCGATACAAGGCGAATCCATTTCAGTTACCACGATGATTTTCTACCACAATGCGACAAATATACCGCAAAGCAGCGATGCCGGCAGTGATTTGTCGGCTTTGTCTGGTTAATCAGCGCAGTCACAGCAATGCCCTCTGCCCAAACAGCGCAGAATGTGGCAAGTTATTCGATGAATCCAAGTCGCCGGCTACAGGCGATCTCTTCCTAAAATTTAGTGATCCGAGGAACATCGATGAAATCATGGCAATTCAGCCTGCTAGCGCTCGCCGTCAGCAGCACCTTTACCCTACAAGCGGCCGACGCAAAACCTGAGACCAAAAAAGCCGAATGGCAGGTCAATCAGCCACAAGGTGAATTCAAAACCATCAATATTAAAACTGAAACCGGCACTTGGATGAACCTGGATATCAGTCCGGATGGTAAAACAGTGGTGTTTGATCTGCTAGGCGATTTATATACGATGCCAATCAGCGGCGGCACGCCTAAACAGCTGACCAACGACATTGGCTGGCAAATGCAGCCTAAATTTAGCCCGGATGGCAAATTTATTGCCTACACCAGTGATGAAGGCGGTGGCGACAATATCTGGGTGATGAATGCGGATGGCAGTAATGCCAAAGCCGTCACCAATGAAACTTTCCGCTTGCTCAATAGCCCGGATTGGAGCCCAGACGGCGAATTTATTGTGGCGCGTAAACACTTTACCAATACCCGCAGTTTAGGCGCCGGTGAAATCTGGCTATATCATAAAACCGGTGGCAGCGGCGTGATGTTGACCGAAAAAGCCAATGACCAAAAAGACTTAGGTGAGCCCGCATTCTCCCCTGATGGTAAATATGTCTATTTTTCGCAGGACAATACGCCGGGCAATACCTTCCACTACAGCAAAGACTCCGAGCAAGGTATTTATGTGATTAAGCGCTTTGAGCGCGAAACCGGCAAAATAGAGGTGTTATTGGAAGGAGCCGGCGGTGCGGTGCGGCCTACCCCGTCACCCGATGGTAAAAAACTGGCCTATATCCGTCGTGTCGATTTCAAAACCACCTTATTTTTATACGACTTAGCCTCTGGCGAACAAACCGAGCTTTATAGCGACCTTGACCGCGACATGCAGGAAACTTGGGCTATCCATGGTGTGTACCCAACATTAAGCTTCACTCCCGATAATAAAAGTATTGTGTTTTGGGCCGGAGGCAAAATTAAGTCGCTTGATTTAACTAGTAAATCCGTCAAAGACATCGCATTTAACATCAATACTCAAAAGAAAATTCAAACCGCGGTGCGGGTAAAACAAGAATTAAACCAGGATCAGCTTGACGTAAAAATGCTGCGTTTTGTGCAAGCATCCCCTGATGGCAAAACCATGGTGTATTCGGCGCTCGGTCATCTATACCAAGTTGATGCCAAAGGCGGCACGCCCAAGCGCCTGACCAAACAACACGAAGAGTTTGAGCTGTACCCACAGTTTTCGCGTGATGGTAAAAAGCTGGTCTACGTCAGCTGGCACGACCAACAGCAGGGCAAAGTCAAAGTTCTGGATTTGCGCTCTGGCAAAGTGACAGATATTGTCAAAGCACCGGGCAAATATGTCGAGCCAACCTTCAGCCCAGATGGGAACACTGTGGTCTTCCGCAAAGGTGGAGCTGGCAATTTACTCGATAAGAAATGGTCATTGAACACCGGTTTATATGCGGTAAAAGTTGCGGGTGGCGAACCGATGCTGATTAGCCGCAACGGTTATGCGCCGCATTTTTCTGATCGCAACGACCGGGTATTTGCCCAAGACTTTGGTGCATCCCCTACTTTACTCAGCATCGATTTAGTCAAACAAACCCAGCGCACCTTATATAGCGCCAAATACGGCACTGAGTTTAAAGTATCACCCGATGGCAAATATGTGGCCTTTGCCGATCGCTTTAAAGTTTATGTCACGCCATTTGCTGAACGTGGCGCAGTGATTGATATTGGCGGCAGCGACACCCAGTTTCCAGTGAAACAGCTATCCGTGCGGGCCGGCGAAAATATCAGCTGGACCGGCAATAGCCAACAGCTGTATTGGAACTTAGGGCCTGAGCTCTATCATGCCGATATTGCTGAAGTCTTTGCTATCAACGGTAAAACCGAGTTTGCCGCTAAAAATGGCCAGAACATTAGCTTTAAAACCGACGCCTATAAACCAGAAGGCGTCATCGCATTCACCGGCGGCCAGGTGATTACCATGAACGGCGACACGGTGATCCAAGATGGCGTGGTCGTGGTGGAAAATAACCTAATTAAAGCCGTTGGCAGCAAAGCGGATGTGCAAATCCCGTCGGGTGCCAAGGTGATCGATATTACTGGTAAAACCATTATGCCTGGTTTGTTTGATGCGCATGCGCACGGCAGTCAGGGGGTGAATCAACTCATTCCGCAACAAAGTTACATCAACTACGCCAGCCTGGCCTTAGGTGTAACGGCCATCCACGACCCTTCCAATGATACCCAGGAAATTTTTACCGCCAGCGAATTACAAAAAACCGGCGCTATTGTCGGGCCGCGGATTTTCTCCACCGGCACCATTTTGTACGGCGCTTATGGCCCTGGGTATACCTCGCATGTCGACAGTCTGGATGATGCTAAATTTCACTTAGAGCGCCTGAAAAAAGTCGGCGCGTTTTCGGTAAAAAGCTACAACCAACCACGCCGGAATCAACGTCAGCAAGTCATTCAAGCGGCGCGTGAATTAGAAATGATGGTGGTACCAGAAGGCGGCTCATTGCTACAACACAACCTGAGCATGGTGGTTGATGGCCATACCACGCTAGAGCATTCGCTGCCGGCCGCAAAATTATATGATGACGTAAAACAGCTGTGGCAACAAAGTGGTACCGCCTATACCCCAACTTTAGTCGTCGCCTACGGCGGTATTTGGGGCGAAAACTACTGGTACGATAAAACCGACGTGTGGAAACACCCACGCTTAAGTAAATATGTACCGATGGACCAATTACGTTCGCGCAGCATGCGTCGTCCTACCGCACCTTTGCATCACTATAACCATTTTAGTATTGCCAAAGCAGCGAAGGAGCTGAGTGACTTAGGCGTTGTAACCAACATTGGTGCGCACGGTCAGCGTGAAAGCTTAGGCGCGCATTGGGAGATGTGGATGTTCGCCCAAGGCGGCATGACCCCGCTGCAAGCGCTAAAAACCGCCACCATTAACCCGGCCAAAACCTTTGGCATGGATCACCAGTTGGGCTCGCTAGAAACCGGCAAACTGGCTGATTTAATTGTCATTGATGGCAATCCACTACAAAACATTCAGGACAGCGACAAAGTGGCGATGACCATGGTCAACGGCCGTTTATTTGACGCTGCAACGATGAATGAACTGAACGGTAAACAAACCAAACGGCTGCCGTTCTATTTTGAAGCGCACTAAAGTGCTGGAGTTTGAAGCGCACTCAAGTGTTGGCGGCGGCGTGACCATCGTTGCCATAGAGTTTTAGCGCAGTTTTACCCCCCATGAACATGGCAGGCTAAGTCGATTTAGCCTGCCATCTGTCACTATTTGCGCTGACCTGCAACATCAACATCAACATCAACATCAACATCAACATCAAC
>JBBKWN010000191.1:0-5273 GCA_037968955.1 Rheinheimera sp. | reverse complement strand
ATTTTCATCGCTTCGACGATACACAGGGTATCGCCGACTTTGACGACCTGACCAACTTCGGCGAAGTTTTTCGACGTGGGTGAAGCGGCGCGATAAAAGCTACCAACCATCGGTGAGCGTAATTGATAACCGGTGACGACCGGAGCTGCAGCGGGCGCAGCTACTGCTGGCGCCTGAGCAGGCGCTGCTTGCATGGGTGCTTGCTGATATTGCATTGGCGCATAGTGCTGAACCGGCGCGCCGCGGCTGATACGTACAGATTCTTCGCCTTCGGTAATTTCAAGTTCATTGATACCTGATTCTTCCAGAAGCTCGATCAGTTTTTTAATTTTTCTAATATCCATGACGATGATGCCTGACTTAGTTAAGTAAAGTTAAGGGTTGATGTTCGTAGTGGTCAAAGTTGCTATTGTTAATGTGGCGACGGCCGATTCCAAAGCATAACGGTAGCCGTTGGCGCCGAGGCCACAAATGACCCCTTTGGCAATATCTGATAAATACGAATGTCGGCGAAATGCTTCACGTGCATGTACGTTCGACAGATGAATTTCAATAAATGGGATCGCCACTGCCAACAGTGCATCGCGAATGGCGATGCTGGTATGGGTATAAGCGCCTGGGTTAATCAGAATAAAATCCTGTTGACCCAGTGCTTGCTGAATTGCGGTGACGAGCTCATGTTCGGCATTCGATTGCAGGTGGGTCAGTTCAACATTCAGCGTGCTGGCATGTTGAGTTAACTGCTCGACAATTTGCGCTAAAGTCGCCGCACCATAGATCTGGGGTTCACGCTGACCCAGCATATTTAGGTTGGGGCCGTTTAGAAGCAAAACGCGTAAAACTGATGCCATTTGTCGCCTATTCCGTTGAAGATCCACCATCTGCGATTATCTTGCCAAAGGTCGAGGGAAAAAGCATCTTTTTCCGAATTTGAACGATTGGCGCTGCAGAGTTGCCGCTTATTATAGTGAAATCGCAGCAAATGGCAGCAAAATACTGGTCTTATCAGCAGAGTGGAACTTTTTTAAAGCTTTGTAGTCGGCAGGTTGAAAATGGCCGCTGCAGCTGGCACAAGTCAGTACTTTAGCCAGCTGCAGCGCGATTTGCTGATTGAGTTAAGGTGTATTCAGGTGAGCTAAATGCGCCTGAAATTCAGCAGGAGGCATAAAACCAGTGACTCTCGATTGGGTTAATTCACTGCCATTTGGCGCAAAAAACAGCAAAGTTGGTAAACCCAACACACTAAATTTGTCCAGTACCTGCTGATCCTGTTCACTCGCTTTGGTGACATCAATCCGTAACAAGCGGATTTTTGCCATTTCAGTTTTGACGCCAGCATCGGCAAAAGTAATGTGTTCAAACTCTTTGCAGGCGACACACCATTCGGCGAATAAATCCAGCATCACAAATTGATTTTCGGCTTTGGCTGCCAGCAATTCGCGATCAAGATCGGCCAGAGTTTTAATATCAATAAATGTGCCGGCACCCGTCGTTGTGACCGCCGTTGTTGTCGTCACAACTGGCGAAGGCGCAGGCCACCAGAAACGCTGATTCAGCAGTAACGTACTCACCACCAAAATTGTGGCTAGCAACCAAATAACTGATTTTACGACTGGTTTTTGTAGTTGCTGTTGGGTTTGTTGTAAAAACAGCGCAAAAGCCAGTAATAACACCGTCAGTAATACGATTAAGATTTCATTTGGCAGGATACGTTCGAGCAACAACAATGGCACCGATAGCAGCAGAAAACCAAATACCGCTTTGACTCTGTCCATCCAAGCGCCAGGTTTAGGTAAAAATTTGCCACCGGTACTGCCAAGCACCAGCAGCGGTAAACCCATGCCCATACTGAGTACATATAACACCAACGCGCCGTAAGCCATATCGCCGGTTTGAGCAATGTATAACAGCACACCAGTCAGCGGCGCCGTGGTGCAAGGTGAAGCCACCAATCCGGATAGCGCGCCCATTACCAATGCACTTTTGGCACTGCCGCCTTGTTGTTTATTGCTAAAATTTCCGACTTTTTCCTGCCAGCTGCTCGGTAGCTGCAAATTGATCACACCAAACATTGCCAGCGCCAACAACACAAACAGCACGCTGATGCCAATCAGCACTGCGGGGTGTTGAAAATACGCTTGAAATTGCACGCCGGCGCTGGCCACGACTAATCCCAGTAACGAATAGGTAATCGCCATCCCTTGTACATAAGACATCGACAGACTAAAGGCACGGCCGGTACTCAACTGTTGTCCTTGCCCAACAATAATACTGGTTAAAATAGGGTACATCGGGAATACACAAGGGGTGAACGCTAAGCCTAGACCTAATAAAAAGAACAGGCCTAAGGTCCATATACTCCGATCTTGCCCCAGACGTTGTGCTAATTCGGTTTGCTCGGATATCGGCGCTGAATTGACTGCCCCCGCATCGTCACCTGCGTTAATTGCGGTTGTATCGCCGGTCATGTCTGCAATCACTGCCTCGGCGGTAGCTGGTTTGGTCGGAATTAATGGGATCTCAACCGTTTCCACCGGATAACATAGACCCGCCTCGGCACAGCCTTGAAAGCGCACCTTTAACTTTGCATCTTGGTCAATATTTGACAGCGGGATGCTCAGCAGTAACTGATGACGATAAACTTCTGTTGTACCAAAATACTCATCTTCATGCGCCATGCCCGCGGGGTAGGAGGGGTGTGAAAAACTTACCGCCACCGCCGCAAATTTAAATTTGTCTTTGTATAAATAGTAGCCATCGGCAATCTGAAAACTTAATTTCAGTTCATTTTTCTGCTGAATAAAGTCCACCACAAAAGCTTGTTCAACAGGTAAAAAGGTTTTACCTTGGCCAAGTTTGCTAAGAATATCATTTGCTTGCAGCGGTGCCGTCAGCAAAAACATCAACAAAAAACTATAAATTCGAAATCTCAATTTTTACTTCCTTTCATCGCGACGCATAGCGCATCTCGGTGGCGATTATCCGCAGGACGTTAAAACCCAAAGGTTTTCCTGTCTGCAGTGGTAGGTCTGGCGTATGCAAGTGGTGAACTTAATTTATCCTACTATACGCATGCCGTGGGTTTTAGGTCTTGCCCTTTGCGGACAAATGGTCACAAAAAATAAAATGCCCTGGCTAAAGCTGCCATTTACTAGATGCAATCGCGACATGCAATCGTGACGTGCAATCGCTAACGGCAGTGTGAAGACCGTGGTTTGCTGTTTTTACTTTCATGCGCCGAAAAAACTGTTGTTTGTCTTTTCCTAAGCAAGGGAAATAGTAGATTTTTTTCCGCAAACCCTTGGTTTTTTTTCCGACTTACCCCATATAGCTGACACATCGTATTTAACATCAATGTTAAACCCCCAAACGCTTTAGGAGAAATGAAGCATGAATATTCGTCCATTACACGACCGCGTGATCATCAAACGCCTGGAAGCAGAAAGCAAATCGGCCGGTGGTATTGTTCTGACCGGCGCTTCTGCTGAAAAATCAACGCGTGGCGAAGTGGTTGCAGTCGGCAACGGTCGGATCCTAGAAAATGGGACTGTTCGTCCGCTAGACGTTAAAGTTGGCGACAAAGTAATCTTTGGCGCTTACGTTGAACGCACTGAAAAAATTGAAGGCCAAGAATACGTCATCACCAAAGAAGACAACATTCTGGGCGTCATTGCTGAGTAATTTTAATCTCAGCAAACTGCATTTTACGAATTGCATTTCACGAATTAATTGAATACAAATTTCCGAGGAATTTTCAAATGGCTGCAAAAGACGTACGTTTTGGCGATGAAGCCCGTAACAAGATGCTTAAAGGCGTCAATATTTTAGCAAACGCAGTGCGTGTTACTTTAGGCCCTAAAGGCCGTAACGTGATTCTGGATAAGTCGTTTGGCGCACCAATGATCACCAAAGATGGTGTTTCTGTGGCCAAAGAAATCGAGCTGGAAGACAAGTTCGAAAACATGGGCGCGCAAATGGTGAAAGAAGTTGCTTCTAAAGCCAATGACGAAGCCGGTGACGGTACGACTACTGCAACAGTATTAGCGCAAAACATCATCAACGAAGGCGTCAAAGCCGTTGCTGCCGGTATGAATCCAATGGATTTAAAACGTGGTATCGACAAAGCAGTGATTGCGGCAGTTGCTGAATTAAAAGCACTGTCACAACCATGTGCTGATTCAAAAGCCATCGCGCAAGTCGGTACTATTTCTGCCAACTCTGATGACGAAATCGGCCAAATCATTGCCAATGCAATGGATAAAGTTGGTAAAGAAGGCGTGATCACGGTTGAAGAAGGCCAAGGCCTGGCGAATGAGCTGGCAGTGGTTGAAGGGATGCAGTTTGATCGTGGCTACTTGTCTCCGTACTTCATTAACAACCCGGAAGCCGGCCAAGTCGAACTGGACAATCCATTCATCCTGACGGTTGATAAAAAAATCAGCAACATCCGTGAACTGTTACCAGTTCTGGAAGGCGTCGCTAAATCTGGCAAGCCACTGCTGATCATCGCTGAAGATTTAGAAGGCGAAGCGTTAGCTACTTTAGTTGTTAACAACATGCGCGGTATCGTCAAAGTTTCTGCGGTGAAAGCGCCAGGTTTTGGTGATCGTCGTAAAGCCATGCTGCAAGACATCGCAGTACTGACCGGTGGTGTAGTGATTTCTGAAGAAATCGGCCTGGAGCTGGAAAAAGCAACTTTAGAAGATTTAGGGACTGCCAAGCGAGTCCTCATCACCAAAGACAACACCACTATTATTGATGGTGCCGGTGAGCAAGAAGCGATTAACGGCCGGGTGAAGCAAATACGTCAGCAAGTTGAAGATGCGACCTCTGATTACGACAAAGAAAAACTGCAAGAACGTCTGGCGAAGTTAGCCGGTGGTGTTGCGGTGATTAAAGTCGGTGCTTCAACTGAAATCGAAATGAAAGAGAAAAAAGCCCGTGTTGAAGATGCGCTGCATGCAACCCGCGCTGCGGTTGAAGAAGGTGTCGTCCCTGGCGGTGGTGTAGCACTGGTTCGTGTTGCTGCTATGCTGTCTGAACTCCGTGGTATTAACGAAGACCAGAACCACGGTATCAAAATTGCGCTGCGCGCGATGGAAGCACCACTGCGTCAAATCGTTGATAACGCCGGTGAAGAGCCATCAGTTGTAGTAAACAACGTGAAAAACGGTTCAGGCAACTACGGTTACAACGCTGCAACTGGCGTGTACGGCGATATGCTGGAAATGGGTATCCTGGATCCAACTAAAGTTACCCGTTCTGCTCTGCAG
>JBBKWN010000190.1:0-20624 GCA_037968955.1 Rheinheimera sp. | reverse complement strand
GTCGCTTTAAATGGGGATAACCATTGTTCGAGCCTGCTACCCAGCATCTGGACCTCCGGTCACTTTTGAAATGCGACTGTCATTGCCATCAGGTGGTAAATTGAGCAGCTGCATGGCCGCCCCCATCACCGCGCTGAACACCGGCGCGGCAACTTCACCGCCGCCGTAATAATCACCACTTGGCTCGTTGATAATGACCACACAGGCCAATCTAGGTTCTGAAATAGGACCAATGCCAACAAAGGAGCCAATGTAGTCATCACCATAACCACCGGCGATGGCTTTTTTCGCAGTACCGGTTTTACCACCGACGCGGTATCCCGGAACTTTGGCCCGCGTTGCAGTACCCCGTTTTTCGGTGACACTTTCTAACATTTCGACCATCGCATCAGCGTTATGTTCGGCAACCACCCGCACCCCTGGTGGCGGATTATCGGTTTTCAAAATGGTTAATGGCCGTACGGTGCCACCATTGGCGATCGCTGAATAAATACGCGCCAATTGGACGGCTGTCACCGATAAACCATAACCAAACGACAACGCAGCCCGCTCATGTTCAGACCAGCGCGCACGTTCCCGCAGCTGGCCGCCACTTTCACCTAATAAGCCCAAGCCAGTGTCTTCGCCCAGACCCATGTTGTAATACATTTTCAACAAATCTTCGTGTGGCATATTCAGTGCTAAACGTGTCACGCCAATATTGCTCGAACGACGGATAATACCTTTTAAGTCTAAATCGCCATTGCCCGTCACATCCTGCACCCGACTACCGCCGACCATGATCGGACCGTAGCCGGTTGGGATCACGGTGTTTAAATCGGCAGTGCCATTTTCTAATGCCGCTAATACCGGCAGTGGTTTGATGGTGGAGCCTGGCTCGAAAGTATCGGTAATAGCGCGGTTACGAAACCGATGCACCGCAGTACCCTTTTTATTGTTTGGGTTATACGACGGGCTATTGACCATGGCGAGCACTTCACCGGTATGCACGTCGACGACCACAATAGAGCCGGAAGTTGCGCCGTAAGTCAGCACTGCTTTTTTAAGTTCACGATACGCTACTGCCTGAATACGCTGGTCGATACTCAGCTGTAAATTGCGTGATTGCGTGGCATCGGTTTGTTCCAAGACTTCAATTTCGCGACCTTTGGCGTCTTTTCGAATCAGTTTGCGCCCATCAATACCTTTAAGTTGTTGATCGTACTGGCGTTCAACCCCTTCCACACCGTGATCGTCAATATTGGTAAAACCTAAAATATGCGCCGCCACTTCACCGGTCGGGTAATAACGACGAGACTCTTGTTTATAATAAATGCCTGGCACTTTAAGTTTACGAATGTAATCAACAGTCGCCGGACTGGCATGGCGCTGCAAATAGACGTAACGTTTTTTCGGATCGGTCGCAATCTTTTTGGTGAGCTGTTCTGGAGTAATTTGCAGCATTTCAGCCAAAGCATGCCAGCGCCGATTATCCCCTTTGGCGTTGGCTTGCATCACCACTTTCGAATCGGCATACACCGATTCCACCGGCACACTGACCGCCAGCTCTTCGCCGTTTCTATCTAAAATCATGCCGCGTAATACTTCGTCTGATTTCACCCGCAGCGAACGCAAGTCACCCTGCTCGACCAGCATGTCCGGTTCTAAAACTTGTAAATAGGCAGCGCGAGCAACCAGCCCAACAAATACCGTCGACAACGACAGCACTACAAATGCAAAGCGCCAGCTGATGACGGTTGGGTGTTTACGGTTTTTTGCTTGTCTGCTCATGGCTCATCCACCACTATATCTTGCTGCCCGGTTGGTCGAACCATCTGGAGTTGCAGCTGGGCAATCTCCTCAACCCGGCTGTGTTCAGACAAAGCCCGTTGTTCTACCAGTAAATTGCGCCATTCCATTTCTAAAGCGTCGCGTTGTTGGAATAATTTGTCTTGTTGGATTGTCAGCTGGCGGTTCTGATGGGTAAATTCAACCACCGCCATCGCCGACAGCACTAACACCGTTAACACCACAAACACCAGCTTATGGTTACCAATATCTTGCAGGATCAATTTATTAAGTTTGATGCTGCTCATAGCGGATTCTTCTGGGCGATGCGCAACACGGCACTGCGTGCTCTTGGATTTTGTTCCAGCTCAGCATCTGACGGCATAATGGCTTTGCCAACCAGCGCCAACGGTAAATGCCGTTTTAATTGCGCTTCGGTCAGCGGTAAACCTTTTGGCACTGCAGGTGGCTTGCTATGCAGGCGCATAAACTGTTTCACCATCCGATCTTCGAGCGAATGGAAACTGATCACCGCCAAACGGCCACCCGGTTTGAGTACCGCCAGCGCCGCATCCAATGCGATTTTGACTTGCTCTAACTCGCTATTGATATAAATACGAATCGCTTGAAAACTGCGAGTTGCCGGATGTTTTTTCTCTTTAAAACTTTTCGGTGCTGTGGCAGCTATCAGTGCAGCCAACTGACCAGTACGGGTCAGGGGCGATGCGTCACGGGTATTGACGATAGCGTTAGCAATCTTCCAGGCAGACTTTTCTTCACCATATTCACGCAGGACAAAAGTAATATGTTCCACATCGGCTTTGGCTAGCCAGTCGGCGGCAGAAATACCAGAAGTGGGGTCCATCCGCATATCTAGCGGACCATCGCGCATAAAGCTAAAACCACGCTCGGCGTCGTCTAGTTGCGGTGACGACACGCCCAGATCTAACAAAATACCGTCGATTTGACCGGAGATCCCTTGGTCTGCAGCAACTTGGCCTAATGCAGCAAATGCCGTATGGCTAATGTGAAAACGAGCATCAGTGGCAAATTCTTCAGCTGATTTAATCGCTTGTGGATCTCGGTCAATCGCAAATAAACGGCCTTTTTCGCCAAGTTTGCTCAGGATCACGCGGCTATGGCCGCCTCTGCCAAAAGTACCATCGAGGTAAATTCCCTCGGGCTGAATGTTGAGGCCGTCGATTGCTTCTTTCAGCAAGACGGAAATGTGTGCTTGCTGCGTCATTACAATGAAAAATCCTGTAGTCGTTCAGAAAGTTCGGCGTCGCCGGCAATAGCCATTTCTTTTTCTACGGCCATGTCTTCGGCTACGCGTTGATGCCAGGTCTCTTCGTCCCAGATCTCGAATTTGTTCAGTTGGCCAACCAAGCGCAGGCTCTTACTGAGGTTTGCATGTTCACGCAAGGTGGCCGGTAATAAAATGCGACCACTTTTGTCCATGTCACAATCGGTGGCATGGCCTAATAACAGCCGTTTTAGACGTTGTTCTTGCGGATTAAAGCTGGAGAGTTTTTTCAGTTTTTCTTCGATCTCTTCCCACTCGGTCAGTGGGTACAACAACAAACAAGGATCTTTGTGATCAATGGTGCAAATCAGCGCGCCGCCCGTTTCAGACAACAGGCTATCGCGGTAACGCGTTGGAAGCGTTAACCGGCCTTTGTCGTCCAGGCTTAAAGCAAATGATCCACGAAACATGTTGATCCCATTTTGTTGTAATTAGATCCAGTGAAGATCCACTTTTACCCACGAATCTCCACAATGCTACAGTTTAGGGCGCAAAAATCAGCCTTGTCAAGGTAAAAACCCACTTCAGTGATCGAATAAAAGCCAATAACCACGCGGCTTGGCGCATGGACTTTAAAAAAAGTGGGAAAAAGTGGTGGCTGATGATTAATTACGGCGGATTAGTTACGCATAACCTATGATCGGTTCGGTTGGATTGCTGTCCACTGCGCTGGAGACGGGCATTTTACGATAGGATCTTTAGATCACTGATCTACTTCAGATTTTTCTGGTATACGCCATAGCGGATGTTGTCGCAAAATTACTTTTGCCGACCGCTGCTGATACTGTTGCCAGAGCTGCTGCAGCAAAGGTTGTACTGCAATTTCAGCTGCCATAGTTGCCAATAATGGCGCTGCACTTGCCGCACCTTGTGATCCAGCATCAATACGCATCGCGGGCGTCATTGCCAATAGCTGATCAAATGAGGCCAGTACGGCGCTCAGATCCTGATCCAGCAACCGATGTTGCTGCTGATACTGCTGGATCAATACCGACCAGCTCAAACCTTGAGCCTGCAGCAATGTTTGCGCCTCAATAAACCACAGTGTACTGCCCCAGTAAGCGGCTTTGTAACGCCGTTTGGACATCAGCTGTTGCAGCAGCGGGATCAGTGCTTGATCTTGTTGTAGCTGCGGCAGTTGAGGCTGTAGTTTTTGCCGATAGTACGCCCCAGGATCGGTGACATACCCTTGTTGTTGTTGGATCTGCACTTGAAAATAACTGGCAAAACCTTCAGCAAACCATTGATCGGAGCGATCTAACAATGGCAGCGCCAAGTGGCTAAATTCATGCACCGCCGTCCAGTCGGCCAAAAATTGCGCCAGAGAATAAGCTGGATTGACATAAAAATGTACTTGTTGTGGTCGGATCCGCTGATCTCCCCCGCGATCAGTGAAAGCCCACGGCACCGGCTCTGTGGCGCTATCACGCCGATAAACATGCACTTCTGGCATTAACAGATAAGGTCCCAGCAGCTGCACAACACTTTGATAACTTTGGCATAACCAAGATTGCAGTTGTTGCTGCTCAGCCGCGCTAAAAGAGTGTTGCCAAATTATCGGCAGTGCACAATCAGCCTGCCGCAGCAGCCCAGTCGGTGGCGACGACGCCAAAACTGCGCTTGGTGTGACAGGGGCCACTGCTAACTCCATAGAATTCAGCTCTCTCGCACTCGCCAACAGCGGTGTCAAAATGAGTAGTAAACCACAGGACCAACCTTGTATTTGGTGATTCATTTGTTATTCCAAAGTACTTTTAAGCGGAGTAATCACTTACCAACGACAAACAATAATAATTCTCAATTGCGTTCATGTCGAAAATTGTTAAAATGCCATACCCATTTATCGCCGATACCGCTGTTGCGCGGATCTTGCTGAGGCCGCCATGGCAACAACTGACATCCTACTTCTGATCATCACATTATTAAGCTTTTATCTGGCTTTTGGCATGCTGGATGGTGGAGTTCGTCGTTATCGACAATTTAAACAACAACAAAAACAGCAATTACAGCTATACCGGCTGCGACGTCAGGGAAATATGTTAAAGCTCTGGTTGCGCCATCCGCACGGCCGGATACTAAAAAAAGCTCAGCCGGGCCAGCATCTGCAATTGTTCAGTCTAGATCAGTATGGCCAGCCAGTCAGCCGGGCGTATTCGCTGGTTAGTGATTGCCAACAACGGCGCTATTACATGTTGGCCATCAAAATTGAACAGACTGGCCGACTGACTCCCCTGCTGGCACAGCAATTAGCACAAGGACAACAGCTCCAATTTGGTTATCCAAAAGGCCATTTTCGACTGGCTGGCAGTCTGCATAGTTTTTTTGCTCGCCTCACGCAAGCAAAACTTGGCTGGATGGCCGCAAGACCAATAGTCTTGGTCGCCGGCGGGATCGGAATTACGCCATTGTTGCCGATGGTGGTTGCTGCACTTCGCCAACAACGGCCGGTCACTTTGGTTTATCAGGCGCGTCAGCAGCAAGATTTACTACAACATCGCAAATTACGGCGTCTCGCCAACAGCACCCGCCTGCAATATTTGCCGATCCTCAGTCAGCCTGATACCGATTGGTCAGGGCAACGTGGCCGTGTCGATGCGGTGCAGTTAGCAAAAATTGGCGGTACCACGGCAGATTATCTGCTTTGCGCTAGTGCGGCTATGGTTCTAGAACTAGAGCAAGGTTTACGAGAATTTGGCTGCCAACGGGTGCGACATGAATTATTCAGCGCCGCTCACAGTACCAAAAGTTTTGCCATTACCTTGGGTGACGCCCACGCCAATAGTCTGGGCCACGGCTCGGTATTGGACGCGCTGCTAGCCAGCGGTGTAAAAGTACCTTTTGATTGTCGTGGCGGATCTTGTGGCGCTTGTGCACTTCAGTTAGTGTCAGGTCAATGCCAAAGTGTGCTACCAAGCGAATATAAGGTCGGTGAGCATGAAATTTTAAGCTGCTGTGTGCAGGCCAGCTCGCCGCTAACGCTCGCCTGGCCGACGACGGCATCTGCCAATCAATCACATCTTCAGCAACCGCATCTTCAGCAACCACATCTTCAACAATAAGCTATCGAAACATCAGCGGCCGACGTTGCAACGTCTATTGCCAACCGCGGTCATCTTCATTCGCAGTAGCCCACATCAGTCACTGGCAATGAATTAAACACCTCAATTTTGGCCACGTTTAAATCACCGGCTTGGCCGATGATGTGGTTATGGCTCGGTTCGACCCTCAGGTTATAAAAAAAAATCTCCCCAAAAAACAAAACTATCGCCATACTAAAATCGTACACACCTCACTTTGCAGCAGTTTTGGCAAAGCTAGAGCGGCCGCACGACTCATAAGCAACTACCAACCGGAGCATTTATGTCACCCAGTATGCCAACTATGACGTTAGCTTTTCGACAACAAGCTTTTTTAATCGCCAATCTGGTGAATCTGGCATTATTCGTTTTAACACTGGGATTAGCCGCTTTTTATCAAGGCTGGCTTCCGGCGTTGATGGTGGGTATTCCATCTTTAGTATTGCCATGGCTGCTCTATAGCAGTTTTGGTGATCAATTATTATCCCGGATGGCTTATGGCATCAGTTTTATGCTCTTTGCGGCGCTGCATATTCACTTAGCGTTGGGCAAAACCGAAGTGCATTTTGGTATTTTTGTGTTGCTGGCCTTATTAATTTCCTTTCGCGACTGGCGGGTTATTTTAGTCGCTGCGGTGGTGATCGCCGTTCACCATCTGCTGTTTATGTACCTGCAGTTTAGTGGCGCGCCGGTATATTTAGTACCGATCCGCGATGCAAACCTATCAACCGTTATGGTGCATGCCGTTTATGTGGTGATCGAAGCGGCGGTGCTGATGTTTATCTGCCAGCGTAGTTTGCGTGAGGGCATGGAAGGGCAGGCATTGTTTGATGTGACTCATAAGTTAGTGAGCGCCGACCAAACTATTCTCATTTCGAGCCGAGCACAGGACATTCAATCGCGCTTGGTCAATAAATTTAATCAGGTCCTTAGCACGCTGGCACAAACCGTCAGTACCATGGAATCCGCCGTGCACAACCTAAGCGCCGAAAGTGATAGTCTGCTGCAAGACGGCCACAAACTTACCAACAACCTGGTAAATCAACAACAAGCAGTTGAGCAAATTGCAATGGCGACCCGGCAGATGTCGGACGGTATCGCCCAAGCCGTTCAGTTGTCACAGCAAATGCTGGATACGGCCGCGAAGGCCAGTAATTTTGCACAAACCGGTCGCACCGCCGTCACCGCCACCATCGGCGCTATCGACACTCTGACGACAACTTTGCAAGGGTCGCGGGACAAAGTGCATCAAATGGCCATGTCGACCAATGACATTAAAACGGTACTGGAAGTGATTCAAAGTATTGCCGAACAAACCAATTTATTGGCGCTTAACGCCGCCATTGAAGCGGCCCGCGCCGGTGAACAAGGTCGAGGTTTTGCAGTGGTCGCCGATGAAGTTCGCACTCTAGCCTCCAGAACTCATGGTTCAACCAATGAAATCAAACAGATGATTACCAGACTGGTGCAGGGTAGCCAAGACTCAGTGCAGGCTGTAGACCAGTGTCTGACACAAATCGAAGCAACCATTGGCTTTGCAAGGCAAAGTGACTCGGTATTAGACAGCATCAGCCAACAGGCGCAGCAGGTTGAACATTCTGCCCAGCAAATGACACAGACCTTGTTACAACAGGACCAGTCTAGCCAGCAAATCGATCGCAGTGTGCAGCAACTCGGTCAAATGAGCGATGAGCAATCAGAACAAGGACAAAAAGTGCTGAAAAGTGCTGATAATGTAAACAATATTAGCTACTTACTTAAAAATGAAGCCGGTAGGTTTAGCCATTGAAATTAAAGTCACAGCGCCTTGGATGGGCGCTGTTGCTGCTGTGGATACTCGGCACGTCTTTATTGCTGTTTCGCTTTGGACAAAGCGATTATGGTGAATTTGACCCAGAGCGGCAATTACAGCAGTATCCAAAGCAACTGGCGGCGCTGCTACATCTGACAGACGCCGCTGTCGATGAAACGGTGCTGGTGCATATATTAGATGCCAGCTGTCGCTGTTCCGTGCTTGCGCAAGCGCATATCAGCCAGTTGCAGTCGTTATTTCAGACCAAGGTGAAACTGCGACAGTTGCAGCGATCAGTGGCAGATTTACAACAAGCCGGTATCACCGTCCCTGCCACGCCGATGGTTATCGTGCTGCGAGATAAGCAACTGGTCTATAGCGGCCCTTATGCCAGCGGACCGGCCTGCAGGAGCGAAGATTCGTTGCTGGATGCAATCTTGCTACAACGCTTAAACACACCGGCAGCTTGGTTAAATAGCGAAACGGCGGCTTGCCGCTGTGCCAATGTCGCCACGCTTCCATTCGGCTAAATAGAGGTTATTTAACGCGTAAATTAAGCAGCCACATCGGGCGCGTCGCGGTAACACCCTAGCAGCGGCTACTGAGCGGCGTTCCCAATACCAATAAAAAAACCGGCAGGTCACCCTACCGGTTTTTCTGTTTAATGAGGTGTGAGCCAGCCGTTAAGCCGGGTTTTGTTCTTTGTTGCCAAAGCGACAATCATTCCTCTAGGACATACGTCGCCGTATGCCTCAAGCAACCTACCCGCCCCCAACGCGGGCCGCGCCAATGGGGGCCTATTTGGTCTTGCTCCGGGTGGAGTTTACCGTGCCACGAACTGTTACCAGCCGCGCGGTGCGCTCTTACCGCACCCTTTCACCCTTACCTGATCCCACTGCTCTTGCGAACAATGGGCCATCGGCGGTTTGCTCTCTGTTGCACTAGTCGTAGGCTCGCGCCCCCCAGGCGTTACCTGGCACCCTGCCCTGTGGAGCCCGGACTTTCCTCCCCCTGCTTGCGCAGGCAGCGATTGTCTTGGCCAACTCACGGCGCGCATTATACGTCAAAACGCCGTGCTGACCAGCAAAAGCTTGGCTAAATATGACGGGCGATCAATTGGCAACAAAAGCAGTTTTTGAGCAGCGGATTCACGGCGACATCACATGACAACAACATAAGTTGCCGTCCAAGGCTAACCACTGATGTTGTTGTCCGCGACTTCATCAGCCAACATGTCCAGCCGCAGGTAGGTCTGGCGCATTGGGCGCAACCGAAAAAGGTTGCCCGGCCACAATGCGCGTGTATTGAAAACCATGCAACAGCTGTCCTTGATGCAAATAATGCTTGGGGAAGCAGAGCGTTTGGCTAAAACTATTTTTTACTAAAATACGCTCTGACGCTGGGTTGTTCGCCATCACATAAGCATGCAACTTGGTTAAGTTCAGCGTCGCACTGACACTGATTAAATGTTGTACACACAACGAACCGATACCGCGGCCGGTAAATTGCTGCGCAACCCGATAGCCTATTTCAGCTGACGTATTGTGAAGGACATTTTTTATATTGGCGCGGCCGATAATTGCATCGTTTGCCATGAGCACAAAAGAATAGGCAGATGTTTGTTGTTGCAGAGTAAGCAGGTCGTTAATGTGGTTTGCTACCCCATCAACGGAAAAAAAAGTAGCCGTGCGAGCAGTAATCACATGGTCGAAAAAAACCTTGTTCTCACGTTCAAATGCCAGCAAGCGTTCAACATGATTTTCATTGAGCTGTTCAAAATGCATATTTTTCTATTCGCCACAATCATTTATACGCACTAGCGAAACAGCCGCAAGCGATACCATATGTCACAAAATTAATGTACCAAACTAACTACTTTGCATCGTCTATTCAATAGCCTATCAAGATTGAAACCGGTTGGCGTGAGCAAGAGGCTGCCGAAACTGTCGTGGCCTGCTTGATGCGGCACCGGCAAGCCGCTACGGCGTAATTGCTACTGCCTGCTATGCCGAAATTTTGCTACAGTTCGGCGACAACTTGCCAGCAGATCACAGGAAAACCACCATGCAACTCTCCGACATTGTCATTTTAAGTGGCGCTCGTACGCCAATTGGTAGTTTTGCTGGGGCGCTAGCCACACAAAGCCCGGCGCAGCTCGGCACTGTCGCGGCGACTGCGGCAATCAGCCGCGCAGGCGTTGTTGCCACGGAAGTCAATTTAGCGGTGTTTGGGCATATCATTACCACCGGCTCTGACGATGTCTATCTGGCGCGACAAATTGCGCTACAAAGTGGCATGACCGCCAGTAGCAATGCTTTTCAAGTGAACCGGCTTTGTGGTTCCGGCTTGCAGGCGATTGTTAGTGCGGCGCAGCAACTGCTGCTGGGAGATGGTCAGCTGGCGCTTTGTGGCGGAGCGGAATCAATGAGCCAGGGCGCATTTCTGTTGCCTGGCGTGCGCAAAGGGCTGCGAGTCGGCCATGGCAAAGTCACCGATTTAACCTTAGGCATTCTGACTGACCCATTTGGCAGTGGCCATATGGGCATGACCGCCGAAAATATTGCGGCCAACTACCAACTCAATCGTGGCCAGTTGGACGAATTTGCGCTGGAGAGTCAACGTCGCGCCGCGTATGCACAACAACATGGCTACTTCGCAGATCAAATAGTGCCAGTGCCGCTCACCAGTAAACATGGCGTCGCGCCGACCTACTTTGCCCAAGATGAACATCTGCGACCGGCCACCACGCGACAAAGTTTGGCGCAACTAAAACCGGCGTTTCAGCACAATGGCATGGTGACCGCTGGTAATGCTTCGGGTTTGAACGACGGCGCGGCGGCGCTGGTGTTGGCCACAGCGCGCTATGCCCAAAGCGAGGGGTTGGCCGTCAAAGCACGCTTGATTGCTTACGCCATGGCGGGTGTCGAACCTGCGCTGATGGGGCTTGGGCCAATTCCTGCCGTGCAACAATTGCTGAGAAAAACCGGTTTGTCGCTCGCGCATATCGATGTGATTGAATCGAATGAAGCTTTTGCCGCGCAAGCGCTGGCAGTCAGCCAAACCCTTGGTTTTGATCCCGCCAAAGTGAACCCCAATGGTGGCGCTATCGCACTCGGCCATCCGGTGGGTGCCACCGGCGCGATTTTACTGGTGAAAACCTTGTATGAGCTTGAGCGCATCGATGGCCAGTTTGGCCTGATCACTTTGTGTATTGGCGGTGGTCAGGGCATCGCACTCTTGGTAGAACGCGGCGCTTCGGCTTAGGCTAGAGCGCAGCGCTGAAGGCTGAGCGAAGCGTTGAAGGTAGAGCGCAGCGTTTAAGTTAGAGCGAAGCGTTGAAGGTAGAGCGCAGCACTTTAGCTTGATAACTTATGGCGTTGCTGCCAGCAGCAACGCCTGCTTAAAAGCCCGCAACAACAGCTGCCATCTCAAACCGGCTGCAGCTGTTGTCGCCATTGCATTGGGTTATAAAACACACCATGCATTTGCTGCATCGGGCCGGTTCGAACAAAACCAAACGCCTGATACACCGCGACAGCATGATTCGATGAATTGACGGTAAATACCCCGGAATTGCCGGCCGCTTCACAAAAATTTTTCGCCTGTTGCCACAAACATCGTGCCAAACCTCGCCCCTGCCATGTTTCAGCAATAAACATATGATAAACATGGCTATTGTCTCGCATGCCGATACAGCCGATTATTTCTACCGCTGGTAGTTGTGGCTGCGAAGGGGTGGTCGCAGTTGCCATGTCAGCCACCATGGCGTTTTCGGCAACAAAATAGATAAAACCTTGCTCGATAAAACTAACGATCGCCGCTTCGTTATTCGCCGTCAGAAAATGTTGTGCCGCCGCAGTGTTCATTTCTACTGCAATAAATTTAAGTGTTAAGGCTTTGATTAATTCTGCAATCTGACCGCTATCATCGGTGGTTGCGCGGCGGATGTTCATTTTCTGCGATCTCCTTTAGCCATAAATAGTGGTCTCGATAGTAGCCCAAATAGTGGCCTAAATAGGCGCCCCGTTATCCCCAGCTAAAAAGTAGCATGTTTCTTCAGCACCGGTCATCACCATCCACCAGCGCCGAAACGACGATTAAATTCTAGCCAGCTGCTGTACATCGCCTGCAGATCTCCACCCATCGACCACGCGCCGCCGTTGGTCGTTTGTTGCTGGAGTTTAGCAAGTGCTAAAGTTAATTTCAGCACTGAAAAAACAACCCGGAGCCTTCAATGCGCCAGCATCTTCTTTCGACCTCGTTACGTGTATCGCTGATCACTGCCCTGTTATTACCCGCAGCAACCGTTATGGCCTACGACCGGGTCACCGGCCATGACTTTGCCAGTCGCTCAGAAGTCATCGCGCCGCATGCGATGGCCGCCACCAGCCAACCACTGGCAACCCAAATTGCGCTCGATATTATGAAACAAGGTGGCAACGCCATTGATGCGGCCATTGCGGCCAATGCGGCGCTAGGTCTTATGGAGCCCACCGGCAACGGTATGGGCGGCGATTTATACGCCATTGTTTGGTCCGCCAAAGAGAAAAAACTATTTGGCTTAAATGGCTCTGGCCGCTCACCAAAAGGCATGACCCTGACGCAAATGCAAAGCGAGGTAAAAAAACTCGGTCGCACTGATATTCCACCTTATGGCATGCTGCCCATCAGCGTACCCGGCGCCGTCGATGGCTGGTTTAGTCTGCATGGTAAGTTTGGCTCATTACCGATGGACAAAATTCTGGCGCCAGCCATTCAATATGCCGAACAAGGTTTTCCAGTTTCGGAACTTATCGCTTATTACTGGCAAGCTTCGGTGCCGCGTTTATCACCACAACCAGGTGATTTTAAAGGTACTTTCACCATAAACGGCAAAGCGCCGCAAAAAGGTGAAATGTTTAAAAACCCAGCGCTGGCCAATACTTTTAAAATTTTGGCGAAAGACGGCCGCGACGCTTTTTACCAAGGTGAGATCGCCCGAAAAATTGATACCTTTATGAAAAAAGAAGGCGGTTATCTGCGTTATGAAGATTTTGCCAGCCACAAGTCCGAATGGGTTGAGCCCGTTTCAGTGCATTATCGTGGTGTGGATGTCTGGGAACTACCGCCGAATGGGCAGGGCATTGCTGCATTACAGATGCTGCAAATTCTGAAAAATTTCGATTTAAAAAGTATGGGATTTAACAGTGCCGAAAGTTTACATACCCTGATCGAAGCGAAAAAATTAGCCTTTGAAGACCGCGCCAAATTTTATGCGGATCAAGACTTTGCCAAAGTGCCGGTGAAAGGCCTGATTTCCGAAGCCTATGGCAAAGAACGCGCCAAACTGATCACCGCAAAAGCAGCGCAGCGGGTCGATGCTGGCAACCCCAATTTGTATGAAGGTGACACCATTTATATGACCACCGCCGATAAAGAAGGCAATATGGTGTCATTAATTCAGTCGAACTATCGTGGCATGGGTTCCGGCGTGGTGGTGCCAGGACTTGGTTTTGGTTTTCAGGACCGGGGGCAAATGTTCTCGCTGGATGCCAAACACGTTAATGCTTTTGCCCCTGGCAAACGCCCGTTTAATACCATTATTCCAGCTTTTATTACCAAAAATGGCCAACCTTATGTCAGTTTTGGCGTGATGGGCGGTGCCATGCAGCCACAAGGCCATGTACAGATCGTGGTCAATATGGTTGATTACGGCATGAACCTGCAAGAAGCCGGTGATGCCGCGCGCTGGCAGCATTTAGGCAATACTGAACCGACCGATGGTAGCCAAATGTACCTGGAAAACGGCGGTTATACCGAAGTGGAACGTGGTGTACCCTACCAAACCATCCAACAACTCCAACACAAAGGCCATGATATTCGGTATGGTTTTGGCGGATATGGCGGTTATCAAGCGATTCTTAAAGACCCAGTCAGCGGTGTCTATTATGGCGCGTCTGAGTCTCGTAAAGATGGTCAGGCGGCGGGTTACTAACCTCAACGTTATCTAATAATGAAAAATGCCGCAGGGTTGAAGCTGCGGCATTTTTTATTGGGGCTCATCGCAATGAGCCCCTGTTGCTGGCTTTAAGCCAGTACTAGCAATCGATTAATCCTGACCAATCCGTGCTTTGATATCGTTCACCAACGGTGAAGCACCCAAGCCATTGGCTTCAGCCCATGCTTGCAAACCTTCGTCAACTAAAGATTTCGCTGGCATCTGCTTCACGAAAAATGCGCCGACTTCATAAGCATCACTGCGCATGGCAAATTTAATCAACGAATCTTTGTTGCATTGAATGTTGTCGTAAACTTTACGCACATTGACTTTATTGTCCGATAACAATTTACGGACACGGTTTTTATCATCCGCCTTGGTATATTCACATAGAGAAACAGTCCACTGTTCCTGTGCCATCACAACTGGCGAACTCAGTGCAACAACCGCCAAGCTCATTGCAATAACTGTTAAAGTCTTCTTCATAACAACCTCATTTAGCTTAAATAATCCGTGGTATTCATGACACCGCGACTCGGTTCTTTCTTCATTCCGATCGGATGGTTGCCAGAATAAAGCAGCAAACGCTGTCCTAAGCCAAGTATTGGCGTTTATTAAAAGAAGGCAAGCCCAATCAACCGAAATTAGTCATCTTTTTGATTTGATTGATTAATTTTAAACCAACTCGCAACATCAATAGCCACGTTCATGTTTAAATTGTTAATTAATTCGCACGTTAGCACCACGTTCAGGCAACGTCGCAGACCCACGCCCACAACAGGTTTAACCCAAAGTATCCAGTGGTAACTCAATACAGATCCGAAGCCCACAGCGCTCACCATTGTTTTGGAAGCGGTTTTCTGCACTAATGCTCCCGCCACAGGCCTTGATGGCGCGCTGGGCAATACTCAGCCCCAAACCAACACCATCGCCGCTACTGTGGCTGCGAAAAAATGGATTAAAAATGAGCGGCAGTTGTTCAGCGGGTAAACCGGCGCCATCATCATCGACCAACACCCGAACTTTGTGGTCGAGCACCACCGCCCGCACCAGCACCAACGAGTCTGCTGCGGTGTATTTGATAGCATTGCGGATCACGTTTTCCAAAGCGCGATAGATGAGCTCGGCGTCAGCATAGACGACAATTTTGGGCAACTCGGCCAGTTGTAAGTGTTTATGTTGGGCGGCAGCTTCCAACTGGCCATCATCACAGATCGACTCCAGCAACTCGGTCAAATCGACTTCTTGTAACTGAAAACTCACTTCCCCACTTTCTAACCTAGAGAACGTCAGGATCTCCCCGACTAATTGATCAAGGCGTGCCGCTTCGGCTTCCACTTTGACCAGCGCTGCATCTTGATCTGCTGGCGTCTGCCGGGCAAGTCCAATCAGAATTTGCAGCCGAGCGAGCGGCGAACGTAGTTCATGCGAGACATCGTGCAATAAACGGCGCTGTGACAAAATAGCCAAATAAACACTTTGTGCCATCTGGTTAAAACTGCGGGCTAACCCGCCGAATTCATCTTTGCGGCTGGTGATGTTACCACTCAGTTGTGTCCGCCATTGCTCCTTCGGTAAAGCGCTTAAGGCCTGACGCAACTGTCGCACCGGCGCAGCAAAATACCAAGCCAGCAATAAACTAGCGCCCATGCTGGTCAGCACAATACTGATGAAGATAAAACTGGGATGAAACCAAAACGGCGGTGACTGCGGCCGTCGTGGGCCTGCAAGATGACCTTTCAAAATTTTGTCATTCGCTTTACCCGCCGCGCGTTGCGGTGGCCCATCGTTAAAATCTCGCCAGCGGCCCGCCCAAAACTGTTCGTTGACCACGGCCAGCAATTGCCAGTGGCGGCCATCAGCACTATGCAGCGCAAAATCAACCTGATTCGGCCGCTGTGCCAATTGTTGCCGCCAGTCGCTGGGAACTTGGCGTTGTAATAAGTCCTGCCCCATCGCATCGAGAATTAAAATTCGTTCACGTGCCGCTGGATCCAAATCCCATTGTGTAACCACTTTTGCTAATAGCGCAATGCCGCCAGCATCAACCATGGTTTGTGCAGATTGTTGAATAAGCCGTGCTTGGGGTCCGAACATCAAACGGTTGTGATCGCCCTCATCGCTACTCAGTTGCACGACGGCCCAAATCAAACCAAAAGCGAATGCCAGTGCCGACCAAAACGCCAGCAGGAATTTCCAAAACAGTTGCCCCATCGTTTATGCGTGCCTCAACCATTGATAACCTTTGCCACGAACCGCTTCAATCCAATGTTGGCCGTCACTGCGTTTACCCAGTTTTTGGCGAATATTGGAAATATGCACATCAATGCTGCGATCAAACTGCATCAGGCTTTTACCAAGCCCCTGCTGCGACAAATCAGCTTTACTGACAATTCTGCCAGCCTGACTGACCAGCAACCATAACAAACTGAACTCGGCGCCGGTTAACTCCAGCGCGATGCCATCAAACAGCGCACTTCGATTCGCAGGCGTTAACAGCAATGGCCCTTCTTGCAAACGTAAGTCAACTTGTTGCTGCAGCTGCATTCGTCGTAAAATTGCGCGAATACGCGCCACTAGCTCCCGTGGTAGACAGGGTTTCGCCACATAATCGTCAGCGCCGAGCTCCAGTCCGATCACTTTGTCGATATCATCACCACGCGCCGTTAACATCAACACCGGCTTGTCCGACACCTGCCGTAGTTTTTTTAAGACGCTGATCCCATCCATGCTCGGCATCATCACATCCAGTACCACCAGATCAAAACCCTGAGTTAACGCCAGCTGTAAACCACCGGCACCGTCATTGGCGACAGTCACCTTAAAGTCTTCTCGCTGTAGATAGGTTGCCAACATACTGGTGAGCGCGCTGTCGTCGTCAATTAAAAGCAGATGAGCCACGATAAACACCTTATTGATCGCCGTCGCCAAAACGACGGCGTGCCAATGGCAGTCAGTGCTGCTGCCAGTAACTTTGCATGATAGCGAAATTTTAACGCATGCAAGCGCAGGCAGGCAGCGGCTTTACATAACTATACAATTGCGTCTCAGGTACCATCAAAAGTGCTTTCAAGCAGCGCCGGCGGCGAACGTCTTCGGGCGCAGGGCTTATGCATACGATTTTTTCATACGACATACTCATACGAACTATTCATACGAATTACTCATACGAATTACCCATACGACTTACGGACAAGACTTCACCGGCAAAGGGCGGAAAAAGGATGATGGCGGTAAGTGCACACTTGCTATCACTTGCCGCCGGGTGACGACGAGGCTGCTAGCGCGCAGCATTCCATGCGGTTACTGCTTGTAGCATCACTTCAGCTTTGGACAATTCAAAAGTTTTTGGTGCATCGACATTAAGCAATTGCACCACGCCATCTTCGACGATCATGGCGTAACGCATCGAACGCATACCGCCAAAATCGCCGCTGTCGACCAACAAACCACAGGCTTCGGCAAAACGACCGGCACCATCGGCTAAAAACAAAATATCACCGGCTTGCTGTTGTTTCGCCCACGCATCCAACACATAAGCGTCATTCACCGCAGTACAAATGATCCGGTCAACCCCTTGGCGAAAAAACTGCTCTGCTAATTCAACAAAAGCAGGTAAATGTGCCGCGCTACAGGTTGGTGTAAACGCGCCCGGTAGCGCAAATAACACGATGGTTTCACCGCTAAAAATTTCTTTACTGCTTAGCGTCACTACACCATTGTCGGTGAGCCGCTGAAAACTGACTTCGGGTAATTTGTCGCCGGTCTGAATCATTATTTGCTCCTGTTGCAGCTTACAACGCCGCTTTTACGTAAACATCAAATCTATTGTTTTTACCTTCAATACTCATACTAGGTTTTTGCCCAGCAAGAAATTCGGCATAACCCGGCCGCTTGACCACGACTCTTTTTTTGGCCAGCGCAAAAGCAGCCTGCCACAAGGCGTCGGCATCGGGATCGGCGCCCACGACATCGTGAAAGGCCCGCATTTCTTTTTTCACCGCTGCAGATTTTTCCCGCGCTGGAAACATCGGATCTAAATAAACCACATCGGGCGCGGGCAGTACTTGTAGTGCAGCAATGGCTTGTGAAAAAACCAGCTGTAATCTGGCCGGCAACCAATCTTGTAATTCAGGGTCCAGCCGAGCACGGCGCAAACCATCCCACAACAATGCTGCGACCAACGGGTTTCGCTCCACAAGGGTCACGTTAGCGCCTAAACTCGCCAGCACCAGTGCATCGCGACCTAAACCAGCCGTCGCATCAATCACCGACAAGCCGGCTTTTTTGGTTAAACCAACCGCTTTGGCAATGGCTTCACTTTTGCCCCCACCAAATTTACGCCGATACGTAGCAGCACCACTGGCAAAATCTACCAGAATATCGCCTTGTTTTGAAAGCTCAGTATGGCGCAGCACCAGTTGTTGATCCTGCCAGGCCAAATGCCAACCCTGCGCCTGCTCCACGACCACAATTCCAAATAGCTGCTGTAGTTGTGTAACCAAGGCTTCTGGCAATGGGTGGTCGGCCAGCAAGCTAGTTTCTACAGCTAAATGCGCCAGCATCGCGCCTTCACCGTTCATCAGGTCGCTTCGCCTGGCGCATGCGGTAACGAAGAGCCGCCTGTTAAGCCGGCATAGTTGTCACCAACACTCATGGCGACGATGCGGCTGATGTGTTGCAAGCTCAAGCCGGATTGTTGCTGCCACAGATTAAACTGCGCCTGAATTTTTGCGAGGCTACTTTTGCTGGTTAAACCGCCGTCAATCACTTGATAAGCACGCAAATACGCTTCGACATCTTTTGACAATAAAAAGGTGTCTTTGCCCATAGCGCGTAGCGCATAAGCACCGGTGTTGCCACCTAAACGCGCCCCACGTTTTTTCAGCAGCTCCCACAGGCCAATGATATTGTCGCCCGGCCACTGTGCGACCATCGCGGCAAAACTGCCATGTTGCTGCGCCAATTCATGGATCATCAGCGCGTTATGGCGAATGGTCAGCACTTTACTGCCATTGCGAATAATGCGTGGGTCTTGCGCTTTTTGCGCCAGCATTTCGTCTGGGAGCAGCAGCATTTTCTCAATGGCAAAATCGAAAAACACCTCGCGAAAACCCGGCCATTTATTTTCCACCACTCGCCAGACAAAGCCGCTTTGAAATACTTTTTTCGTAAAAGCTTCCAACCAGTCGGCATCGCTATAGCCTAACAGTTCAGCCGCGGTCAAACTGTGGCCTAACAACGCCTGCAGCTGCGCTTCTCCGCCTTTGCGTGCCAATGCCCGCTGATAAATCGTCGGAAACTTTTCTACTTGCGCCATCCCAACCTCAAAATAAATCACCAGCGGCGCCCGCTTTACAAACCCCACCGACCAAAGTCACACTCGGCTCCAAGACCATCGAACAATCGGACATTAAACCAAGCCGATTTGTTTCAGCTTCAGCGAGTGCATTGTATTGTTCCACTTTTTCCAGCAGCGCGGCTTCATCCACCCCCTGCACTGAATAAATCAGGTACGAGGACGGCCCACCACAAGCTTTATAACCAAAGGCGACTTTACGACATTGCTGCACGTCACTGGCTTTTGCATCACCGATGATCGTTTTAATTTCGGCAAAACGTTGGTTCAGCTCAGCGGCCGTGTGCTCATTCGCCACTGGCAAAACCTGGGTGGTTGTTGACATCGATTGCTCCTTGGTGATCACCGTTGATGCCGCTACCAGAGGCGCTGTTGGCACCAGAGGTTCATGCACTTGTTCATTTGCTTGTTCATGCGCTTGTTCATTCCCTTGTTCATTCCCTTGTTCAAAACAACCGGCCAACAGCCAGCACGCCAGCAACAAAGTGGCAACTACGGGTATAATTTTCATGGCAAATAACTCCTTTGCTCGCGGTATCGCCTAGCGATGGCTTAGACCGCTACATTGCCAGTAATGCCCATATGACGCAATAACGCCGCATTAGACGGCTCGCGCCCGCGGAAGGCTTTGAACAATGCCATTGGCTCAGCACTGCCGCCGCGCTCTAAAATACAGTGCAAGAAATCGGCACCGGTTTGGCTGTTAAAAACACCTTCTTCTTCAAAACGGCCAAAAGCATCGGCGGATAACACTTCCGCCCACAAATAACTGTAATAACCAGCGCCATAACCACCGGCAAAAATATGGCTGAAACTATGCTGAAAACGGTTAAATGGTGGCGGGATGATGACCGACACTTCCGCGCGGACCTGGTCCAGCACTTGTTGTACCTGACCGCCGAGCGCCGGGTCATAATCGGCGTGCAGGCGAAAATCGAACAAGGCAAATTCCAACTGCCGGACTAAAAACAGCGCTGACTGGAAGTTTTTCGCCGCCAACATTTTATCGAGTAAATCCTGCGGTAACGGCGCGCCGGTTTCATAATGGCCAGAAATGAGCTGCAATGCCTGCGGCGCCCAACACCAGTTTTCCATAAACTGGCTTGGCAATTCCACCGCATCCCATGGCACACCGCTGATCCCAGCCACGGCACTGGCATCAACTTTGGTCAACATATGATGCAAGCCATGACCAAATTCGTGGAACAACGTCACCACTTCATCATGGGTGAACAGTGCTGGTTTGCCACCGACCGGTTTATTAAAATTACAGGTTAAATAAGCAATCGGTCGTTGCAAACTGCCATCGGCTTTGCTGCGCCGTCCCTGACAATCATCCATCCAGG
>JBBKWN010000189.1:0-11554 GCA_037968955.1 Rheinheimera sp. | reverse complement strand
GTAATAGGTGATGATAATAATAAACAACAAACCACTAGAATTGACAATCAAGTCGACCATGCTCTGCGTTAAGGGCCAGTCGGCGGTGCCGTAAAAACCTTGTGGGTCAACCAACGATGCCGCCAAGTCAAAAATGCAAAACAGCCCGAGAATTATAAAAGGCAAGCTGAAAAACACCTGACGCATTTCAAAACCGGTTCGCAGAACAAATTGTTGCCAGCCCGAAGCGGTTCCGGCGGTGGTTTTTAACACCGACAGCGAAAATTCCGGTACTTGCAGCACTTTACTGACTTTTTTACCCGAGGCTTTTACGGCCAATGTCAGCTTGCCAAAGACGCCACCAAAGATGAACAGGAGTACAACGCCAATACCGAGCCATAACAGCCGGTTGTATAACAATACGCCACTGAGTTCAATCATCTGCGTATTCTTGTCATGGATAGTCCAGTAGCGGGCGACATCGGCAAAAGTACGCAGACCAAATGGGTCTAACATAGCCGCTAAAGTACGATAGGCCGGTTCCCGTGCAAAATTGCCAGCAATTACATATAAAATGAATACGGCAACCGCAACCAGATACATCGCCATCACCGAGCGAAACTTGTTGGCAATGGCAAAAAATAATGCTGAAAGTACAAACAAGGTCGGCAGCGAGAACAACAAGTACGACTGCATGTAGTAACTCAGCACCGTTGGCCCCAGTCGCTCTTGATCCACCCACGGCATCAGCGAGCCGACAAAAGTCCCTAGCGGCACACAAGCAAACACCAGCGCAACGACCGCATAAGCGCCGATAAACCGGCCGAGCTGGTATTGCCAGCTCACCAAAGGTTTACTGTAGATCAGCTCTTCCATTTGGCTGGCATTGTTACGCAGCGCCGTACTGCCAACAAAGTTCACCACCAGAAACATCGAGAAAATTGACATAATCAACAACGTCTGGTTAATCGCAAATGGGCCATTGCCCCAGACTTCACCACCACCGCCAATTTGCACCGATTCAGATGATGCGGCAAAAAAAGTGATTAAAAAGAACAATAACGACGTGACATAAAACGACGGCTGGCGCAGGTAATAACGCCATTCAAAGCGAATAAGTTGCCAAAGCATAGTGATTTCCTCAGGCAGACTGCCGCTGACGTGCATTAAATAACGTGGAAAAATACACGTCTTCCAGACCCGCCGGTGTTGCTGCAAACCCCTGTGGTTGCGACATGGCAAATACGTTCAACACCGTCCGACCGGCAAACAGTCGTTTGGAAATCACCGGTAATTGTTGCTCCAGTTCCAGCGCTTCGGTTTGTGACACCGTTTTGCTCCAGATTTGGCCTTGCAGTTCGTCGACCAGCTTTAACGGCTCGCCTTGTAACAGTATTTTTCCGCCAGCCAACACGGCCATTTGCGGGCACAGTTCTGCGACATCATCGACAATATGCGTCGATAAAATAATGACTTTTTCTTCACCGAGACTCACCAACAAATTGTGAAAACGGTTGCGCTCTTCCGGATCCAAACCTGCGGTTGGTTCATCGACAATCAATAACTTCGGATCGCCAAGCAGCGCCTGAGCAATCCCAAATCGCTGACGCATACCACCAGAGAAACTACTGACCGCTTTGTCTTTATGCTGAAATAAATTGGTATGTGCCAATAACCCATTCACCGTTTCATGGCGAGATTTCTTCTCTGATAAGCCTTTAAGGACTGCCAAATGGTCCAGTAAATCAAAGGCACTGATCCGTGGATAGACATTAAAATCTTGTGGCAAATAGCCCAAGGTGCGGCGTAATGCGTTTGGATTTTGTAAAATATCAATGCCATCAAAGGTCAACGTGCCGGTATCGGCACTTTGCAAAGTGGCAATCGTGCGCATCAAACTGGACTTGCCGGCGCCATTCGGCCCCAGTAAGCCATACATGCCCTTGGGAATGCTCAGACTGACATTGGCCAACGCCTGCACACCATTTTGGTAAGTTTTGGATAAATTTTTAATTTCTAACATGCTTCTTCCTGGCTGTTTGTTAAAACGGAATTGAACGAATTTGCGACAAAAACGCGTATTCACAGCATGCCAGAATTAACCCTCTTCACCTATGTCTGATTTTTACAAAGTATTTCAATTTGTTTCAGCCTGCTTTTCTAAAATTGTCGAATTGCCAACAAAACCCTGTGAGTATGATGATATCTCAGGTGTTTTTTAGCGGATCACAAACGGTTTCGCTAGATGATTAACGTTACACTTTGCTAACCTTCGCTGGTTTAACCGATGATTTATGCGAAGAACGCGCAAATAAAAGTAAGGAACTGCCGCCAATGCTAATTCGCTCCCGTCGCCTCTCCCACTCTGGTTTGCTGTTTAGTACAATGCTGCTATTGCAAGCTTCTGGCTGTACGACCAGCCACCACAAAAATACCATCAGCACCGCTGCAGGCGCAGCACAGCAACCGATGACCAGCGACGGCCGTTTTAAAAATTTGTACCCTGGTGATAAAAAGTACCCGCTGAGTTGCCAGCAGGATTGTTATGTACCGCAGCCTAGTTTGTCATGCCAGACGGATACACCAGCCGAAGATTGTCGGTACATCGGCGTGCAGCAATGGCCGCAGCTAGATGCTGGTTTTACCGTACGTTGGCTCGGGCACGCCAGTTTTCAAATTAACACCGCAGATGGCCAGCAGATTTTGCTCGATCCGGTGTTTGCACAATTTGATTGGCCGGTAAGTTGGGCATTTTGGCTCAGTGAAGGTTTCAACCGACCCTTACCTGCGCAATTAACCAAGCAAGAACTCGCCGATACCGATGCGGTATTGTATTCACACATTCATTATGATCACTTTAACAAGGCGGATATTGCCCGCATCGGCAAGCAACCAAACTATCTGGTGCCGTTGGCCGTGGCTGAACATTTGCCAGAGCAACAGCTTCATATTACTGAAATGGCTTGGTACAGCCAGCAGCAACTTGGCAAACTGCAGGTGCATGCAGTACCAGCCCACCATTTTAGTAGCCGCATCTGGCTGCCATTTTTATACGAGGATTTTGGTCAAAGTTCTTGGAATGGCTGGTTATTAGAATTGAATGGAAAGAGGTTGTTTTTCGCCGGTGATTCCGGATATTCAGCGCACTTTGCTGACATTCGGCAAAAGTATGGCGACATCGATATCTGCCTGTTACCCATTGCCTCTTATCACCATGACACGGATGGCGACTGGTATCGGTATGTGCACACTACGCCTGAAGATGCACTGAGTGCGGCCGTTGATTTGGGATGCAAGCGGATGATCCCTTGGGGTTATGGCAACGCCAGCTGGAAAATGGGCGATTTGAGTTCACACGCGCCACTACAGAGGCTGCTGTCGATGCAACAACAGCTACAACATCTGCCGCAAGGTCAGGTACCACTGCTGGTCCTTAACGAAGGTGATGTCGTGAAGTTATAGAGGCGAAACATGCCTTACCCCTAGCCGCGCATTGCCGCGCACGGCCGGGCTTACAATTGCGCCCATTGTCGCAACAAATTGTGATAATGCCCAGTCAGACTCAGTACTTCGGCGGTGTCACCTAGTTGTTGTCGCAAAGTTTGAATGTTGTGATCAAGCTCAAACAACATCCTGCGCTGCTGATCATCTTTGACCATGCTTTGGGTCCAAAAAAAACTACAAAGCCGCTCACCCCGAGTGACGGGTTTTACCTGATGCAGGCTGCTCGAAGGATAAATGACCAAGTCGCCCGCCGGCAATTTTACGTGATGGCTGCCAAAGGTATCCATGACTTGCAGCTCACCGCCGTCATAGTCCTCTGGCTCAGTCAGAAATAACGTCGATGAGACATCGGTGCGCAGGCTCAAGGTACTGCCCGGCAGGATACGAATGGCACCATCGACATGCAGCCCATAATGCTCGCCACCGCGATAGCGGTTAAATAACGGCGGTACGGTACGATAAGGCAGCGCGGCTGATAAAAACTGCGGATGCTGATACAACTTTTGCAGAATAAATTCGCCCAGTTGTCGCGCCAGCGGACTGTCGGTCGGTAGCTGGCGGTTTTGTTTAACCAAAGCCCCTTGTGGCCCTGCCGTCGCCCGCCCATCATTCCAGTCAGCGGCCGCCAGCATCTGCCGCATTTGCGCCACCTCAGTTTTATTAAGTAACTCGCGGATCTGTAACATCATACAATTCAGACTTCCTGTTACCGCCAAAGTAATGGGCAGATCCAACAACTGCCCAAAGATTTTCTCACAGCGATGGGGGTCGTTACCGGCCCCCATCGCTGATGGCTCTAGAACGCCACGTTGACGCCCAGTTTGACTGAACGTGGCGTGCCTTGATGGTAACGCGAACCGCCATTATTTAAGCTGGCAACGTATTCTTCGTCCAGCAGATTATAAAGGTTCAATTGGACTGTCACCTCAGGCGTCACCACATAAGATGCCATCGCATCAACAACCCAATAATCCTGCACTTGCAGCACAGAACTGGTGGCGGAACTTAAGCTAGTGTTGTTAGAACGCGCGACAGAATCCATGTAGCGTAAGCCGCCGCCGATGCTGAAGTTTTCCAACTTATAATTGCTCCACAAGGTAAAGGTGGTTTTCGGGGTCCACTGAATCACCGCACCGTCGGTGGGTGACGCGCTATAACGAGCACCGCGGGTAATTTTCGGGTCGAGCAAGGCTAAGCCTGCGCTAAGCTCGAGGTTCGCCAGCGGCATGCCCACTAAACCCAGTTCAACCCCTTGAACGGTTTTTTCGCCAATCGGCAGATAGGTATTGATATCATCCCGTACCAGCTCATTTTTATTGACACTTTTAAACACCGCTGCGGTGGCAAATAGTTTCTGGTTCAATAAATTCCATTTGCTACCTAGCTCAAGGTTGCTGCCTTTTTGCGGCTCCAACGCTGGGTTGTTCTGGCTATTCTCAGAACTGCTTAACTGGAAGTTAGTACCACCTGGCGGTTGTTGTGACGTGGCATAACTTAAGTACACCGAACCATCTTTAGTTGGCTTGTAATTAGCACCAATTTTGTAGCTCAACAAATTATCCGATGCGCGCTCATCACTGTTAATTCGTGTGCCGGCTGGTATTTGCGGTGTCGCGCGTCGCTGAAAGGTGATGCTGTCGCTGATGGTACTGTAGTGTTCGGCGCGAATTCCGGCGCTCAGCTGCCACTGTGCATTAAGATCGATGGTATCCATTGCATAAATTGCCACCGTATTGGTGGAACCGTCCGCTTTACCACCATTCAGTACCAGCGGCGCAAACACATCGGTTATTGCGGGTCGGTAGACGTTAGCCGCGAGCTGTGTCGCGCCCTCCGGTAAACCTTTACTGTAAGCCAGTTGACTTTCATGGCTCAATTCAACACCCGATGCTAGCGTGTGTTGTAAACCAGCCATATTAAATGTTGCCGTCAGGTTCGACTGATTAATTAAAATCTGGTTTTTCTGATCTTTTCCCTGTCGGATCCGACTGACAGTCCAAGTCGATGGGTCATTTTTAGTAGCGGTTGGCACCTCTAGTGCGTTCACGCCAGTCAGTACATAATCCTGGGTCGACACACCATATCGCGCGGTATTGGTGAGGGTGATGTCGTCGGTAAAATCATGTTCAATGCGAAATGTCAGCATATTGGCGAGTACGTGGTCGTAATCTGACGCCGAGCCATAAAAATTGTGGCTATCGACCTTGGCGAGCGCCGGGCCGCCTTTTGGGAAAGCCGCCGCGTAGCTACTGCTATAAAAACCTTCTAGGCCAATTGTCGGTAAACCGCCGTCCTGAATATTGTCTTGCTGCACATGCAGCAGGTTAAATACAGTGCGGGTTGAGGTGCTAAGGCCAAAAGCCAGTGACGCGGCAATGCCGCTGCTGTTGTTCTCAACAATATCCCGGTTGGTTACACCGCTGTCTTGGCGCATCACGTTCAGCCGAATTGCGGCATTATCGATGGCCAGACTGCGGTTTACATCCGCCGTCAGCCGTTGATGCGAGCCCGAACCGAGCGTGGCGGTGCCGGTAGTAAAATCTTCGAGGTTCGCCATTTTGGAACCCATATTGACATAACCAGATGCACTACCACGGCCGTTGTCCACGCCGGCAGGGCCTTTGGCAATTTCAACTTGTTCCGTATTAAAAACATCACGGCTGATGGTGCCTAAATCACGGATCCCGTCGACATAAATACTGTCTTGGGTATCAAAACCACGCATAAAAATAGAATCGCCAGTGGCGGTATTGCCATTTTCGCCCATCAGCATGGTGATGCCGGGCGTGTTGCGTAACGTGTCGCTTAAGCTAACAGCTGCTTGTTGTTGAAATAGCTCTTTTTTCACCACCACTATGGTTTGCGGCGTATCCACCAATGGCTGAGTTTGCTTTGGCGAACTGGCTTTTTTGGCGATAAATTCGGCCTCGATGCTATCAGCTTGCACTTCAACTTCAGCCAGCTTGGCAGCCTTGCCCTTCACATAAGTGGCCGGTGCAGCCATCGACATCGCTGGCATGGCCAGCAATAACGCTGATGCCAGCACAGTTTTCGTCATCGGATGTTGTTTGGACGGAATAAACGCCATTTTTACTTTTCCTTGAAGTAGTTGGCGTCAGCACAGAACGCCGGTTTGTCTGAGAGGAGACAGTGAAAATCGCGGCAGATCTTATCGATAACCATTCGTATTTGCAAATGATTTTCATTTGCAACTTTGAAATACGCCAAGGGCTCCAAATCACGAATAGTTACTGAGGCGAAAATACCGACCGATTAAGGCTTTTCCAGGGGGTGTACTGCTGGTAGCAGCTGGTTTTTTTGCAGTTGAAGTTGTTGATTGAATTTTTGTACTAGTGCTTGATTGTCTACCGTGGCCAGAAATACCAGATGCAGGCTTTTATGCTCACTCAGACTTTGACTGAACTGCACCTTGCCAACTGCAGCCGCCTTGACCTGCGCATCATGTTGCAACAAATATTGCAGCACTCGGTTGTCGATGACCGCCGCATCAAGTTCGCCACGCGCCACCTGCAGGATATTTTCTTTATCAGAACGGTTTACGGTCGGCTGCAGCACTTTTGCCGTGATTAACTGATCAAGTTCGCTCATGTTCAGATAATCCTGCACTACACCAAACCGATAATTGGCGAGTGCACGAAAACTGGTCAACAGCAATGGCTTGTTCACCAACTCAACCAAGCCAAGTTCGCTGTAACCGATGGCTCCGGATAACAGGAGTTTTGGATCGTCGACTGGGTATTCCGGATAAAACGCCAAATGGTTGTTCACTCCGCTGATCACTTGATTAACGGCATTTGTCCACGGCAAAAAATCAACTTGCAACTGGTAACCCATCTCTAGCAGTACCTGACGAACGAGTCGGGTAATTTCACCGCCATCAGGCAAATTTGAACCGGTATAGGGTGGCCAATCTAAACTCGTTAACCGAATCGTTGGTGCCGATACGGTTTCTTGATTGACCATTTGATTGGCTTTAACTAAATGATCGGGCGCAGCAATAACCTCAGCGCCGCTCACAAAGAGCAGCAAAAACAAAATGAGCCATTGCCGTAGTCTCTTATGCACTCTCATTTCCCAATTGTTTGCTCCATAGTTGCCATCGTTGGCATTGTTGGCATTGTTGGCATCGCTGCGCTGAACGACCTCATCTTCAAACTTTCATGCACCTCTCAATAGTCGCAGCGCATCTTCCTCTCACGCAGCAAGCATACATTCAGTATGCTTTACTTAACTACGTAATTTCGCCAATTGATTATCAATCTCGGTGGTGATTTGTTCAATCGCCTGACTGATATTCAAATTGGTGCTAGATAACTGATTCAGATCTTTGGTCGCATCATCGATAGCAGTAATATTGCGGTTTATCTCCTCACTGACCTGATTTTGCTCTTCTGCTGCTGCAGCAACCTGAAACGCATTGTCGGCGATGGTAGAAATACCGGCAGTGGCGGCAGATAACTGGGTGTAGGAACTTTCTGCTTCGACCAGCGTGGCACTCACTTTATTGGTATTGGCGGTAATTTGGCTGACCGTATTCGCCACCTGTTGCTGCAGACCGTGAATAAGATTTTTAATTTCATCGGTCGAGCTATGGGTGCGTGCTGCTAATGAACGCACTTCATCAGCGACCACCGCAAAACCACGACCTTGCTCGCCCGCCCTTGCTGCTTCAATAGCTGCATTGAGTGCCAGTAAATTAGTTTGCTCAGCAATAGCTTGGATAGTTTCGATAATACCGTTAATTTGCTGGCTGCTGTTGGAGACGGTTTGCACCGCTTGGCGAGTTTGCTCAAATTCTCCTGCCACAGTTTTAAAGGCGCCGACTGTATCTTGAAACAGCTGATTCGCCGCCGTCAGTGCCGTTAACGAGCTTTGTGCGCCTTCCGCTGTGCGACCGGCTAAGCTGGCCACTTCATGCGCAGTCGCCGTCATTTGATGCATAGCTGATGCGACATTCTGTACTTCTGCCGCCTGTAGGTTCGTTGCCTGATTGGTCTGGCCGCTGACACCTACCAACTGCTGACATTGTTGCTGCAACTGACTGGAGTTTTGTTTCAGCGCCAGAATCATTTGCCGAAGCTTAGCGGTAAAGGCATTAAAACCTTCCGCCATATCGCGTAGTTCCTGATCGCGACTGCTGGCAAGTTGCCGGGTCAAATCACCTTCTGAACCTGCCAATTCCTTCATCAGCTGACTCATATCAACAATCGGCTGGGTGGCTGATTTCAGCCATACAGCGGTCAAGACCACAAAACCTGCCAGAAGTAATAAACCAAGCAGAATCATCCGGCCGGTGGTCGCTGCGGCATCTTCAGACAGCTGTGCTGACAATTGATTAGCGACACTGAGAGCGACGTCTTTTGGCACCGCAATCACCACCTGCCAGTCCGCGGTAGCGGCTTCAACATTGAGTTTTCGGCTGATCACAAAATCCTGCTGATAGCTGGATAATTGCCCCTGATGATCGGCTAAGTGCCGGCTAAAATCTGCATCCAAATCCGGTAATGACTGGCCCAATTTGTCCGGAAAGCTATTACTGGCCAACAATAAACCAAATTTACTCAATAGGTAAATGCGCGCTTTTCCGCCGTATAGCTGCTTGGCTTGCTTTTGTAATAAAGTCTGTAATACAGGTAGGTTCATATCCACGCCAGACACACCTCGAAACTCATTGCCAACCAATATCGGATAGACGAGTGACGTCAGTAGCACTGAGTTGCCTGGGGTTATTTCCCACAAATAGGGTTCCATTAAACAAGGTTTTTTCTGATCACGGCTACACAAATACCACTCTGCTTCACGAATGCCGTGCTGATTCTTTTTATCCACATATTTCACCGAGGGGTCCGGCACCTGCACAAATTTAACACCGCCGTTTTCCCGGACCCAATAAATTTCCATAGTGCCCGTTTTGGAGCTATGCGATTGTTGCAGCGAATAGTTGCCATCGGCATTGTCATAACCATTGACTTCAAACTGGCCAAATAACGAACTCACGCCCGAACTGGCACTTAATAATTCGCCCGCCATTTGCTGCACTTGATCTCTACTGTAGGGCGGTTGTTTACTGCCATGCGCGGTGGCGCTTAGCACCGATGAAAAATACTTCGCGAGGTCAAAGTTACGGTTAATCATCGCTTCGGTTTCCTGAGCAATGACCGCCGCCGCGTCATCTAAAGTTTGTTCCGCTTGCTGCTGCATGGATTGGCTGAGTGCGGTGGTGGCGGTATCGTTATTGCGGCTCATAGAATACCAGCCAACACCCGTCATCACGCTGATACTGATGGCGACAAACAGCGCCACGCCGGAGGTTAATTTAAATCGCAGAGAACTCAATTGCATCAGATCACCTATGAAACAGCTATGGAACACGCTTGGATAGTCAACTTTCGTCTTTGAAGACGCGCTTTTATCACTTTTTGGCAAGCGTCCTCAATTACGCGGGTCTAGTTTTTAAAACTGAAATGTACGGGCAATCGACAACGATATTTTTGCGTCCCCATAAAAGGGCAGCGAATAGTCGGTATCATCAAACGCCAGCGTCCAGTTAAAACCTAAAGCATTCACCAGATAGGCCACACGCCAGTGATGGTAAGTCCCATCGTTGTCGCGCAAAAACTTATCGGTCTGAGTGGAAGTGGAGCGATCGGCCGTTAGCAATAAACTGCCGTTGTCATGCAGTGGAATGGTCTGAAATAACGCGACAATATAATGCCCTCCGCCGGCGCCAAAATAATCGGATGCATACCAGTAGCCTAGTTTTGTATTTTGATACGACAACTTGACGTAGGCTTCAGGAAAATTAAAGGCTTCGCTGTTTGCACTGCTGTCGCCATGATAGGTGTATTGCGCCACGCCAACATCCACCAACCAGTCATCGTTGAGTTGTTTCCAATATCCAATAGTCGCATCAAACTCCAGATTGGTACCGGGTGAAAACTTGACATTAGACGCCCAAAGCCCAGCGTACCAACCCTCCCCGCTACTCCAGTCAAGACTTGGCTGTAAAGCAGGATCGTGGTCGGTTAAGGTGATGCCGTTAAACAAATAATTGGACGTGTAAGTGACGGTTGAGCTGATATCAGCAAGACAGTGGACGGAAAAGAGCGAGCTTAGTGCAAAAAAAATAGCAGGGGATCGTCGCAGCATCAGTATTCTCCGGCAGATAATGACAACGGAACAGCAGGTTTAAGGTATAGCAGGTGGAAACAGGAATACGCCAGTTTCGCAGAAAATTAAACGCAGAAGACATTGGTTAAGCATATGAATTGGAAACAAAATCATCTCAAACTGCATATCTCATGGAGATGCTTAAATAGATATAAACCATAAAAAACGACAAATTTTAAACATAAACAACCATCATTAACAATTTTGTTGACAAAAAAAACAAATGTCATTACGGTGATGTACCTATAACTAATGCAAAGGGTTACATAGCGCCGACCCATTATTTAGCTTCGATCATAATCAAAACTTCGATTCTATAGCCCCTTCTTCATTTCAAGCTTGTGAACAGCAAAAAGTTATGTCGGTACATGGCTATCTTGGGCACAAGACGCTTTGGAGTTGTCAAGAGCGCGAGTTAAAGAATACATCACTTGATGCGGTTGTAATGCTGGGGACGTGCGCAACTACGGGTCCAGTGGCTTGCGGCCTCTCGATGATTCCATATTTAAAATCCTCAGTAGAGCTAATAAATAGAACCTACGCTTGCGAAAGTGCTAAAGATGCCGCTGATCAAGCCTTAACCCAATGCTTTATGAATGCTGACAATTATGGTGGAGGTGGCCTTGACCGGGCTGGAAACCCAATCTTGGCTGCCAGAACTCCAACTCCAGTTCTAAGATGTGCGGAATGGATTATGCTAAAAAACACAACTGCAGGTGACTTCGAATTCTGTGCACGGTGGGAGTCAACACCTTAAACATTAAATTATTTCTTCGCACCTTAAGGACGCAACAGATTAAGGAAGTTACATGAAGCAAAATAAAATATTAAGCCTAATCAGATTGTCTTTATTCGTCATGGCAGGTTGGATTGTTTATTC
>JBBKWN010000188.1:0-14851 GCA_037968955.1 Rheinheimera sp. | reverse complement strand
GCGCGCGCACGCCATTTTGCAGCGCCGCTTCGTTGACTCGGAAAAATGGCGAATGGTTGGGAGCCGTTTTACTTAAATCGGCACCTTCATCGGCAATACCGAGAAAGAAAAATACCCCGGGTATTTGTTGCTGGTAAAACGAAAAGTCTTCGGAAGCGGTGATTGGTTTAATGCTGCTGACGCCGGCTTTGCCTGCAGCCCAGGTTAAGCTGGGCATCGCCCATGCGGTTAGCTTCACATCATTCCAAGTGACAGCGGCGAAACCATGGTGCTGAAATTCTGCGGTGGCGCCACTCGCCGCCGCAATATGTTCGGCGGTATGTTGCATTTTTGCTAGTAATTGCTCACGCATTTGTGGGTCAAAAGTGCGTACTGTGCCGCCAAGTGTGACTTGATCTGGAATGATATTCCACCGTACGCCGCCATGCACTTGCCCGATCGACAGCACCGCTGGCGCCTGAGTCACGTCGAGCTGGCGCGCTGGAATTTGATGCAAAGCGGTAATTAACTGGCCGCTGACTGCCACCGGGTCGATACCTCGCCACGGGCTTGAGCCGTGTACTTGTACCCCTTTGACTTTAATTTCAAAACTATCTGCCGCGGCCATAATGCCTTCAGATTTGACTTGTAATTGACCGGTTGGGCCAGGCCAGACATGCAAACCAAAAATTGCATCAGGTTTGGTTTTTTCAAACAACCCTTGTTTGAGCATCAAGGCGGCGCCGCCTTCTTCACCACTAGGTGCGCCTTCTTCGGCGGGCTGGAAAATAAACATCACGGTACCAGCCAATTCTTGTTGGTGTTTACTCAGGACCGTCGCCGCACCTAATAACATGGCAACATGCGCGTCATGTCCACAAGCGTGCATCACGCCCACTTGCTGGCCGTTGTAATCGGTGGTGACTTTAGAGGCAAAGGGTAAATCAACTTGTTCGGTGACCGGTAACGCATCCATATCGGCGCGAAGGGCCACCACCGGACCTGGCTTGGCGCCTTTGAGAAGCGCCACCACACCGGTATGGGCAATACCGGTCTGCACTTCTAAACCTAACTTTTTAAGCTCGTCGGCAACCATTTTACCGGTGCGAAATTCGCGGTTGGAGAGCTCTGGATGTTGATGTAAATCACGGCGCCAGGCAATGACTTTGGGCATCAGTGCTTGAATGTCCGTCTCCAATGTCGATTTTAAATCGACAGCCAACACCCAAGAGGATGACAGGGCACAAAAAGTGATTGCTAAAGTCGCAGGTAAACGCATGAAAAATCTCTAATACAGGTGATGGTTTAACCAAAGTAACGAATTCTACCGAAAAAGCCAAACCAACTTTACCCAGCCTGAAAGTCATTTGGCGTTGATGTTGCAATCTTCAGTGCGGGAACGGGCACTGTGGGGGGAAATGTCTGTGCGGGTTACCGCGAGGGTACTAGGGGCATCCGCCAAAAAAATTGGCGGACATGTTATCCGTCAATTTCTCAATGCTATCCGTCAACTCGGCAATGCTTGGGTTAAATTGCTGATGCTGGTTTATCGGCAACCTCAGATGACGGTAAGTCTTTTACACGGACCTTGCCGCCTAAATCGTACCCTCTAATTTTCAGTCGGGTCATTTGGACAATTTGGGCGCGACTAAAGTATTGGCTGACGCCGTTCGAGTCAGGTGTCGTTGTCGCGGTATCTTTGGACAAAATAACTACTTTTTTTCGCAGGCCTTGACTGGTCACAGTGCCGTATATATCAGTTACATTGTAGTCAGATACATTGGCATTGAGCGTGGTTGCTGCAGCCAATTCGGTCTGATCTTCAGCCCGTAAATATTTCGCTAGATGTTGACGTAAATCCTGTTGGAAGTCGGGGAAATAAGCGGCACTGCGTTGATAAAAATCTGAAACTCTAAACCCCAAGGTGCCTTTTGGTAAGGTGCCGCGGTTTGAGTTCACAAATTCAAAAGCATTTTTTTCCAGCAATGCCATGACATTTTCAGCAGTGTAAGCGCGGGCCGAGATATTCGGACTGCCAATAAAACCTTGATATAACCCATAAATGACTAACGGCTCGTTTGGAAATTGTCGCGCTAGGATCTCAAATTGAATGTCATTTAAGCTTAAATGCACACCAGCGACCTGCAGTATTTTTTGCTCGAGTAAACCGTTATCACCAAGCATCAGTGATTTTAAATCTTTACGCGGATAAACCTTGATCACTTCGTCCAACACGGTGACGTTGTATAAATTTAACCAGTAGGCGAGCTGCTCGGCACGTGGCAGTGAATTTAACGGTCTGTTGGCAGGTAATTGACTAAGATCTTGTCGGATCTGGCTGAGCATTTGTCGCATTTGTGGTGCGTTTCGATACGCTTCAAAATGAAAGCGGTTCGCGGTTAATGCAGTGTAGATATTCTCCACTGCCTTCATTCGAGTGCCTTCATATATATTGTTTCGAGGGACCACCGTGTTGCGAGACGGTTCGCCTTCAGCCAGAACCGAAGCTTGTAGTAAGGCATCAAAGCGCTCGAAATTTAACGGATTTTGGGTGGTCGCGCTGGCACCAAAAAAACTACTTGGCAATTCAGTGGCAAAGGTTGCTGATGCTGACAACATAAACAGCGCACAGCTTAAAACTTTTAATGGAAGATGACGTGAAGGTTTCATCATGAAGTCCTTGGTGATGGCTAATTACATCAATTTAAGTGCGAAAAATAACCAGTGTCAATAATTAAAAGTTAATTTTTGATGTTAAAGTTTGTGTTTTTAGTTTATTTATCACCTTATTTTTTAACATCATTCCTCGAAGGGCATTATATTGAACCAGAGTTGCGAGTTCACTTTACGCTTTAGATCGCATAAGTTATGGGTGTGGCATCAAGAATGGTGGAATTGCCGCTGCTTTGTTATTTTTTAGTGGGCACTTTATCGACGTGCCTGACCGTCGCTCAATACCGCTGGCAACAGCAGCAATGCACGTTATGAACATCAGGGGGGCTCCTGTTATCTTTTGGCAGCTGCAAAGTGGTTCAGTGGATGATTAGCCGCCGAGCTTGGTCATCAGCTGTTTCGGCAATCACGTCAAATTTTATCTGCATCAGCCCCAGCAGCGTCAGCCTGATCATCGGACTTGCTGTTGTCGGGTTCAAGGCTAAAATTCTAATGTCATGCAGCGCGACTTTGACAACGCCGAACTTAAGGTGTTGATTAGATATACAAAGTTTCTACTGTGCTGAATTTGGTTCAATGTCTGAATAAAATTAAAAAGGAGAGCGTTATGAAAGCCATATCAGGCGGATTTTTTACCATCAGTCTTACGATATTGACCTTTACTGGTGCGGCATGGGCGCAGGCGGCAGCGTTACCGGAAAGCTTCTATCAAGAAACTGCAGATTCAACTTTGACCATCAATTATGATGATCTCGATGCCATACTCAATGCATCAGTGCTACCGGCTGGGCTGCCAAGCCGTAAAAAAGGCGCGGCGAGTACCGCAAGCATCGGTACCCGAATGAAAAACAATAGTAACCCGTTGACGTCAGGCAGTGGCAATCGGTTTGCCTATGAAGAATACAAAAATAACGATCAGATGAAACAGATCGTAAGTCGCATTCGTCGCAGTTTGGAAGCCGTGCCCAGTGAAGTCGCCTTGGCTGAGTTTAACAAACGGGAACAGTTGGCATATTGGCTGAATCTATATAACGTCACCATCATTGACGAAATTATCAAAATTTATCCGAAAAAAAATTTAGAAGATTTTATTGCCGATGAAGAGAGTGGCTTATTGCAGAAAAAAATTCTGCAAGTTGCAGGTGTCGCACTAAGTTTGAATGACATTCAATTTGAGATTTTATTGAAAAAATACCCAGGCCAATATGATGTGATTTATGGTTTGCACCAAGGTTATATTGGCAGCCCAAGCGTCAGAAAGCGGGCTTATACCGGGGATAATGTAAACCGAGCCCTGCAAAATAACGCCAATGATTTTGTAAATTCTAATCGCGGTACTTTTATGGCTGGCAAACGTGGTTATCGCGTGTCAGGTTTTTATCAACGTAGTGCCGCATTTTTCCCAAATTTTGACCAAGATTTAAAACAACATCTGTTGGAACATCTTCGTGACAGTGAAAAAGCTGAGTTGGAGCAATCGCCGCAGCTAATTGCCGATATTAACGATTGGACAATCACCGATGTTTACGGCACAACCCGCAATTATGGTGGTGGCGCGGCGAGTAATTCCGCCGCATTATTGGATTCATTTTCACAAATGAGTGGACGCGGCCCCGGCAATGAGGAAGTGGCCAATTTGGGACAAATGGGAGGCACCCTTGCCGAGCGCGCAGTGAGTTATGGTCGGTTTTCCGCTGATCAGGCGGTGCGGATCAAGGAGCTTAATATGCGGCGGCTGAATCAGCCTGGTGCAGTGACCGTCACCGACTTAACAGCGGAAGAGAAAGCAAAAGAGAAACAACCTTAAACTGCGATGACCTGACATTGTGTGTTCGGTGAAAAGGCAGCTACGGCTGCCTTTTACTCTTCAAGTAAATCTTTTTGCACGCCAGGACATTCCAAGCTAAAACTCATTCGCTTTAAAAACTGCTGTTCAGAGATTAAATCGGCCACCAAGACGGTTTGTTGCTCGGTCCATGCTGCGGGTAACTGCAACTGTAATGTGTGGTGACTGGCCACCAGTGCCAATTGCGGCAACATGTCATCGCGGCGCTTTTGATTTAATAATATGGCAAGTCGGAAAATGACCAGGGCATAGGTTAAATCCTGCGCTGAATACAGATAAAAGTCAGGAAAATCTTCGGGTTTGATTTTGCTTCGATGAAACCGCACTAAACAGGCCAGCAACTGCTGTTGTTCCTGATTAAACCCTGGCAGGTTGGTGTTGCGTAAAATGTATGCGCTATGGCGCTGCACACTGGACGAATTAATTTGCAGGCCAATTTCAAACACCGATGAAGCAAAGGCTAACAATTGCTGCCAACTGTCTGGCATCTGCCAACTGTCTTTTACCTGTGAAAAAATCTCCAAGGCGGTGCTTTGTACACGCTTGGCCTGAGCTAAATCGACGGTGTAACGAGTGATCAAACTTTGAATAGTATGGCTTTTGATATCCTGATGTTGTAGCCGGTCGCTCATTTCATACAACACGCCTTCGCGCAGTGCGGCATCAACATACACCATTTTTTCGATGCCGAGCATCTGAAAAGCAGCTATCAGAATGGCTAAACCGGGGACGAGTAACAGTTTACGATCGTCGGTGAGACCAGGTAAATCCAATTGTTCGTAACTGTCGACTTGTAGCACCAGCTGTTTAATTTTTTGTAGATGCTCAAGCTCAATACAATGCGGATGCCAGCCAAAGCCGGTGACAATATCTTTGATTGTTTTGATGGTGCCCGAGGTGCCAACGACTTGTTGCCAGCCGGTACTGCGATAGGCGTTCACGATATTTTCCAGTTCTTGTTCGGCCTGCAAGACCGCGCGTTCAAAGCGTTTCTCGCTAATTTTACCACGGCTGAAAAACTGTTTTGCAAAGCTGACACAGCCCATATTGCGGCTCGCCAGCTTTAGCGGCTGAAAATCGATGCCGATGGCAAATTCGGTACTACCGCCACCAATATCCATCACCAGTCGCTGTTCGGCATTGTGTTCAAAATGCGCCACCCCCTGATAAATAAAGCGGGCTTCTTCTTGGCCTGAAATGACTTCAATTGGAAATGGAAAAACGCGCTTGGCTTGGTGTAAAAAATGGTTGGCGTTTTTTGCCCGGCGTAGTGTAAAAGTGGCAATGACGCGAACTGCAGCAGGCGGCACGCCTTGCAGGGTATCCGCGAATTGCGCTAATACGTTGAGGCCTCGGGCGATTGCCTCGTCACTTAGCATTTGTTCGTCGTCTAAGCCATCAGCCAACTGGACTTTTTGTTTTTCCCGGTGCAATAACTGCAAGGCGCCGTCGACAATTCTGGCGATCACCAGATGGAAACTATTAGAGCCTAAATCAACGGCGGCAATGAGTTCTGCGGCACAGACTGCACTAGGAGTTACTTGGGTCATTGTTCTGCCTGAATTGTCGGACCAAAATGCTGGCTGGCCAGATAATCGTAGATGGCCTGCTGCGAGCGGATACTTTTTTTGTTACCACGTTTGACGTAGTTATTTTGTTGCTGAGCGTCAATGATACGAGCTTTCACGTTGTCATGCCATTGCAAATCCAGCACCGTCATAATTTGTTGTTTGATACGGGCATCGTAAATAGGCACACCCACTTCGACCCGCTGATCAATATTACGCGTCATCCAATCTGCGGACGATAAGTATAAATCGATGTCGCCGCCGTTAAGAAACTGATAAACCCGCGCGTGCTCCAAATATTGATCCAGTACGCTAATCACTTGAATGTTTTTGCTTTTCCCTGCAATACCTGGGATCAGCGAACACATACCACGCACAATGATCCGGATTTTCACCCCAGCCTGACTGGCTATGTACAACAAGTCAACGATATCATTGTCAACTAGGTTGTTGATTTTAAGTAATATTTCCGCTTTTCGGCCACTGGTCGCGAAGTCTATTTCGCGCTGAATCAACGCTGTTAATTTGGCCCTGCTCCAGGTGGGGGATACAATTAAATGATTGAATTTAAATGGCTTATAACTGTATTCGATAAACTCAAACACCTGATCAACTTCGTCACAAATTTCATCGTGACAAGTAAATAGACTCATATCGGTATAAATGCGGGCGGTTTTTTCATTAAAATTACCGGTGCCGATATGCGCAAATTTGACTGATTTACCTTTTTCCTGGCGGGTGATTAAACATAATTTTGAGTGAATTTTTAGTGTGGTTAGCCCAAAGACGACCTGAATACCGGCTTGGGTCATTCTTCTGGCCCATTGGATGTTGTTTTCTTCGTCAAAACGGGCTTTCAGTTCAACCACGACCGTTACTTTTTTGCCATTTCGCACTGCGTCTAATAATGACTGGATCACGCGCGAGTTTTTGGCCACCCGATACATCGTCATTTTAATGGAGCTGACTTTTGGGTCGAATGAGGCTTGGCGTACCCACTCGGTAAAATAGGTAAAATTATGGTACGGGTAGTGTAATAGCACGTCATTGCTGCGGATCGCATCAAAAGTCGTGGTATGTTGCTCAAAATCTGGACTTGGCAACGGTAGCTGCGCCGGATATTCCAAACTGGCGTGGCCAATATTCGGAAAGCTGATAAAGTCTTTAAAATTGCGGTAGCGACTTCCTGGGATTAACGAATCAAGCGAACTGGCCCCCAGCTGTTTTTTCAGAATTTTGAGCATATGTTCAGGCATGGTCGCGTCATAGACCAGTCGCACCGGTTCGGACTCTAGCCGTTGTCGAATGCCTTTGGACATTTTGTCCAGTAAGCTCTGATCTAAGGTGTCACTTAAATTATATTCGGCATCTTTGGTCAGTTTCATCGAAAATGCCTGAATGTCGCAAAACTCAAAAAACCCACGGAATAAATCGTGTAGACAATGGATGATTAAATCATCCAGCATCATAAACTGATGACGGTAACGGCCACGTTTTTTGGTTTTATTTAAATACAGTGGCAATTCGATAAAGCGGGACATTTCGTCGGTCGGTACCTGGACAATCGCGTACTCAGCTTTATTCGTACCGGTCATTTCTACCATCAGATAAGTGGCGTTATCTTCTAATCGTTTCGATAGTTGTAATTCATCGTTTGACAATAAAATCGGCGAAATATGCCGTAGCACCCGTTCGCGAAAATAAGTCCGAATCCAGGCGGATTGAGATTCATTGAGCTTGTGATGGTCGATAAACTCAATGTTGTGCTTACGTAGCTCCAGCAACAACTCCAAGTAAATGCTATTAAATTTGTCACCAAGTTTCAGCACATGGCGCTGAATTTTGAGCATCAACTCTTCGGTGTCTTCTTCTTCGGCTTGATATTTCTTAAGCAAGATCCGCCGCTTTACATCAGCGACTCGCACGCGGTAAAACTCATCCATGTTATTGGAGTAAATGCCCAAAAATCGTAGCCGTTCAATCAACGGATTGCGCTCGTCAGCAGCTTCTTGTAATACGCGTTCATTAAACGCTAACCAACTCAATTCTTTAGGGAAATAATGCAATTCATTCACTGTAAGTTGTTGTGCATTCATAAACAAACCAATGCTGTATAGGAGGACGGTTTACTCTATGGCAATTTAATGAAAGATTTATGAACAAGATAGCCGGTGGCGACTATCTTGTCTGCCTTGCTGCGCGTTTAAGGTAAATTTTCAACATCGACCATCACATCTGCAGCAATGTCTTCGAGGGCGTGGATGACTTCGTCTTTGTCCAAACCATCGGGTAATTCCACCGTTGCGATGGCATTAAACAGGGGCACCCCCCAGTTTGGCGCGCTTTGTTTGGAGCTTTCAAAGTGCACAATGTTGGTGCCTTTGTGTTTTATGACCGACGACAACTCTCGCACTATGCCTGGCCGATCATTGCCAGTAATCACAAATTTCAACAATTTGTGTTCGTTCACTTGTGAGGTGATCCCTTCGTGGATTTTGATATCGAGTTCTGGCATTAACTCCAGTGCCGTAGAAAGTTCTATGGCATGTTCCGCGGCAACTTCAACTTGTAAAATGCCGGCGAAATAACCGCCTAAGTGGCTGAGGTTGCTGGCGGTCCAGTTGCCGTGGTGGCTGCTGATGAGCGTAGCCAACTGTTCGACTAAGCCGGCTTTGTCTTTCCCAATGAGGGTCAAAACTAACTGTTTCATAGCGCAATTCCTTTTTTAATTTGTACAACAAACAACAAATTTTATTATTGTAGTTTTAACCGCTGCGCGCTGGTATGTCCAGCCGAGCTGCCGGTGTTGGTCGCAAAGGTTGGTCTTGCTTTGGCAAAACCAGCAAAAACTATAGACGTTCAAATTAGAAATACAATATGCCAGCATCTTGATAGCAACTGTTAATTTGTCAGGCGTCATAATAGTGTCATATTTACTTCTTATGATGGCGATGAATTACACAGGCAACGGCCTGCATCAGCCACAAGAGGACTGCACAGTGAAAAATTTTACTCTGTTAACTACCGCAACTTTAGTTGCCGCGACTTTGTCGTTCAGCAGTATTGCTGCGACCACCAAGGTTGATCCGGCGTTACCTGACTATCAAAAAGCCAGCGGTGTTTCCGGCAACATCTCAAGTATCGGTTCTGATACCTTAAACAACCTGATGACGCTGTGGGCGGAAGATTACCGCAAAGTGTACCCAAATGTGAATATTCAAATTCAAGGCGCTGGCTCTTCAACAGCCCCAACGGCGCTGACCGAAGGCACGTCAAATTTCGGCCCGATGAGCCGCGCGATGAAACCTTCTGAAGTACAAGCGTTTGAAGCTAAATATGGCTATAAGCCAACTGCAGTGCCAGTCGCAATTGACTTGTTAGCTGTTTATATCAACAAAGACAACCCGTTAAAAGGTTTAACGCTAGCACAGGTCGATGCGGTGTTTTCAGCGACTCGTCGTTGTGGTTATAAAGAAGATGTCACGCGCTGGGGTCAACTGGGTTTAACGGGCGCTTGGGCAAATCGTGACTTTACCACTTACAGTCGCAATGCGGTGTCTGGTACTTACGGTTATTTTAAAGAGCACGCGTTATGTAACGGCGATTTTAAAGCCAACATCAACGAACAACCTGGTTCTGCGTCAGTGGTGCAGGGCGTGAGCGAATCGATTAACGGCATCGGCTACTCTGGTATTGGCTACATCACATCAGGTGTCCGTGCACTACCTTTGTCGAAAAAAGAAGGGGCGCCATTTATCGAAGCATCGGCTGAGAACGCATTGTCAGGCGCTTATCCGTTGTCGCGTTTTCTCTATGTGTATGTAAACAAACACCCAAATAAAGAATTGGCGCCAATGGAGCGTGAATTCCTGAAGATGGTGTTGTCAAAACGTGGTCAGGAAATTGTGGTACGTGATGGTTATGTGCCATTACCAAATAAAGTCGCGGCAAAAACATTAACCGACTTAGGCATTAAGTAAGTCGTAGCCGTAATAGAGCAAGGCGCTGTTTCAGCGCCTTTTTATATTGGGTGACTGTTCGTTGTCTTCATACTGTTCATTGCTTTCACACTGGTCGTTGTCTTTATAAAGTAGCTTGCCTATCCATATCGGCGCAGTTGACTGACGCGCTGTCATAAAAATGAAAAAAATCTGCAATGTAATATTTCTGACACAATCCTCTTCTATAGTACACAGCATCTAAAAGTCAGATGTGGATGACCCTCAATGCAACCGACCCAAGTCAGCCCCGCCACAACAGCGACGACGCATACGGCTTCGTTGTTGCCAAGTGGTGCACACCGAGCCCGGCTTCGCCGCTGGCGTTACCTCAAAGATAAAATGTCGAAGTACGGCATCGCCTTTGCCGGCGGTAGTGTCGTGCTAGCGTTTGCGACTATTTTTGTCTATTTGTTTTCCGAAGTCGGGCCGATTTTTTCATCGGCATCGGTCGAACAACAGCAAACTTACCCAAGCTATGAAGCGGCGCCGCTATTGGTCAATCTCGAGCGATACGGTGAGGTGGGGTTGGTGGTTAACCCACAAGGCAAGTTACAGTTTTTTAATGCCCAAACCGGCGCGGCGCAGCAGCAATTGCAATTGCCGCTGCCAGCAAACGCCACCATTACCAGCTTTGCCAAAGGCGAGCCTCGTTCTGGCATTATTGCTGTGGGTTTAAGCAATGGTCAGGTGGTGGTCGCGAAACACGAGTACAACTTAAGTTATCCGAATGACAAGCGACAAATTGTCCCGGTGGTGACTTATCCGCTGGGTGAAACGCCGATCCAGTTAGATCCAAATGGTCACGCGATTAAAGCCTTATCGGTACAGGAAGGCCCCTCAGGTACGGCAATCACCGCCTTTACTGCAGATGGTCATTTGTCTTACAACTTATTTGAAAGTCAGACTGAATTTCTAACGGGCGAAACCACGCTGGTCCGCACCGACTACCAGCTGCCTGATGCGCCAAAAACGGTGCAGAAGTTGTTGGTCGACACCAGATTACAAAACTTGTTTGTGGCAGATGACGCCGGGAAAATTCACTATTACGACATTCGTGAACCGGCCAATGCACGTTATGTTGAAGCGGTCACTGTCGCCGCTAGCGGACAAAAAGTGACGGCCATTGAGTTTTTAGTAGGCTCAGTGTCGCTGATTATTGGTAGCAGTGATGGCAACATCAGTCAGTGGTTTTTAGTCCGTGATGAGCACAACAACTTTCATTTAAAACATATCCGTGATTTTGACAAGCATCCAGGTGCCATCACCCAGATTGAACCTGAATATTCGCGCAAAGGTTTTATGGCGATTGATGACCAAGGTTATCTTGGCATTCATTACGCGACGTCTGCTCGCACGTTAATGCTCGAACCTTTGATGCAGGGGATGGTAGCAAACCACATCGCCATTTCACCGATTAACCAAAGTTTCTTAGCCTTTACCAAAGAGGGTCAAACTTTACATTTCTCGCTAAAGAATGCGCACCCAGACGTGTCTTGGAAAGCGATGTGGAATGAAGTTTGGTATGAAGGCCGCGCGGAAAAAGATTACATTTGGCAGGCATCTTCAGGTTCTGACGAATTTGAAGCAAAAATGAGTTTAGTGCCACTTGCCACTGGTACTTTAAAAGCCGCGTTTTTTGCGATGTTATTCGCCACACCGCTGGCGCTCATGGGCGCGTTGTACACCGCATATTTCATGGCGCCGTCACTTCGCAACAAAGTCAAACCGACCATTGAACTGATGGAAGCGCTACCCACCGTCATTTTAGGTTTTTTAGCTGGTTTATGGTTGGCACCTTTTATTGAAAGTTATTTAAGTGCGGTATTCTCGATTTTAATCTTGTTGCCCGTCTTGATGCTGGCCACGGCTTGGTTGTGGCAGTACGCCCCAGCTGCCGTGCGTAATCGCTTAGGTGTCGGCTATGAAGTGCTGATTTTAATCCCGTTAATCGTCGGTTTAATCTGGTTATGCGTATTGGCAAGCCCGGTGATTGATCAGCTATTTTTTGCCGGCAACTTGCGCCAGTGGCTGACTGACAATGGCATTACCTATGATCAGCGCAACGCACTGGTCGTAGGCATTGCGATGGGCTTTGCTGTCATCCCCAATATCTTTTCAATTGCTGAAGATGCTATCTACAATGTACCACGTCATTTAACCCAAGGTTCATTAGCACTGGGAGCCACGGCCTGGCAAACGATGATGGGCGTGGTGCTGCCAACGGCAAGTCCTGGCGTGTTTGCGGCAGTAATGGTTGGCTTTGGCCGGGCGGTTGGTGAAACGATGATCGTATTAATGGCCACCGGCAATAGCCCGATAGTCAATTTTAATTTGTTTGAAGGGATGCGGACCTTGTCGGCCAATATCGCGGTGGAATTGCCGGAAACGGCCGTCGGCAGCACGCATTTTCGAGTGTTGTTCCTCGCGGCGCTAGTGCTACTCGTGTTTACGTTTATTTTTAACACCATCGCTGAAATCATTCGGCAGCGTTTACGCAAACGCTTTAGTAATCTGTAACTTGGAGTCAGAGTGATGCGAGCTTGGTTCAGAACGGGAACTCCGTGGATTTGGTTAAACGCCGGTGCTATTGCCTTAAGTTTGGTGATGGTGCTTGGCGTCATGGGATTAATTACTGTCAATGGTGCCAGTCACTTTTGGCCGGCGGATCTGCAACAGATCCAACTACGTCAAACCGATGGCACGGAATCCACTTTGTTGGCGGAAGTAGTTCGCACCGAAGAAGTGAGTGCTGCGGTGTTGAAAGACTCGGGCGTGGCGATGGATAAGGTGGCGGCTGTTTATCAGCGGCATTTGTTAAAATTAGGGAATCGCGATGTTTATGGCGTTGATTTTCGCTGGTTTTTAGATCAGCAATTATCCAATTACCAAAAACCGCAAAATGCCATTGTGATTGAGCGCCGTGAGTGGGGTAATTTTTATGGTTTCCCGCTGCAGTTACTTGAAGCGAAAAAAGTGGTCGCTGAAGGGGCCGCATTATGGCCAGAGCTGGTGCAACGCATAGCGCGTGCGACTCAGATCCACGACCAAATTGGTGATATTGAAAAAGTGGACATCGGTCGGATTAATCGCAAGCTCAATGACCTGCGTTTAATCGAGCGCCGGTTGGAGCTCGACAACGCTGATCCGGCAACTCTCGGCACCGCACGGCAACAAGCGGTGCAAGACCGGGCGGAACTTGATGCCGAATATGCCGAGCTACAACAGCAATTAGAGCAGTTATACGCGGCCGCAAAACGCGACGATTTAGTGGTGACCACGGCTGAAGGTAAGCAGTTGACCATTAGCCTGAACAATATTGTGCATGCACATCAACCCAATGCGATGTCGGCACTGGCGAAAGTTGGCCACTATTTTAGCGCGATTTGGAATTTCTTAGCCGATGATCCAAGGGAAGCAAATACCGAAGGTGGTATTTTCCCAGCCATTTTCGGCACGGTCACCATGGTGATCTTGATGTCGATTATCGTGACGCCGTTTGGCGTACTGGCCGCAATTTACTTGCGTGAATATGCCAAAGATGGTCCGTTATTACGGGTGATCCGGATTTCGGTTTACAACCTCGCTGGTGTGCCATCAATTGTTTATGGTGTGTTTGGTCTTGGCTTTTTTGTCTACATCATGGGCGGCAACATCGATGCCATGTTTTATCAGGAGTCACTGCCATCTCCCACTTTTGGCACACCAGGTTTGTTCTGGGCATCGTTAACGCTGGCGTTGTTAACGTTACCGGTGGTGATAGTGTCGACTGAAGAAGGTTTGTCCCGTATTCCAAGTACCATCCGCATGGGGTCATTGGCGCTTGGCGCGACTAAATCGGAAACGTTGTGGAAAGTAGTGGTGCCGTTGGCCACGCCAGCCATGATGACTGGTTTAATTCTGGCCATTGCCCGCGCTGCCGGTGAGGTTGCACCTTTGATGTTGGTTGGCGTGGTCAAATTGGCGCCGACCTTACCGGTGGATGGCAATTTCCCATTTGTTCATCTTGACCAAAAAATCATGCACCTAGGTTTCCACGTGTATGACGTCGGTTTCCAAAGTCCGAACGTTGAAGCGTCCAGACCTTTGTTGTATGCAACAGCGTTGGTGCTGGTGGTGCTGATTATGGTGCTGAATATGGCTGCCATTCACCTGCGCACAAAGTTGCGGGAAAAATATCGCAGCGAATCCGATTAGAGCTATATAAATCACGGCGTAGCATTGTATTGATGCTACGCGGCTGGGCCAGCCTCCTTGTTGGCTGCGACTAAAATGATGAATACGGGTAGAGAAGATGACACAACAGCAGATCAATATCGTCGACAGCGAACTTCAGTTAGCGAACGAGAAAATGAAATTAGAAGTGAATGACTTACGTCTATATTATGGCGATGCGTTGGCACTGAAAAACATCAATTTAAAAATTCCGGAAAAGCGTGTTACTGCCTTTATCGGCCCGTCAGGTTGTGGCAAATCGACGTTATTGCGCTGTTTTAACCGCATGAATGATTTAGTTGATATTTGTCGCATTGAAGGCAAAATTCTGATGGACGGTCAGAATATTTATGATCCGTCGGTCGACGTCGCCGAACTGCGCCGTCAGGTCGGGATGGTGTTCCAAAAACCAAATCCATTTCCAAAGACCATTTATGAAAATGTTGCCTATGGTTTGCGCCTGCAAGGGGTAAAAGACAAACGTGTGCTGGATGAAGTCGTTGAAACCTCATTAAAAGGTGCGGCACTTTGGAACGAAGTCAAAGACCGGTTGCATGACAATGCGTTTGGCC
>JBBKWN010000187.1:0-10178 GCA_037968955.1 Rheinheimera sp. | reverse complement strand
GGTAAGTATATGGCAATAGGCGTTGGCGTGGGTTCTGCGGTTGGCGTTGCTGTGGGGGTTACCTTCAATGTTCTGGCATTCAGTTTATCTATCGGTATTGCGATCGGGAGTGGCATAGGAATAGCGGTTGGCTCATTTTTGGCTAAAAGCAAAGAGCGACACTAGCTATGGAGTATTACATGCCGAACAAGGTGCTGTTGTCGCCACTATCGCGGCGGGGACGGCTTACGCTGCGATCAAGTCGCCCCAAAGCTTTGCGTTAGCAGCTCTCTCAGTCACTTTGCATGAAAGGGAATTTGGTTTGAAAACAAAAAATGGAACACAATGGTTAAAGCGAGCAGGAGTCTCGATTGGCATTGTTTTTATTTTATTCTCGATATGGTTGTGGTTTATCGTCAATCACCTTCCGAGCACGCTTAAACCCGACGAATCTAAACCCATCGGTGTGCTTTTTAACAATGTTCGTGTGCTGTCCATGGTTGACGAAAGTTCGTTATCGCAACGTGCGCAAGCGGTGCTGGTGATGGGCGATCGAATCACCGAGATTGGCGCAGTAGGTGAAGTGAAGGCACCCCAAGGTGTTTTGGTGATTGATGGGCAAGGCAAGACACTGATGCCTGGGCTGATTGACGCGCATATCCATCTGAATGACGAGACAGAGCTTGCGGCTTACTTGGCGCATGGGGTTACCGGTGTGCGCAATATGTCGGGTTATCCCTTTCATCTGCGGCTCATTGACAAAAAAGCGAAAGGGCAACTGCTGGCGCCGGATTTCCTCACGACGGGCCCGACTTTAAATAGTCCGGGACCGAACGAACATATTATCCAAACGATGGTTGAGACAGCGGATGAAGCGCGTTTAGCGGTCCGTGACCAGCACCGTGCTGGATATCGGCATGTCAAAGTGTATTCCAATCTAACGCCAGAAGCTTTTGCTGCCATTCTCGACGAAGCGGCGCTTTTAGAGATGACGGTGAGTGGACATTCCCCGGAAGGTGAGCGCACGGCAGGAGTGCCAAAGAAAAAACCATTCGAGATCCCTTGGGAAGCGGCTCTAGGCAAAAGATTAACCACGCTTGAGCATATCGAAACTATCGTCTGGCATGGTTTGCGCGATGATCTGACACCAGAAAAAATGGCCGTACTGGCCAAAACACTGGCACAATCGGGAGAGGCTGTCACACCAACGCTGATTGCCCACCAGCGGCTGGTTTTAATTGCGCAAAGTAAAGGTGCGTATTTCACACGACCCGGCAGCGACATGATTAATCCGCTGGTGACTTGGTTTTCAAAAGGCGCACAGCAATTTTTAAGTCAGATGGACCCAGCGGTTTATGAAGCACCGCATGCCGAATTTTTTCTCAAAGCAACCGGTCTATTGCATCAAGCCGGCGTGCCCTTGTTAACCGGCACCGACAGCGGTGGTTTTGGCATTATTCCCGGTGAATCTGTTGCGCGTGAGCTTGAGCTTTTAGTGGCTGCAGGTTTATCACCATTTGACGCCTTAATATCTGCCACCCGGCGTAATGCTGAGTTACTTGGTTTCGAAAAAACCGGCCTGATATTACCGGGCTATCGCGCCAATCTTGTCTTGCTCGCGAAAGATCCGTTAACTGATGTTGCCGCTTTGGAATACCCGGTAGGTGTGATGGTAGGTGGTTATTGGCTTGATCAGCAGGACCTTGCTGCCATGAAAAGTGTCTCGCGAAGTTCAAAAGTGGCGGTGTTCTTTCGTTCGCTGGTCCGCTTTCTTGAAATGAAATTGTCCGCATGACCCTTTAAAAACACCAGCACGTGTGCTGCAAGAGCCGTATCTCGCTGGATCTTATTGTCTGACCGACCCTGCTCATCGATTTAACCAATGGGTAATCACTGGCTCTGCTTTGACCAATTGCCATTGTTCGCAGCCGTTAAAGGCGGCATAGTCATTGAGTGCCTGCCACAGTGCTTGGCGTAATTCCTCGGTTAACGCGGTACTTTGCGAAAGTACAAGATGTTGTACCAGCAACAACTTTTGGGCGCGAACTGCTTTTACATCCATCTGCCCAATAAATTGCTGTTGATACAAAATGGGTAAACTGTAATAGCCTATTTTTCGTTTTGCTGATGGTACATACACTTCTATCTGATAGTTAAAATTAAACAAATGCAACAGCCGTTGGCGCTGAATGACTAAGTTGTCAAAAGGGTTTAATAAACGCACTTGTGGTGACGGTGCCAACAGCATTGGCAAGTTTTGATTATAAAAATAACGCTGGCCTTGCTGGAGAAAACTTCCTAGCTCACCGCCAGCCTGCCGTGCCAACAATTGTTGCTGGACGTTCGCTTTTAAACCGGTGCGCAAATAACTGATTTGTGCCGCGCTACCAAAACCATGACTTTGCAGGTAACGATTGATCAGATAACTGACAAACTCTTCAACAGCAGGCACCCGTAAATCGAGCCCTGATGGCAACACCCGTTCAGTTAAATCAAACACTTTTTGAAACTTTTCACGGCGCAGCACCATCAGCTCGCCTTGCATAAATAGCTGTTCTAACGCTTGTTTGGCCGGTTGCCAATCCCACCAAGCGCCGTTTTTTTGCTCAGTAGCCGTAAAATCACTGGCTTTAAGCGGGCCTTGTGCGCTGATCCGAGCCCGCACCTGTTGCATCATATGATGATCCGGCGCAAACCAGTGTTTTTTCCCTTGCTGAAGCTGCTGCTTGGAAAACAGACTAAAACGAAAATCAGCCATCGGTAAATAAGCAGCAGCGTGCGACCAATATTCAAAAATTTCCCGTTCAGCCATCAGCGCATCGAGCCATGGCGGTTGATAGTCGGCTATTCGGCTTTGCAAGACATGATGGTGCGCTCGTTCAACAACGTTGATGGAGTCAATCTGCACATAACTTAGTTGTTTAATCATTGCCAGCGTGGCCGCTTTGCCATGTTGCGGCTGGTGTAATCCTTGCTGCTGTAGGTTTAGTTGCAACCATTCGTTGGGGCTTAGCGGCATCGTCGACATCAGAATTGGCCTTACTTCACAGTTAAAATTTCAAATAAAAATCGCGCAATAACTGACGATAGCCTGCGCTATAACCGCCATCAGCGTCATGGATCAGTAACTGCTGTTGCACTGGCGGCTCGGTTGCGGGCAAACGACGGAAACTCATTAAACTGCGAATGGGCGCTTTGGCCGCAGTGGTTTGCACCAAACACTGCCGTTGCAGATACCAGCCGCTGTGCCTTGCCAACGCAATAATTTGCATTGCAGCATGCACCGGCAATACCAAGCTCAACGTCCCTGAGGGGGCTAAGAGTGTCGCCGCGACGGCCAGTAAATCCGCAAATGACAAACTATCGGTATGTCGAGCTTGGTGACGCTTGGGATCACTGGCCTTCAGGCTATCGACAAAAAACGGTGGATTGCTGATGATCAGACTATAGCGCCGGTCAGACGGATGGTCAGCACTGGCCGGATAGGTTAGAATGTCGCCTTTGATCAAGCGGATCTTCGCGTGCCAGTTACTTTGCCGAAAATTTTCGGCAGCAACATCAGCCGCAGCATCATCAAGTTCAATGGCATCAATGATTAAATCAGGTTGCAGCTGACAACGCTGCGCCAGCATTAACGTCAGAATACCGCTGCCGGTACCGATATCTAGGATGGCTCCCGATGCAGGCAACTGTGTCCAGGCCCCTAACAGCAGCGCATCGGTGCTGACTTTCATCGCGCAATCGCGATGATCGACATAAAACTGTTTACAACGAAAACCTGTGCTCATCACCAGCCCGGGACATTAAAAATTACTAAGCAGCAGCCAACATAGCTGTTGCCAATTGCCAGCAGTGTAAGGCATCCAGCACGCGCTTGTCAGCCTGTAGGGTGCAAAGCCGGCGTGGCGCGACTAAAGTTAGTTTGTTTATTTAAGAGATAAGGTACTGTGACTGTGACTGAAGAAATCAGCCAAGCCGAAATAACCTCCTTTAACGATTTTCAGTTTGATGACAACATCAACAAAGCACTGAGTTTCGCAGGTTTTCAAAAACCAACCAGTATTCAGCAACTGGCAATCCCACCAGCAATGGAAGGTCGGGATATTCTGGCCAGTGCCCCTACCGGTACCGGTAAAACGCTGGCATTTTTATTACCGGCCATTCAATATTTATTGGATTTTCCGCGCCGTGAGCCTGGTTTTGCCAGGGTGCTGATCATGACACCAACCCGCGAGTTGGCGTTTCAAATTTTTGAACAAATCAAAATTCTGACTCAGTTCACTGATCTGAATAGCGGCGTGATTACCGGCGGTATTAACTATGGCAGTCACAAAGAAACCTTAGAAAAAAACAACGACTTGCTGGTGGCAACACCGGGCCGGTTGATTGAATATATGAACGAAGAAAGCTTTCAGGCCGATGAAGTGGAAGTGTTGATTCTGGATGAAGCTGACCGCATGCTCGACATGGGTTTTGTCGGCGAAATGGATCGCATTATCGTCGAAGCCAAACGTCGTCGCCAGACGATGTTGATTTCGGCCACTTTGGAAGGCGTCGCCATCAGTCGCTTTTCAACCCGCGCCTTAAAAGAGCCGTTATTGTTAGAAGCGGCGCCGCCACGCCGTGAAATGGGCAAAATCATTCAGTGGATCCATTTAGCCGATGATAGTGACCATAAACTGGCGTTGTTACTGCATTTATTAAAGCAGCCGGACATGACCAAAGTCATCGTATTTATCAAAACCCGCGAACGGTTGGCCACGCTTACCGGGCAATTAGAAGCGGCTGGCATTAAAACCTGTTGGCTGCAGGGCGAGATGCCACAAGATAAACGGATGACGGCTGTATCACGTTTTAGCGCCGGACAGGTGCGGATTTTACTGGCGACCGACATTGCGGCTCGCGGCCTCGATATCGACGATATCAGCCACGTGATTAACTTTGACATGCCGCGCACCGCCGATATCTATATTCACCGCATTGGTCGTACCGGTCGCGCTGGCAAAAAAGGTACCGCTATTTCGTTGGTGGAAGCCCATGATATTGGTATCGTCGGTAAAGTTGAGCGTTACACCGAGCAGGCACTCAAACGTCGGGTGATTGAAGAGCTACGGCCAAAACACAAAGAAGCCAAAGCGCCGGGTAAAACGAAAAAACCAAAATCAGTGGCGAAGAAAAAAGCGCTGAAAAAGGCCGCCAAGGCACGCAACTAGTGCAGCCTTAGCCTGCTTCAGCGCGGAAGTGCTAGAGTGCTAGAGTGCTAGAGTGCAGAAGTACTGAAGTACTGAAGCGCAGAAGCGCTAAAACACAATAAAAAGGGCAGCGTAAAACGCTGCCCTTTTTATTTGTCTGCGATAAATGTCGTTGTCATTGCGGTCAAGCCCATGGCGGCAGCACCTGAGCGCGCCGCCCCTTCCCCGGTAGTTACAACATCCAAGCGTAGCTGAATTTCATAAATACCGAACGCTCGGCGCGGGTTAAATCTTGCACTTCATCATCGCGAATAGCGTTGTCGCTGTAGCCCGCAAAAAACAGGGTTTGTGGATTTAACTTATAAGAATACAACAACTGCGAGCCGAGGTTTTTCGACCGCGCCGTGACATCGCCACTGTTATTCAGTGGGTTTTGTCTGATATCCGAATAAATGAGCGCTAATCGAATAAAACTTCGCACAGAAAACTGATAACTTAGCCGTAAATCTGTCAGGTTCGCGGTAAAAACTTCTTTCGAATCAGCATCTAACGTACGGTAAATATGCCGCGCCTGTAGTTGTAAATGCGCGTCGACGTTCCACTTCAGTTCTGGCGACAATTCTAAAGCGTCACCCAAGCGGTTGTTACGAAAATCAAGTTTTTTGCCAACTTCCGCCTCCATCCCTACAAAAACACCGGAATATGGCTGCATTTCGGTACCGGCATTGATGGTATTTTCGGTAAACAATTGGCTATTGCCATCGACCCGCAAGCGACCTTGATCAAAGCGGCTGCCTACCCGATCGCGGTTGGTTAAACCCAAAAACGCAAACGATTGCGCTGCGCCCCAAAGCTTGACTTCCATCTCCGCTTCTTTTTCGAGCAACTCACCGTCTGTATTGTGAGTAATATCCCAATCCCCCCAAATTTGCAGCCGGTTCCACCATTGGCTATCGGAGAACCATTGATAGCTGCCGCCGTGGGTTTGTTTATTAAAGTCAGTTTTAGGTTGATAACCCATGTCGGCGCGGAAATTATCACCGATCGCCAGATAACGGCTATACCAGCTCCAATCACGATTTTCATGCTGATAATCAATATATTGCGAACTATCAGTTATCCCCACGGCCGATGCCCGCAGCGCGGCTTCGCCACCCAACTGAGCAGCCAATGCTTCGGGATATTCACTATCACTGCGCAGCAGCTGTGCTATCAGTCGGTTCTGGTCATTCCATTGATATTTAACGTCCGCACCATGCACAAAATTATGGTAGTCCTCAGACTGCCGTAACGTACTGATCCAACCGACCGATAATTCCGGTGTCAGATCGTTGCGATATCGCAGCACCGCGTTTTCACTTTTCTGATCTAAAAAGGCGATATCTGAACTGATATTGCCAGGCACAATAAAAGTGGTGGTTTTGTCGTTGGCAGCAAAAAACGCAAACGCTTGTTGTTGCTGACGACCGGTCAGCTTCACGCCTGCATCCGGCGAGGACACATTGCGGGTATAAACTAAATCGAGCGGCGATGAAAAATAATCAGCGTTATCAAGAAAAAACGCCCGTTTTTCATCAAAAAATAAGGCAAAGGTATCGTTAACCGACACCTGTGCTTCATCCGCTTCCACCTGCGAAAAATCGGGGTTGATGGTGGCATTGAAGCTGATATCCGGCGTGACACTCCATTTCACATCAAGGCTCGGTTCGAGGTTATTTTCAGTGTGCCAATCGCCTGAGCCGCCTGCGGCAACTGCACGTTGCTGACTGGCGCCCATCACCAATGCGGGGACTAAGGTAAAGTGATTACTTTGTTTGGCACCGGCAAAACCGGTCGCTTGCGACATCTGACAAATCCAGCAGGGATTGGACCGTGAAATTTTATTGCTAGATAACCGATGACGAATATCTCGAGGATAAAACCGTAGCAGCTCCAGTTTCCACTTTTGCATCGCCAGTTGGTCGTTAAAATTTAGCATCCGAAGTGGAATGGCAACTTCAACCTGATAACCGGTCGCCGTGACTTTACCGGCGCTATGCCAGATCCCATCCCAAGCGTCACTTTCAGATTTAGTGATTTCATTTTCAATCGCGTCAGCCTGCACACCCAATGGATTGATAAAAAATTGATAGGCCAACTTACTGTCGTTGTAGGTATCAAGTTTGATGCCTACATTATCGTCATTCCAAATTTTGTCGCGATCCCGATAAAATGCCCGGATCTGGCTTGGGTTTGGATCTTCGGCAATAAATGAGATGTAAAAAAACTCGCCATCTTCCATCACATAGGCAGTGGTTTTCACCGGTGCAGGGGTATTTTCAGCAGGCCAGGTATCGTAAACAATCTCTACCGCTGTCGCTTGTTGCCAGGCCGGCTCAGATAAATCGGCATCAACCACAATGGTTCCGCTTACTCTTGGAATTTGAATATCAGCAGCTTGCGCGACATTGAGCAGCAAACTGCCGAATATCAACATACAACGACAAAATAAGGTCATCAGGGATTGGTCTCTGTTGGAAAATTGGAAAAGCCGAGCCTCACTCTAGCGTGCAGTGACGACGTGGTGCTTATCGGCTCAAAGTGCGAAGAACGAACTGGTTACATTTTGCGGCAGATGAGTCACGGCACACTAAATTAGTGCCCACTATAAAGAGCCTGGCTAGGCATTACAAACAGATGCGCTGAAGCGGCAAAATCTGACGACCAAGCTCAAGCCGCCGATCGACGGCTTGAGTAAACAGCAATTAAGTAGCTGATTTTAATATGAAGATGTTACTTACCTTTCCCAATATGCTTCTTCTAAACTATCTTCTTTTTCCGGCAAACCGCGCGACAACCGTGGCGCATTTTGTACCAGAATGGCGTAGCTGACGCGGTTGGCATATTTACAAATCTGGGCAAATGACGAATAAGCTAAATAAGGTAATTCATGTTTACTAGAAAGAGGTAACGCATGACGATGATAATAATTCGCCGCAATATCGTGCAAAATCGCCGCCAGTGCACCGTCGCCCGCACCATTGGTATTTTTAATCCGCTCTGGCCCGCCTAAATAGGGGTCAATATGCGAATAAACCTTCACTGGGTTTTTGCAATGTTGTTTTTGCACCGGCCGGCTAAATTCAAACTGATTATAATCGGCAATACTGCCCGATTTAATCGGGTTGGTCGTTTCACGTTTACCCGGCTCATCCGTGTAACCACACAGATACAAACCTTCCGGGCCCGCAGTAATCAATACCATATCCGTCAGCTCTAGCATCGCTTCCGCCGCTTGCAGCGGATCGGAGAAACCGGTTAATGCTTCAGCTTCAAGTTCATTCATCGCCAGCACATCCACGTAATCACGCACTGTGGCGAGGATCAATTCGCGGTGTTCTTCCACCAGATGTTTGGTGCCAAGGCTCATCACTACCGGTACACCATGCACTCTGGCTACTTCAAGTAACCGCTGCATCGCGCTCTGAATCGGCTGCCCTTTTGCGCGCAGCGGGTACGCACTTACCACCACAGCGGCAGCTTTGGCAATAATCTCTTCGGGAATATAAGCCGGCGCTAACGCATCCATTTCTCCCGGATCAATCACAAACGTCCGTTCGCCGTCGGGAGTAATCATGGTGATGCCGCGGCCAACATCCCCTGACACGCCCTGCAAATGGTTCATGTCCACTTTAGAGCTGGTATGGCATAAATAATGATAAGCAGGGCTGCCTAACTGAATACTGGCCGACATCACACCGAGTAACACCGATTTATCGTCTGCTAACACCGAATAATTGTGAATGGTGTTGCCAATGGTGCCACCGGCAAAATGGTCAGAAATGGCACCGTTTTGCACCAACTCCTGATAAATCTGATCCGCCTTACCGTGCTCAACCAAATTCGATAAACCTTTGCCAATGTTGTACTGTGCCAAAAATTCGTCAGAAACATTCGCAATCACATCAACAATCGTTTGATCCAAGCCCACCACATAAGTGTCAAGTTCAGGCCGCACTTCGAAGCTGGGGAGTTGCAGTTTAGGTTGTGAAACCGGGAAATAATGCTTCAGTTTACGGCGGCCGGGAAATTTCATGCTGGATTCTCAGATAAGGTCAGGCCAGCATTTTAGCAAAACTGGCAGTAAAAGCGCAGCCGCAATTTTGCGGCGAAGGAAACCTGCTATTTATCTCCACATCTTTGGGCTTATTGGTCCGCCAAACGACGCAAAAATACCAATTCACGGTCTGAAGATGCCGCAGCATTATATTGATAACCACCAAGGTGAAAGTCTTTCAAACCACAGAGCTGATCAATCTGCTCAGTGATGACATAACGCGCCATCAGACCACGGGCTTTTTTGGCAAAAAAACTGATAATTTTATACTCACCGTTTTTAAAATCACGAAATTGCACTTTGAGCACCGGTCGTGCCAATAATTTTGGCCGAACAACTTTGAAATATTCTTGTGATGCTAAATCCAGTAACAACGGCGCATTTAACTGCTCTAATTGTTGATTAAGCTCTTCAGTGACGCGATCCCCCCAAAACTGATACAGGTTTTGACCACGTTGATTCGCCAGAGAAGTCCCCATTTCCAGCCGATAAGGCTGCATTAAATCGAGTGGTTTTAACACGCCATATAGGCCACTTAAAATACGTAACCGTTGCTGCGCAAACAGTACCTGTGCTTGGGTTAAACTCGCTGCGTCCAAGCCTTGATACACATCGCCGTTAAACGCAAACAACGCCGGTTTGGCGTTCTCTTCGGTAAAAGGCAATTGCCACTGGGCAAATCGGGCAGCGTTTAAACCGGCTAGTTTGTCACTAATATGCATCAGCTCAGATAATTGCAATGGCGTGAGTTTGCGGCAAATATTGACCAGCTCGCTACTGTGCGCCAACAAAGTCGGTTGACTGGTGGCAAAGTCTGGAGCTTTGGTTTGATAGTCTAAATCTTTTGCCGGCGAAACAACCATTAACATTGACATGCACCCTGTACTGCTAAAAGCTGCACTATAACAAAG
>JBBKWN010000186.1:0-5886 GCA_037968955.1 Rheinheimera sp. | reverse complement strand
GTTGCTCAATACCGACCAGTAATTTTGCCAGCGTGCTTTTACCGGATCCTGTTTCACCGACAATCGCTAGTGTTTGGCCAGCGTCAAGGCTAAAACTTACCTTGGATAATGCCATGATGGTCTGGCGACTAAACATGCCACGGGCTTTTTGATAAGTTTTTGTTAAAGCCCGCACTTCAATCAAATTACTCATTGCTCTTCCCTGACAGCGGAAAATGACAGCTAAAGTAGTGGTTTTGCTGTCGTTCAAAGATGGGTGTTTTTACACATTCTTTGCGAGCATTTGGGCAGCGTGGCCCAAGCCGGCAGCCAATTGGCAAATGTTGTAAAGTTGGGATGCTACCGTGTAACGCATACAGTTGTTGTTTAAAGCCTAGCTCGGGTTGAAACTCAGGCACACTTTTAATCAGGGCATCTGTGTAAGGGTGTAGCGGATGTTTTAACAACGTTGCCGTATCGCCAGCCTCTACTAATTGACCACAATACAACACGCTTAGGGTATCGGTGGTGCGCGCGACCGTCTCTAGTTCGTGACTAATTAATAAAATAGAGGTGCCTTTCAGTTGATTAAAACTCGCGAGCAACCGAAACAATTGTGCTTGGGTGGTACTTTCCATCGCCGTGGTCGGTTCATCAGCAATCAACAATTTCGGATTTTTGGCAATCGCCATCGCGATCATTATTTTCTGACAGACACCCTCAGACAGCTGATATGGATAGCTGCTAAGAACCGCCGCGTGATCTCTAATGCCCACCTTATGCAACAAAGCAATTGCGCGTTTTTTCCTTTGTGAGCCCCGTTGCCACCAAGAGCCTTCCAATAAATCATCTGGTATTGATTCAGCCAGTTGTTCGCCGATGGGAGAGGTTGGGTCCATGCTACGGCTTGGCTCTTGGTATATCATCGCGATATCTCGGCTGACAATCCGGCGCTGTTCATGGTATGGCAGGCGCAATAAATCACGACCTCGCCAATTGAACCTATCGGCTGATATTTTCCAGCGCTCGTGTAGAACTCCCATAATCGCTTTTGCAATCAGGCTTTTACCTGAACCAGATTCGCCAACAAGTCCGCGGACTTCACCTTCTTTTAAGGTAAGATTGACCCGGTCGACCGCGCGGATCATGCCATCAGGTGTGCTTAATTCCAGCGTAAGATTACGAATATCCAAAAGCTGCATTAATTTTCCCGCCGTTTTTTAATAGCGACCCGGATGCCGTCACCGACAAGGTTGACCGCGAGTACTGTAATAAAAATCATCAAGCCGGGCAGTGCAACTGTCCATGGTGCCAAGTAAATGGAGTCCAGCGAATCAGCAATCATGCTACCCCATTCGGCTGTCGGGGACTGAGCGCCAATACTTAAAAAGCCAAGCGCGGCTATATCAAGCACTGCCGTCGACAAGGCCATGGTAAACAACAGGACAAGCTGCTCCCAAAGATTTGGGAAAATTACAAATAGTAGCAGTTGCCGTTGGCTGGCACCGTCTAGCCGATAAGCGGTCACGTAGTCTTGTTTTAGCTGTTGTTGAATAGCATTTCGCACGCCATGGACAAACTGTGGTAGCAGCGCCAGCATGATGGCCCAGATGGTATTAATTAAACCAGGTCCCAACACGGCAACAATGACAATCGCGAGTAACAATGAGGGGATCGTTAACGCCAAATCGAGTAAATGATTAAAAATACTCGATTTAACGCCTTTGCTCATGCCTGAAAGTGCGCCAAGGATCACACCGACTACTAGCGAGCCTAATACGGCAAGGATCGCCAGTCCAAAGGTATAGCTGGTACCTAGCATTAATCGTGACATCAAATCACGACCTAAATCGTCGGTTCCTAACGGATATGATACTAAACCCGAGCTTTGCCAAGATGGTGGTACTAACAGCAATTGCGAGTTTTGCAGGTAGGGATCATGGGGCGTTAAAAACGGTGTTAATACGGCAAGTAACAGCATTGACAGCAAAGCGATAAAGCCAAAAAAGGCAAAATGTTGTTGGCTAAAGTGCTTCCAGAGTAAGCTAAACGGGCCTTTATTATGTTCTTCGTAATAGAGCCGGAGTTTTTTCATGTCAGAACTTCCTGGCCAATGGATTTAGCAGTGTATGCAAAATTTCGGTAAACATATTGACTGCAATAACCAATGACGATACCACCAACACACCACCTTGAATTGCTGGAAAATTTCGCTGATAAATGCTGTCGATCAGCCAGCGGCCAATGCCTGGCCAAGAAAAAATAACTTCGGTAATCATCGCCAATGTAATCAATGTACTAAATTGTAAGCCAACTTGGCGAGTCACCGGCAGCAAAGCGTTGCGAAGACCGTGCTTGTACAACACTTGGAGTCGGGTAAGACCCTTCGCTCTGGCGGTTTTAATATAATTTTGTTCTAACACATCAAGCATAGATTCACGCGTAAAACGGATCATCACGGTGGTCGGGTAGGTTGCAAGGACTAAAGACGGCAATAGTAGATGCCGGATCGCATCAAACAGCGCTTCCTCGCGATAAGGTACATCAGAGCGGAGAATATCTACCAGCATAAATCCAGACCATGTTGGAACTTCATATAATACGCTCAGACGGCCCGATGTCGGTAACCAACCCAAGGTTAAAGAAAAGACCATAATCAGTAGCAACGCCCACCAGAAAATGGGGATGGAATATCCTACAATCGCCATGCCAGAGACAAGCTTGTCCAGCCATTTGTCTTTTCGCACCGCTGCCAGAATGCCAAATGGCACGCCAATAATCAGCGATAGGAGCAACGCATATGAGGCAAGCTCCAGTGTCGCCGGCATCACATTGATAATTTCATGAAGCACGTTTTTTTGGCTGGAGAACGATAACGCCCAATTGCCGTCGAGAATGCGTTGATTAAAGTAGATATATTGCTGCCAGTAACTCTGATCGAGACCCAGTTGTTGTCGCAATACAATTTCATCGGCCGGGCTGATATTTCGAAGTCCGGTAAAATTACTGAGGACGTCGCCGGGAAATAAATAACCGAGGCTAAAGGCGAAGATAGTTAGCGCCACAAAAACGAAGCTCAGCAGGAACAATCGGCGTAACAAATAATGAAAAATCATAGCGATTTACCTGCTGCCGCAAAGTTTATCCCACCATACGGATTGATGGTTACGCCTGAGACGTTTCGGCTGCGGACTTGAAAACGTTTGGAATGTGCAATCGGAACCAGTGGCATCTGCTCGGCCTGATATTGTTGTGCTTGCTGGTAAAAAGCACGGCGCTCTTCCATTATTGGCGTATTGACCGCTTTGGCAATCAGTTCGTCGTAGTTTTCATCACACCAATTTGCTCGGTTACTGCCGGAAATTGCTGCGGCGCAGCTCAGTAACGGACGTAAAAAATTATCGGGATCGGCATTGTCGGCTGACCAGCCAATCAAAACAGAATCATGTTCATTTTGGCGCAATTTACGCCGAAAGGTATTCCATTCATAAGACACAATCCGAGCCTGTACACCTATTTGTGCTAAATCAGCCTGAATTAGCTCGGCCATTTTTAATGCATTCGGATTGTATAACCGTTGGACAGGCATGGCCCAGATGTCCATTTTAAACCCTTGTGGATAGCCCGCTTCTGCCAGCAATTTTTTCGCCAACCGTGGGTCAAATCGCTGAATATTTAAGTTTTTATCGTAAGCCCATGACGTTGGCGGTAGTAAGGAATTTGCCGGCTCTGCTTGACCAAAATATACGGCTTGTAAAATATTCGATTTATTAATCGCATACGACAGTGCTTGGCGTACCTTGACCTGATCAAAAGGTGGCTTTCGGGTGTTAAAGGCCCAATATCCAACATTCATGCTGGTTTGCGCATCGATCACAAAATCGTCCCGTTTTGACAACAAAGTGAGCTCTGCTAAACGAGGGATCGGTGCAACATCACATTCGTGGGTCAGTAATTTTGCAATTCGCTTGGTATTGTCTGGCACTATATCGATCACCAGTTGTTCCATTTTTGGCAGTTGACGCCAGTATTTTGGATGGCGGTAATATCGGATCAATACATCTTTTTGGTAATTCCGATATAAAAACGGACCGGTACCGACCGGAAGTTGATCTAAATCACTGAGCGTATGATTGCTAATAAGCTGTGCACCATATTCTGCCGACAAAATTGCAGCGAAATCGGTAGCCAATGTTGATAAAAATGAGCTGTCAGGTTTGGAAAGTGTGAACTCAATTTCCATGGGCCCGAGGATGGTTAACTTCTCCACCAGCTGCTGCCATTCGACGCTGTCAAAATATGGGTATTCCGTCGCAGTCTGATGAAATGGATGTTGCACGGACAATAAACGTCCAAACGTAAACAGCACATCCTCGGCAGATAATGTTCTGCTTGGCGTGAAATAGCGGGTGTGATGAAACTCTACGCCTTGTCGCAATTGAAAACGATATTTTAAGCCATCATCGCTAATTTGCCAGCTCTGTGCCAGGCCTGGGATCAGCTCACCGTTTGTGGCATCGATATCCAACAACCGGTCATATAAATGCTGACTTATGGCATCGATGGTGGTCCCGGAGGTCACTAATTGCGGATTAAAGCTTTCCGGTGAGCCTTCGGCGCAATACACCAAACCATTCACTCTAGTCTTAGGCGATACTGGCTGACAGGCTACACAGAAAATGCCCAGCATAACAACGGCTGCAAAAGGACTAAATGATTTCATTGTTGGCTGTCTAACAGTTTATATTTTTTCATATAACCACGAAGCTGATGATAGGTCAGGTTTAATGCTTCCGCCGTTTTTTTCTGATTGTACTGGCAAGCGGCGAGCGCTTGTTTAATTAACGAAACTTCGTAGTGCTCCGACAACATTTTAAAATCTTGACCCTCGCTGAAGTCCGCTTGTGGCATCGTGACCTCTGCCGGCAAGTTTTGCGTCGCACTATGCAACAGTGCATTATCACCTGAAGTCTCGACTTTTGCTATCGCCGGTTGTGCACTGTCAACAATGCTGATTCTATCTTGGGTTCGAACTCTGGTCTTTGGCCGATATGGCGACGCAAATGGGTCGAGTAAAATTTCATGCACCGGCACGTAGGGGTTGTTGGTGCGGTAGACACTGCGCTCGACCACGTTTTTTAATTCCCTGACATTACCCGGCCATTCATGATCAAGCAGCATTCGCTTTGCTTTGTCGGAAAAGCCGCTAAACAGCTCAAAGTTAAGTTCGCGAGCCATATTAATGGCAAAATGTTCGGCCAACACCAAAATGTCTTCACGCCGTTCACGCATTGGTGGCAAGGTAATTACGTCAAAAGCAAGTCGGTCTAATAAGTCAGCCCTAAACTCGCCACGCTCGGCCATGCCCGGTAAATCTTCGTTGGTGGCGCAAATCAATCGCACGTCAACTTTTATTGCTCTGCTGCCACCGACACGCTCAAATTCACCGTATTCAATCACCCGGAGCAGCTTTTCCTGCACTAACCCTGGCGTGTTTGCCAGCTCATCCAAAAATAAGGTGCCAAAATTCGCGCGCTCGAAACGACCTTCATGGCGTTTGCTCGCTCCGGTAAATGCACCGGCTTCATGGCCAAATAATTCACTTTCCAACAAGTTTTCGTTTAACGATGCACAATTAAGCGTTAAATATGCTTGATCCCAACGCTGCGACAGGTAGTGCAAACGCGCGGCAATCAGCTCTTTCCCCGTGCCTCGCTCACCGATAATCAGTACCGGTTTATTTAATGGCGCAATTTGCGACACTTGATCAAGGACGTTTAAAAAACTGTTGGATTGGCCTATCAGGTTGTCTTGTTGAAATGCTCGTGCCATGTCGCTGCTACAAATTAGTGAATTTTACTAAATAGTAGTCTATTTCATACGGGGGAATTTCAGAAGTAATTATTG
>JBBKWN010000185.1:0-6340 GCA_037968955.1 Rheinheimera sp. | reverse complement strand
ACAACAGCCGGGTTATCCGCTGGAACTAATTTTTGGCTCGTCGGGCAAACTCAGTCAGCAAATTCAGTATGGCGCGCCTTTTGATCTCTATTTTGCAGCAGATCGCAGCTACGCTGACTTACTGGCGCAACAAGGCTTGGCACACACGCCAGTGCAAGTAATAGGCTTAGGCCGCTTGGTGCTGGTGACCCGAACGGGTCTGCCAATAGCAAACACCTTGGCAGAGCTCTCTGGAGCACAGTTTAAACACATTGCCATTGCCGAACCGCAGCATGCGCCTTATGGCGATCGGGCGCGCCAAGCGCTGCAGCAGTCGGGGCTTTGGAGCCGCATTCAGCCGAAAATGATTTATGGCGACAACGTCGCCAAAGCACTGCAACTGGTGCAAAGTGGCGCCGCCGATGCGGCGTTAGTGGCACTGGCGTTGCTGAAGAAACCTGGCAGCAACCAGCCTTATCTGCTCATCGACGACCAGCTACATCAGCCATTGCACGCCGCCATGATGTTGGTGAAACAACCTATCAGAAGTGCGGCAATGACCCACCGAGCATTGATGTTTAGATCCTTTGTCGACAGCGAACCGGCCAAAGGTTTGCTGCGCTACTATGGTTTTGCAGAATTAGCCACGCCCCAGCAACTTGAGCCGCTGCAGCCGTGAATAGTTCGCTCCTGCAACTCAGTCCAGCCGACTGGCAAGCGTTATGGCTGACGTTAAAATTATGCAGTATTACCACATTGCTGTTACTGCTGATCGCCGCCCCGCTCGCTTGGTGGCTGGCGTTTGGTCAAGGCAGAAGGCATAGCCTGATTGACGCGGTGGTGACCCTGCCCTTGGTGCTACCACCAACAGTGCTAGGGTTCTATCTGCTCCAGCTATTAAGCCCACAACAGGGTGTTGGCCTCTGGCTGGCTGCGGCGGGGTTACCGCCGTTATTGTTTAGTTTTGAAGGATTGGTGTTGGGCTCGATGATTTATTCACTCCCTTTTGCCGTGCAGCCGTTAAAGCAGTGTTTTCGGAGCATCGGCAAACAGCCTTTGGAAACCGCAGCCTTATTGGGAGCCGGTCCATTCGACCGTTGCTGGCATGTCTTGCTGCCCCTGGCAAAACCTGGTTTGTTCTCAGCCGCCACCTTAACTTTTGCGCACACCTTAGGCGAATTTGGCATGATTATGATGATTGGCGGCAGCATTGCAGGTGAAACTAAAGTGTTGTCGGTGCTGATTTATGACCATACCGAAGCGATGAATTATGGGCCGGCTCATCAGTTATCGTTACTGATTTTGTTGTTATCTGTGGCATTGCTATTTAGCCTCAATCGCTTCCAGCAGGAGCCGCGCCGATGACGAGCACCGCAATTGCTGGCCTGCGGCTTCGGGTGGCGCTGAGCCTGACTGATTTTCAGCTTGAGATCGATACCGAAATTGCCGGGCGCGGTGTTACTGCGCTCTTTGGCCGCTCGGGCTGTGGCAAAAGCAGTCTGCTGCGCGTCATTGCCGGGCTTGAACACAAAGCGCAAGGCCAGATTTATTTTGGCGAGCACTGCTGGCTTGACGGGCAGCAGCGTTGCTTAGCTGAACAACGCCGGATTGGTCTGGTCAGTCAGCATGACACTTTATTGCCGCATTTATCGGTGCTGCAAAACCTGCTTTTTGGTTATCAAAGAGCGGCGCCGCATTTACGCCAGTTGCAGCCAGATCCGGTCTATCAACAGCTTGACTTAACCCCGTTACTCGAGCGTAAAGTCTCGCAATTGTCTGGTGGGCAAAAACAGCGGGTGGCGCTAGGTAGAGCCTTACTGTCACAACCACAGTTGTTGCTGTTAGACGAGCCTTTTAGCGCCCTTGACCGCCAAGGCCGACAAGAAATTCTGCCTTATTTACAACAGCTACTGCGTGATATCAATATTCCGGTGGTGCTGGTCAGTCATCAGCTAGAAGATGTGGTGCAACTGGCTGATCATTTACTGTTGCTTGATCAAGGCCGTATTCAGGCGCATGGTCCACTCGCGGCGTTGTTACACTCACAAGCGGCGCTGCAACATGAAGCGCTCAGCCTGTTATTCGCCAGCCAAACCACTGCGGGTTGCGGATCTGCGGCAGCGGTCTGCTGTATTCAACTGGCACAACAGCAGTTTTTATTACCGGCACCTTTGCCCTATCCCGGCGCGCCAGCGCGTCGACAGCAACCGGATGGGGGTGATCCAGTACCTTGCCGGTTACGGGTGCGGGCCAGAGACGTCAGCGTCAGCCTACAACCGCTGGTGCAAAGCTCGATTCAAATTCAGCTGCCGGTCCGGCTCAGCCATTGCTGCGCCACAGCTCACCCAGCCGAACACTTGCTAACGCTCACGTTGCCGGATGGCCAGCAACTGTTGGCACAAATCAGCCAACCTGCCCTCACCCGGCTGGCACTGACGCCCGGCATGGCGCTATGGGCGAATATTAAAGCTGCCGCGCTGCACTAGCTGCGCTGTACTAAGTTGAAGCGCGTTGCGCTCAGTTGAAAACGAGCGGCGCTCTGTTGACGCGGGCAGCGCTCAGTTGAAAACGAGCGGCGCTCTGCTGAACCGCGCTAAACCAAGCAGCAGCCTGGTACTGGCAAAACCTGCGACTGGGCACTGGCTTGCGCCGCCAAAAAGCCGGCGGCAAACTGCTGTAAGCGGTCGCTACAACCGCCATCGGGCAACAACACTTCAATCAGCGAAAATCGGTCGTGTTCCTGCAGCGCCGCCGTAAAGGCCGCAGTGAGTTCAGCTAGGTTGGACACTTGCCGCGCCATTCCGCCCATCCCTTGCGCTATGGTGGTGTAGTCCCAGCCAGATAACGAAGTTGAGGCTAATTGCGGCGAAAATGCACTGATCATTTGCCAACTTTTGTTATTAAAGAGCACGACAATGGGCGCAAAACCATAACGGGCGCAATGGCCAAGCTCCAGCCCGGTCATTTGAAAAGCGCCATCGCCAACCAGCACTAACGGCCGTAAGCCACTGGCCGCTTGTACCCCGATCGCAGCCGGCACGGCATACCCCATCGACGCATAGTAGGCTGGCGCCAATAGTGTCGACGCTGTGAGTGCGAGCGAGGCAAATAAACAATCGCCAATGTCGCTGACCACCGGCACTGTTGCTGCTTGCGCGCTCAGTAATGCATCCAGCAAGCGCACGACAGCGCTAGAATTAAACCGGCTGGCGCTGGCGGCAATTAATTCGGTCATTGGTACGTCAACGCTACTCTGCACCGTTTGGCAGTTGGCGAACACCGGTAAATCGCTATGCAGCAGTTGGGTTAGCAAGGGGGCCATCGCTAAGTTGTGAAAAATCACACCCGGTATTTTTAGTTCGTGTTGCTGGATGATCAGCAGTTTTTCAGCAGGGAACAAGCACTGATGCGCAGCAAAATTACTGTCGTTTTGAATCACGCCGAGCAAAATAATCAAATCAGCGTCTTGCAACATCCGGTGCTGCGCTTGATCCTGCGCATCCACAAACACCCCAGCATATTGCGGGTGTTGTTGGTCGACGCTCGCTCGACCTAATAGCGTGGTCAACATCGGCACCTGCAACCGGCTGGCCAGCTGCTCGACTTGCGCCACTGCTTTAAAACGTCGGACGCCGATCCCACACAGCAGTACCGGTTTTTTCGCCAACAACAGCCGCTGCTGTATCGCTTCACAAGCAAGTACCAGCTGTTGTTGCTCGACCTGTTTTTGTGTCTGTTTCTGTGCCTGTTGTTGTGCCTGTTGTTGCGCCTGTTGTTGCGCCAGCAGTGGCTCGTCGGCTATCGGTTGCAATTGGCCGGGCGCTGGCAATTGCCATTGTTGTGCCGCCGCGAGTGCCTGCGCGCCCGGCAGCTGCCAGCAAGCAGCATCACGCGGAATTTCAATCAGCACCGGCCTTGATTGCTGCTGACAAAGCTGCACCGCCCGACACAGCTCTGCCGCTGCGGTATTCACATCATCTAACCGCACCTGTGCGCAGGTTATTTCACGATAAATATCACGCTGCGAATCGAGATGCCGTGCCTGATGATGGATGGCGAGTTTACGATTGATTTCTTGCTGTGATGGAAAACCGGCAATAATGATTAAAGGCACTTGCTCAACGTAAGCTTGCGCCACGGCATTCACGGCATTAAGCGCACCAGCGCCATAGGTCAAGATCACCGCCGCTGGCTGATTGCTGCTGCGGGACGCACCATCAGCGGCAAACACGGCCGAAGGTTCATGGCTTAAATAATACAGCGGCATGCTGCCCGCCTGTTCCAGTGCATGAAACAACGGCAACACAAAATCACCGGGAATACCAAAAATCTGCTTGACGCCAACCTGCTGCAATTGTTGCAACAATAAATCTACCAACCGCATACCCATACCTCAGCTCACCTGTTTGAGTGAGTTTGCGACGCTAAGCATTTTGTATTGTTGACTTAGATCAATGGTCGACGGAACACTGGGTGGCAAAAAGGGAGTACTCCCCAGCGAAAAGGCGCAATAACCTTATGCAAAACTGCGCACGGCGCAAACTGAGGTGAAAAAAAGCTGAGGCGACCCCAAACGCCCACCTCAGTGCGGGCATTAGTGCTGGCGTTAGTGCTGGCGTTAGTGCTGGCATTAGTTCGGGTGTTAGTGAAAGCGCTAGCTAAGGCGTTAACGCAGTAACGAACTTAACAACTGTATTTGCACCCGCTCGCCTGGTGCAATATTAGCGCGTGGTTGTTCCAGCACCGCCAGACAATTGGCCATCGTCAGTGATGACAACATGCCAGAACTATCTTGGCCCACCGGTTGCACCAACAGCTTGCCATCGAATTGCTGCACCGTCGCCCGCTGAAAATCGAGCCGTCCGGGTTTTTTCATAAAGGCCGCCGCCGCCTCAGCCTGCAAGTACGGCAACTGATCCATGTTGGGCATGGCCGCCAGGTGCTCACCAGCGAGTTTACGCAGCGCCGGTTGCGCCAACTGATCCAAGGTCAGTACCGCCGACACCGGATTGCCGGGTAAACCAAAAAACCAACATTGGCCGAGACGACCAAAAGCAAAAGGTTTGCCCGGTTTAATCGCCACCTGCCAGAAATTGACCTCACCGAGGTCCTCAAGCACCTGCCGGGTGTAATCGGCGTCGCCAACCGACACCCCGCCACTCGTCACGAGCACATCCATTTCCAGTGCGGCCTGACTAAAAGCCGCGCTCAGCAATTTCGGGTCGTCAGCCACCCATCCTAAATCAACCAACTCCACGTCAAGACGCTGCAACATGGCACAGAGCACATACCGGTTACTGTCATAAATCTGCCCGTCGGCCAAAGGTAAACCAGGCGCCACCAATTCATCGCCGGTCGAAATCACACCGACTTTTAACTGTCGATAGACCGGCAATGTGGCGTAGCCTAACGTTGCCGCTAAGCCTATCTGTAATGGCCCGAGACGTTGGCCCGCACCTAACACTAAGCTGTTGCTGGCAATTTCGCTGCCGGCCAACCGCACATGCTGGCCAGCCTTGACTTGCGTTTGGATCTGAATTTTCCCGCTGCCACTTAGCGTCACCGTCTCTTGCATCACCACCGTATCTAAGTCGTCAGGGAGCCGAGCGCCCGTCATAATCCGGATACAACTGCCTGCCGGCAATGGGCCATGATAAGGATGCCCAGCCAGACTTTGACCTTGCACATCTAAATGTTCAAACTGAGCTAAATCGGCAAACCGCAACGCATAACCATCCATCGCGGCATTGTTAAATGCCGGAATTTGTAGCGGAGAATAGACATCCTCCGCCAGCACACGACCCAGTGCCGTGGCTAGCGGCTGGCGCAAGATCGGTAGCTGGCAAGACACGGCCTCCAGCAATTGCATCAGCGCTTGGTCAAAAGCGATAAGGGGTTTTCTTACGGTAGTTTCCATGGTCTGCTCCTAGGTGGCGGCTGACGGTTCGTGCACTTCAAGTGTGGTTGTGATAGTGGCTGCTATGATGGCTGCGCTGCTGCTCACTCTTGGTGCTGCTTGGTGCTGCTGCGTGTTGTTGCTGCGTGATAATGCTGTTGGCGCGATGTGTTACCGCACGTTTTAGATCAGCCGCTGATGTTGCAAGCGGTGCTAATTGGTGCGGCCCTGATGACTAACCATCCATACCGCGGCTTCCACCCGTGAGCGTAAGTTGAGTTTTTTCAACAGATGTTTGACATGCACTTTGACCGTGCCATCGGAAATATCGAGTTCCCGCGCAATCAGTTTATTGCTTTGGCCTTTGGCAATTAAGCTAATAATTTCATACTCGCGGTTGGTCAGACTATTAATGTCCGCCGCCGGTTTTTCAGCAGGTCGCCGAATGGCCGTCGCCAGCGCGGC
>JBBKWN010000184.1:0-17022 GCA_037968955.1 Rheinheimera sp. | reverse complement strand
CCGCTGGATCACGCCCAAATTAAAAATATTGCGGGTATTCAACTCAAACGTCTGGAGCAGCGATTGGCCGAACGTCAGCTTGGTTTTGTTGTTTCCGATGCCGCGCTGGAGAAAATCGCCGCCGTTGGTTTTGACCCACTATTCGGCGCCAGACCACTAAAACGGGCGATTCAGCAGTATGTCGAGAATACGCTAGCGCAATCTTTATTGCGCGGCGAAATATTACCAGGCTCGGTAGTGCATATCGAAGTCGTGCAAGATAAGTTTGTGGTCAGTAGTCGCGCCGAATAGCGTAGCGATGAGTAGATCATTATGTAACGTCACCAACGAGTCAGTGCTTTACTGGCTCGTTTTTTTTGGCAAATTTTTCGAGGAGGCTGTTTCGCTGTATTTACGCTGTACTCGGTATCGCGATTGGATAAAATAGGCCGCAGCAAGTGCAACCTGCTACCGAGACGATCGCCCAGTAGGTTTCTGACAATATAACGCAATTTGCTTGCTAGCCAACTGGTGTTGTTGTTCACGGTTGACGCTATCCAGTAATTGTTTGCTGCCGTCTTCGAGATCGATATAAACCGGCAACTCCTGCAGCAAGATCCGTAAGTTTTCTTGCGCTTTTGAACAATTCTTTTCAGCTTCGGGGGTGTTATTTCTAAGCAATGGCGTTGTCGGAGTTGCAGTCGGGGTAGTGCTCTTGCCGCCCAAGACTACGGTCTGATAATCAATATTTGCAGGCGGTAGTTGACTGACATGCAAGACGTTATTACTGTCGCGCCATTGATACATAATTTGTTCGGCCATGGCTAGAGTGCTTAAAAAGCAGCTGCAGTGGATCACCAAAGACACTTTTAATGCGTTGAATATAGTCAGCATATGACGCCCCAGCACAATTGCAGTCACCAAACTCAAGTGTAACGAAGATTTAAAAAAAAGCTTGCTGTGGGTCAAAAATGCATGGGTGGTGGCAGATGGATCGGAAGACCATACAGCTTGATCACCGCAATAGGCTGCAAGCTGTATGGTGGATATGTCAGTAAATTGGGCTCAATAGTGTTTAAGCGCTGAAAGTTCTTGCCAAATCGGTCAGTTCAGTTGCTTTGTGATGAAGTTTGTCGCTATTGTCGGCGACCAACCGCATATTGCTGCTGTTATCCTGGCCAATTTGATTTATATCAGACACAAAACTGGCAACGCGATGCGCTACTACATTTTGATGCTGCGTCGACTGGGCAATCTGTCCTGATGCTGTTTCTATTTGATTGACCATACGGACAATATCATTCACTTGTTGCTGACTAATATCGCTTTGCGTGACACAGTGCTCTGCCTGTTGTCGGCTTTGCAGCATCACTTGGCTCCAGTTCAACAGAGTTTGTTGGATTTCACCAATGGATTGTTGGATTTGCTCAGTCGCTTTGTGTGTCCGAGACGATAACGCCCGAACTTCGTCGGCGACAACTGCAAAACCACGGCCGTGCTCGCCGGCTCTGGCGGCTTCAATTGCCGCGTTTAACGCCAGCAAGTTGGTCTGATTCGCAATCCCTTGAATTTCTGTCAACACAGCGCCAATTCGCTGTGCCTCGACAGCAAGCCCATCTGCGGTGCTGGCGGCGCCTTCCACTTCTTTGGCGAGTGTTTTCACCGTGCCGGCGGTTAATTGCATCGCTTGTTGTGCTTGCTGACAAATCTGGTGAGTGGCGGCAACTTGTGTTGTGGTCTCGTTGGTGTGGACCGATATTTGTTCAACACTTTGTATGAGCTCTTGGCTGGCGTGTTCAATCTGACTCAATTGTTGCTGCTGCCGTGCGATGCCGCTTGTCGTTTGCGCGACGGCCTCTGACAAGGTATCGGCAATTAAACTCAGTTGTGCGGTACTATCACCAGTACGACCGAGTACAGTGTCTAGCTTTGCTTGTTGTAATTGTTGCTGAAAGTCGGCAATGCCAAATGGGCCGTTTTCGGCATAGATAAAGCGGCTTATTGAATTGGATTGTTGCAGTAAGGTTTTGAGTCTGGCCGGAATAACCAGTAACTCGTCATAAAAGCAGCCCAGATAGAATAATGGCAGCAGTAACGCGAGTGAAAACCAAGCGGAAATCCAAAAACTACTCAGCGCCGTAGCTAACAAAGTGACGATGACTGCAGTCCAACTACGTAAGTTTTGATTTAAACGCCATCCACTGAGGTTTTTTCCTTGTGAAATTTGTTGATAGCAATATTCGGCTCGGTTGATCAGTTGACGAGTGGGGGATTTTCGTACCGATTGAAAACCAACTAATTTTTGTTGTTGATAAAGAGGCGTGACAAAAGCATCAACCCAATAGTAACGACCATCTTTGCAGCGGTTTTTTACCATACCTCGCCACGGTCGTTTCTGCTGTAGATTTTGCCACAAATCGGTAAAAGCGGCCTTAGGCATATCTGGGTGGCGAACGATATTGTGGTTTTTACCGAGCAGCTCTTCGCGGCTAAAGCCAGAAATTTCGCAAAAAGCAGCGTTGGCATACGTGATCACGCCGCGGGTATCCGTCGTTGAAATGAGCTCGACATTGGCTGGAAAGGTGATTTCGGCATTAATAATAGCTTGATTATTACGGTGCATACGGCCCCATTGGACTTTAAAATAGCTGGTGTTACAGTAGTTTACTATATTATTAGATAAGAGCATTAACGAAATTAGGGACAAAGTATGTCGTTAGCGGCAATTATGACGAAAAAGGTACGGGTCACGACTGAAGACGCTACTTTGGCAAGTTTACGAACTTTATTTGTTGACGCCAAATTTCAGCATGTGCCGGTGATCGATAGTATGCATCGGCGAGTAGGTATTGTTTCGGTGAAAGATTATTTTAAGGCGTTAAGTCCGATCATGGATTCAGCGTCAGAAAGTACCACCGAATTGTATATGCAAAGTCGTAAAGTCCGGCAGGTGATGTCTGCACCCGTGTTTAGTGTGTCACAAGATATGGGTATATTGCAGGCCGCGTCATTGCTGGTTGAACGCAATATCAGTTGTTTGCCGGTCGTTGATAGCCAACAACGATTGATCGGAATTGTGTCATGGAAAGATATCATGCGCCGGATAGTACAATCGCAACAAAAACGGCGGCAACGAGCGGACGAAGAAGAGTAATCCTCTAAATTCATACCGTTGAGAAATTGCCCTTGTTTTTTTTCTTCTGCCGCCCAATGATCCAGTCACTGGGTCCTTACTAAGGAATACACTTGAGTCAGCTTTTTTCTGAACGTATCACGGCGCTGCAATCAGCATCTTGGAGTTCAAGTATTGTCGGGATCCGTCGGGGGATTGAACGTGAAACCTTAAGGATCAAACCGGACGGACGATTGTCGCAGCTTGATCATCCATTGGCACTGGGCTCTGCGTTGACGCACCCACTGATCACCACTGATTTTTCAGAGTCGCTGCTGGAGTTTATCACGCCGGCACAAACTAATATTGAGGTGACCGTTGCTCAGCTCACCGATATTCATCATTTTGCCTTGAGTCACTTAGCCGGCGAGCAACTGGGTGCCGGCAGCATGCCGTGTTTTATTAAGCATCAGGATGAAATTCGGTTAGCCTATTACGGTACGTCTAATGTAGGGCGGATGAAAACCGTGTATCGGCAGGGCTTAAAGAATCGCTATGGCAGCATGATGCAGGCGATTAGCGGTGTACATTTTAATTTTTCAGTTCCCACAGAATTTTGGCAGCACTATCAGGCCATGCTCGGCGACACGTCTGAATTGGCTGATTTTATGTCCGAGCAATACTTTGGACTGATCCGGAATTACAAAAGATACGTCTGGCTTATCGTCTATTTATTTGGCGCGTCCCCCGCGTTGTGTAAATCTTTTTTACAAGGACGCCAGAGTAAATATGCTTTTGACTTATTAGGCAAAGGCACCTTGTATTTGCCCTACGCGACCAGTCTGCGGATGAGTGATTTGGGTTACACCAATAGTGCCCAGTCGGCATTAAATGTGAGTTACAACAATCTTCCTGACTATATCAAGGGTTTACAGCAGGCAATAACGACGCCTTCTACTCAATATCAGGGGATTGGCATTAAAGTTGATGATACATACCAGCAACTGAATACCAATATTCTACAAATTGAAAATGAATTTTATTCGACCATCCGGCCAAAACGAACCACCCAAAGTGGTGAACGTCCAACCTGTGCATTGGCGAAACGTGGTGTTGAATACATTGAAGTGCGAGCACTTGATGTCAACCCATTGAGTGCTATTGGTATTACTGCGGAACAAATGCGTTTTTTAGATGTGTTTTTACTCTATTGTTTGTTCCAACAAAGCCCGTTGATGTCTGCCGACGAGCAGGAGCTTGCCGATCAGAATCTACGAAAAGTAGTGACGGATGGTCGCCGACTCAATCTGGAATTACAGGATGGCGTCACACCTAGACTGATGCAAGATTGGGCCGAGCAACTCTTTGCCGATTTGATGCCGTTAGCGCATTGGCTCGATAGTGCTTATGGTGGCGAAAAATATCAGGCGGTGATCAAGCATTTTTACCTGAGTCTGTTAGACCCAGCTAAAACCTTTTCAGGTCAGTTGTTGTCGATGCTTAAAGCGAGCAAACAAGATAACTCACAATTCAGTTTAGACCTTGCCGCGTCGCATCAGAAAACGCTGCTAGCGACAGATTATCAGTTTTATTCAGAAACAGAATTCAGCCAGATGACTGTGGAATCACTCAGTGCGCAGCAACAAATCGAACAACAGGATACACTTAGTTTTGATAGCTATTTAAAGCAATATTTTGTCGAGAATGCGGTACAGCTGTGCGATAAATAACTAATTTGTTTGATATTTAGAAAAGGCGCAGCAGGCGCCTTTTCTATTTTTGGAAGGTTGTTTTTCTACCCATCAAATGACAAATCGTGCTTGCATGCCATCGTATTTTTCGGATAAATAACGGGCAAAAAAAGCGGCCACATCAGTGACCGCAAACTAAGGATAGGGAGAATCCAGGGATGAAAACAAAAACTTGGTTGAATCCATTCACAGTGTTAGAAGCGAATCACCCATAAAAGTTCAGCACAATTTGAAAAATTATTTAGATAATGCTTAACGCCTAAATTTTTGATTTTTAACTAAAAAATAAAATCTCTGCTAAACAGCAAAAATAATTATTGTGGGGAAGGCTGTCAAAAACAGACTTTCCTGTTTAGGAAGAACCATCAATTTTTAAATGTGGTAAAATCCGCACAGTTTTAATCATATTGTCTTGCACTTCGACAATTTCTAACGGGTAACCTAACAGCTTCAGGCTGACATTGGCCTGCGGGATCTCTTCTAGGTATTCCAGTACTAAACCGTTTAGGGTCTTCGGACCATCCGTTGGCAGATTCAGCTGCATTTCTCGATTAAGATCACGAAGGTTAATGCCACCATCCACCAAAAATGAACCATCTGGCTGTGGCGTGATTTCTTCGTTGTTTTGTTCTGCAATATGGGTGGTGAATTCGCCAACAACTTCCTCCAAAATATCTTCCAGCGTCACGAGCCCCTGAATATCGCCGTATTCGTCGACCACGAGACCAATTCGCTCTTTTGAGCTCTGAAATTTCATTAGCTGGGTATTAAGCGGAGTACCTTCCGGCACAAAGTAAATATCGTTGACCGATCGCAATAATGTCGCTTTTGTCAGCTGCTCTTTTAATACCAGCCGCATCACATCGCGGGTGTGTAAAAATCCGATAGCATCATCAATACTGTCGCGATACAGTAAAATACGACTGTGCTGCGTGTTCGCGAGCTGGCGGACAATGTCTTTCCATTCATCGTTGATATCAATACCAATGAGCTCATTACGTGGGATCATAATGTCTTCTACTGTGGCATTTTCTAAATCTAAGATCCCAACCAGCATATTCTGGTGCTGTTGTGGCAACAGTGCGCCAGCTTCATGCACCACGGTGCGTAGTTCCTCATTGCTCAAGCTATGGCCATGATGATGGTCTGAGCTGACTCCAAAAACCTTCAGAATGTTGTTACAAATCCAATTGACCAGCCAAACCACTGGATACAATAGTGTCATCATTGGCTTTAGCAATAACGAACTAGGAAAGGCGACCTTTTCAGGATGCAATGCGGCAAGTGTTTTAGGCGTTACTTCGCCAAAGATCAAAATCACCAAGGTCAAGAACAACCCTGCAAGTGCAATACCGTAATCGCCATACAGTCGTTGGCCTAATGCCGCGGCAATCATCGAAGCTGCAACATTCACTAAATTGTTACCCACCAAGATCAAACCAATCAGCCGATCCCGTTTTTCCAACATTAAGCTGGTTCTTTTGGCACCCGCATGATTTTCATTGACCAAATGTTTTAGTCGATAAGGGTTGAGCGACATCATGCCAGTTTCAGTGGCAGAGAAATAAGCAGAGCAAAAAACCAAGACACCCAGAGTAATAAACAGCGTGCTGGTCGATATATCGTCCAAGAGATTTAACCTTTATTGCCAATAAGCCTTACTTAATATGCGAAAGTGCGGTTCTAGTCAAGAATTACAGCCGTTCTAGCAACACTTCGCGGACAAAGCGACTACCAAAATAGGCCAAAGTTAATAGAAGGCTGGCACTGATAGTAAAAGCATTCGCAATACGTCCGCGCCAACCAAGTCTGGCATGTCCAAGTAATAATAAACTAAACACTAAAAAGGCCATCAGGCTTAACACATTCTTATGAATATTATGTTTCGCGAACCAGTCATCAGTGAATATAGCGCCACTAAGAAGTGTTAAGCCAAGCAGTATAGTGCCGGCAAGTACCAAGCGGAATAATAGTTCTTCTGCTTGCATTAACGGCGGAAAGACCGTGCCCGTTTGTAGTGGCGTCTTCTGTTTTAGTCTTTGGCTGATGTAGCTTACTTGAAAAGAATACAACGTCGCCATGATTAACATGACATAAGCAATAAACGCGACCACCACATGAAGTAACAACCAAGGATTATGTTCAAAATGTTGAACCTGAGCACCCCCGGGTAACAGACCTACCGTCAGTTGCACTATGGCGGCAAAGCTATAAACAATTGGTAATAATAAGGTGATTGGTGTTCGAAGTGCTGTCAGCGTGAGCGAGATTGTTATCAGCCAGCAGACCAATGAACTGACATTTAATAAGCTAAAATTTTGACCATCGGCAGCAAACATCGCTTGGCTTAACGCTAACATATGCAGCACGATGCCCGCTGTTGCTGCGGTAAATACCAGTTTAAATTTTGGACCTTGTGCATGGTACAACCGCTGCGTTACTGCAACAGTCGCAGTCAGATAACAAACAAAAGCCAAGATTGGCAGCAGGGTAAACGACATGCGAATAATTCCAATTTAAGGCGCAAAAAGCTATTGTATTGCAAGCTTTGTGATAATGACAGAGCCAACGGCTGACGGCAGCGTCTAGCTCGGTTATAATCAGCGCCATTTTGAGTTCCCTGGTAACTAAACATGTTTGAAAACCTGTCCGATCGTTTAACCCGAACCCTGAAAAACATCAGTGGCCGTGGTCGCCTGACTGAAGACAACATTAAAGAAACTTTACGCGAAGTGCGGATGGCGTTGTTAGAAGCCGACGTTGCGTTGCCGGTTGTGCGTGATTTTGTCAATCAGGTGAAAGAGCGGTCGGTGGGCTTAGAAGTCAGTAAAAGCCTAACGCCAGGCCAGGAATTTTTAAAAATTGTTAAAAAAGCTTTAGAAGAGGCTATGGGGGAAGCTAACGAAGAGCTGACCTTAAATACTCAACCGCCGGCGGTCGTGCTGATGGCGGGTTTACAGGGGGCAGGTAAAACAACTTCTGTCGGTAAACTTGCAAGGTTCTTAAAAGAGCGCAAAAAGAAAAAAGTGATGGTGGTGTCGGCTGACGTTTATCGTCCGGCGGCTATTAAGCAGCTCGAGATGTTGGCGAAGGAAGTTGGGGTTGAGTTTTTTCCAAGTGACATCAGCCAGAAACCGGTCGATATCGTCAATGCAGCTATTACTCAGGCGCGGCTTGGTTTTTTTGACGTGCTATTGGTAGATACCGCCGGCCGTTTGCACATAGACAGCGAAATGATGGATGAAATCAAAGCCTTACACGCTGCGATTAAGCCAATTGAAACCTTGTTTGTTGTCGACGCAATGACTGGTCAGGATGCCGCCAATACCGCGAAAGCTTTTAATGAAGCATTGCCACTCACGGGCATTATTCTGACAAAAGCTGACGGCGACGCCCGCGGTGGTGCGGCGTTGTCGATCCGGCATATTACTGGTAAGCCTATCAAGTTTATTGGGATGGGCGAAAAATCTGATGCTTTAGAACCATTCCACCCAGACCGGATCGCTTCGCGTATCCTTGGTATGGGCGACATGATGAGCTTAATTGAAGAGCTTGAGCAAAAGGTTGATCGTGATCAGGCGGCCAAGGTCGCCGCCAAAATGATGAAAGGCCAAGGTTTTAGTTTAGAGGACTTTCGTGATCAACTGGTGCAGATGCGCGGTATGGGCGGCATGATGTCGATGCTGGATAAATTGCCTGGTATGAAAAACCTGCCGAGCGGTGCCAAAGATCAAATGAATAACAAGCAGTTTGGTAAAATGGAAGCCATCATCAATTCGATGACGCCAAAAGAGCGGCAATACCCAGACTTAATTAAAGGTTCGCGTAAAAAACGCATTGCGGCGGGCTCTGGCACTTTGGTGCAAGACGTCAATCAATTGCTGAAACAGTTTATGCAAATGCAAAAAATGATGAAGCAAATGGGCGGCAAAGGTGGTTTGATGAAAATGATGCGTGGCATGGGAGGCAAATTACCTCCGGGTATGTTACCGCCACGTTGATGTTTAGATGTTTACTCTCTTGAGAGACAAAACCGGCACTGTGTTGCCGGTTTTTGCTTTGGGTCGTAAGGCGAGTGTTTAATATCTCTTCAGAATTCCGCTTTGCCCTTATTCACTATTAGCTGTTGAAGTATAGGCGCTGTACACTTTTTGACAGGCGCTGGCTGATGTACAACGTGCTGCTCACTCTGTTGCAGTAATAACTTATGCACTGCCGCAATCCGTTTTATGATGCTATTTGGCATGCGTTGCTGCTGTTAATGTTCTCGCAGCATCGGGTATTTTATCTGTTTCAGCGTACGGGCATCATGATGCCTTCATGATATAGTCGAAGAGTGTTTTGGCTGACAACACTTTGTACCATAGCGGATTTGTAAAGCAATAACGCCAAGTATACACGTTGAGTTGGCCAGTCAAATCCGGGCCAAACCGTGAAATGCCTTGCATTCATGGCAAAAATCCGTACAATTCGGCGTCCCTGTGGTTTGACTGCAGGGATTTTTATTTCAAAAACCTGAACGATTGATTTAGAGGACGGTATGGTAACTATTCGTTTACAACGTGGTGGCGCGAAAAAGCGTCCATTTTACCAAGTTGTGGTCGCAGACAGCCGTTTTGCTCGTGATGGCCGCTTTATTGAACGCGTGGGTTTCTTTAACCCAATCGCTAGCGGTACTGAAGAGAAAGCGCGTATCGACCTGAACCGTGTTGATCACTGGGTAGCGCAAGGCGCTTCTTTAAGTGATCGCGTGGCTTCATTGGTAAAAGCAGCTAAAAAAGCTTCTGCTTAATTTAGCAATCTGGTTGGAGTTTGACCTTGAACGGTAAAGATTTAGTTGTCTTAGGTAAGTTTGGTGCTGTTTACGGCATCAACGGGTGGCTAAAAGTAAACTCCTACACAGAGATCCCGGAAGGGATATTTGATTACACACCCTGGCAAATTCAACAGCAGGGTAACTGGCGACCAGTGCAGATCAGCAGTTGGAAGCGTCACAGTAATGGCTTAATTGCCAAAATTGAAGGCGTGAATGACCGTGATCAGGCGCAACTCTTTGTCAATATTGACATCGCAGTGACGCCCGCAGCCTTACCAAAGCTCGAAGATGGCGATTATTACTGGAAAGACCTGATGGGGATGACCGTAGTAACCGAAGCTGGCTACGACTTAGGTGAAGTAGTGGACATGATGGAAACAGGCTCAAACGACGTTATTGTTGTGAAAGCCAACCGGAATGATGCATTTGGTCAGAAAGAGCGTTTGTTACCGTTTTTAACTGACTCTGTCATTAAAGCGGTTGATAAAACGCAAGGTCGGATCATTGTCGACTGGGATCCTGAGTTTTAATGGCCGAACAGCCAAAATTGTGGTTTGGGGTTATAACCTTATTTCCACAGATGTTCGATGCTGTGACAAAATTCGGTGTAACCAGCCGGGCAGTCAAAAATGGGTTAATCGACGTACAGTGCTGGAATCCAAGGGATTTTACCTCGGATAAACATAACACTGTTGACGACAGACCTTTTGGTGGCGGCCCTGGTATGTTGATGATGGTACAGCCTTTAACGGATGCAATTCGCGCCGCTAAAGCTGCTGCAGGTGGTGATGTCAGAACGATTTACCTTTCGCCGCAAGGCCGAAAGTTAGATCAAGAAGGCGTAGCTAAACTTGCGACTTATTCGAAGCTGCTGTTAGTAGCTGGCCGTTACGAAGGTGTTGATGAACGCGTAATAGAGTCGGAAATTGACGAAGAATGGTCAATCGGCGATTACGTGCTGAGTGGGGGCGAATTGCCTGCGATGACGCTGATTGATGCGGTGTCGCGACTAGTACCAGGCGTACTAGGGCATGATTTATCAGCAGTCGAGGATTCGTTTGCCTCTGGATTGCTTGATTGTCCACACTATACCAGACCAGAAGTGTTAGACGGCAAACAGGTTCCGTCTGTATTGCTCAGCGGACACCATGAAAACATCAGACGCTGGCGTCTAAAGCAGGCCCTTGGTAGGACCTGGTTGAGACGGCCGGATATGTTAAATGTCCTGGCTCTGACTAAGGAGCAACGCAAATTACTGGACGAGTTCCAACAGGAACACCAGGCGTTGCAGCAACACGATAGTTTATTCCAGGTAAAGTGAGATTGTTATGAGCAAAGTTAGCCAAAACATCATCAAGCAACTTGAAGACGAACAGCTGAAAACAGATATTCCAGCTTTCGGCCCAGGTGATACTGTGGTAGTTCAAGTTAAAGTTAAAGAAGGCGATAAAACTCGTCTGCAGGCTTACGAAGGCGTAGTTATTGCCAAACGTAACCGTGGTTTACACTCGGCATTCACAGTTCGTAAAATTTCGAACGGTGAAGGTGTTGAGCGTGTATTCCAAACGCACAGCCCAATGATTGACAGCATCACGCTGAAACGTCGTGGTGCCGTACGCCGTGCCAAGCTTTACTATTTACGCGATCGTTCAGGTAAATCAGCGCGTATCCGCGAAAAGCTTAACTAAGCACTTTAAAAGCCACCGTCTGGTGGCTTTTTTTTACACTATTATTATTGAAATACTCATAGCTGCTCCGATTTATCGACATGTCCGCTGAGCACGACTGGCATCCCACTTTTGATGTGCATGACTTGTGTACATGTCAATGCGCGTAGGCATGGTGCGTTCAATATTTCAAAAATTATGAAGCGAACTAAAAGCGAGTAGGTGACGGATGTCACTTCGTTGCATAGTGGTTCAAGTTGTCGTTGGTGAAATGGGTTGTACTGACGATAGTCGAATGAATACTATAACTTTTTTAAACTAAATCGATTAAACAGTTTTTTTCAGCGTTCACGCACACTACAATCATTAACGATCCTCGCCAAAGCCGGTAAATAACCTTGTATTCAATGCAATATCGTTATTAACACTTCGCGATCTCAGTCAACGCCCAAGGACTCAGCAGTGCATTCAGCCGAATTTATCGAAAAAAGAAAGTTCATCATTAAAATCGCCAAGATGCTCCATAAATACGGAACTCCGGCCTATCGGTTGGAAGCACATTTGCTTGGCGTCGCGCAGTTTTTGCAAATCGGCGCCGCGTTTGCCATAACACCGACCGTGCTGACCTTCGTCATTTGGGTGCCGGGCGAGGAGACAGAATACACCCATGTGGCCAGGGTGTTCCCGGGCGATATGGATTTAGGCTCGTTGTCACGTGCTGACGAAGTGGTTGATGATGTACTCAGTGGCCAGCTGACGGTGCCGGAAGCCAGCCGTCGACTCAGTGAAATTGATGTGATGCCAAATCGGTATTCGCGTTGGTCAACGTTTACGGCGTATGGCGCGGCGGCAGGTGCCTTTGCTATGTTGATGAAAGGCAGTTGGTATGATGTGGCATGTGCCAGTGTATTAAGTTTGTGTGTCTATCTGTTTGTACTCTGGGCGCAAAAAAGTCGTCGTGTGGCACATATGTTGGAGTCTTTAGTTGCGATGTTTGCTGCTTTTGCGGCGACGGGTCTTGCGACATTGCTAGACAGTTCGTTGAATGTGCCGTTGGTGGTGTTATCTGCAATTATCGTATTTATACCGGGGTTGGCGTTAACTTTAGGTTTAGCCGAATTAGCGGCACGGCATTTAGTCTCGGGGACCGCGCGGATTATGGATGCGGTCATGCTGTTGTTTATGCTGTATTTTGGTGCATTTTTAGGCATGGCTGTGGGGCAGCTGAGTTTTGGTATTGCGGCTTATCAAGCGGTGCCTGCCGTGCCCGCTTGGACCAGTTGGTTAGCGATTACGATTTTGTGTAGCTCGTTGGTGATTGTCTTCAGGGCGCGAGGTAAGCACGCATTTTGGGGGGTACTCTCGGGTTTTATCGCTTATGGTGCCAGTTTGGTGGGAGGCATGTATTTGGGTTTAGCGTTAGGTGCATTTGTCGGTGCTTTTGCCGTCGGCATTTATGGCAATTTGTTTACCCGTTTTATGAATGCACCGGCCATTATTGTTGCACTTCAAGGCATGATAGTCCTCGTGCCAGGTAGTAAAACCTATATCGGTTTAAATGCTTTTATTTCCGGTCAACAATTAGGTGAAACCGCTCAGTTAGGCCAACAAACATTTTTGATTTTTATGTCGTTGGTTGCCGGCTTTATTTTTGCCAATGTCGCTTTGCCACCAAAGAAAAGTTTGTGATTAGTTGGTTCGTTTAAAGGCGACAGTCAAGTGTTGTGCCATTTAATTAATTGTGCCAATAAAAAGCCAGCATAACTGCTGGCTTTTTCGACAAGCTATTTCACTAGCGTTGAATGACAAAATCCTCAGTGCTACGACGAACTTTTTTCAGGTTTACCAGCCAGTCATGATCGGCTTCCCGATAACCCAGCGGTAACAGCAGCACTGACTTTAACCCAAGCTCGGCCAATCCTAAGATAGCATCGACTTTTTCTGGCTCAAACCCTTCCATCGGTGTAGCATCCACTTGCTCTTCGGCTGCGGCAATCAATGCCGACCCCAAGCCGATATATGCCTGACGAGCCGCATGTTCGAAGTTAAGCTGCGCGTCTCGAGTCGGGTAATACGCCAATAGTTTCTGCCGATAAGCTTCCCAACCTTCGTTTTTAAAGCCGCGTTGTTCATTCACAAGGTCAAACATGTGATTAATTCGATCCGCGGTGTAATCATCCCATGCAGCAAAAACCAGCAGCTCTGAGCAATCAGTAACTTGTGCTTGATCCCAAGCAACAGGACGAATTTGTTGTTTTATTTTTGGATCAGTCACCACCAGCACTTGATACGGTTGCAAGCCACTAGAGCTCGCACTTAAGCGAATGGCTTCTAAAATACGGTTTAATTTATCGGTGGGAACCAGCGTATTTGGCTGCATTTTTTTCGTGGCATACCGCCAGTTAAGTAATTCTATTGTTTGTGAGTGCACTTCAGTCGCGTGTGTGGTCATATTTAGTTTCACCTTTTTTTGTGCTGACTGGTATGTAAGGGCTCAGCGCCAGCGATTCAAGCCCTTAGGTAGAATTAAGTCCGCCAACAGCGCTTCTGACACAACAAGCATCAGGCTTTGACCTATATTGGTGATGGCGTTGGGTTTTAAGCGATAGCTAAAGATCCTTAGCCTTAGTTTTTGTATCGTAATAATTACAGTTTTGTTTTTCTGCACTTTCTGCTGCATGCTTTATTTCTAATGGCTTTAGTGGTTGACCTTCTGGATTATTTTTTTTAATATGCAAGTATTCGTAATTAAATAAATACGATTAGTAAACATAAGTGTACGATTGCATGCCAAGGTGAATTTCTAATATTTGGACCAACATCATCAAGCTGGAGTGACTCAAAATGACCAAAATTGTCGATGACCTGCGAATCGTGGCAGAAAAACCGTTAAGCCCACCGCTGGTCATTAAGCGGAATTATCCATTGTCTGATGCGGGTGCGTTATTTGTGCAACAAGCGCGTAGTGATATTGCCGATATTATTCATGGGCGAGATCCACGGTTGTTAGTGGTCACAGGGCCTTGTTCAATCCATGATCCAGTGGCGGCAATGGATTACGCGCAGCGTTTGAAAAAGTTGCAGCTGGAATACAGCGACAGTTTATACGTTGTAATGCGCGTCTATTTTGAAAAACCTAGAACGACGGTCGGTTGGAAAGGCTACATTAACGATCCACATTTGGACGACTCGTTTGATTTAGAAACGGGTTTGATCCGTGGGCGCGAGCTGTTGTTAGATTTAGTCGCGATGGAATTGCCAACGGCCACCGAAGCTTTAGATCCGATTAGCCCGCAATATTTATCTGATTTGATTTCTTGGGCCGCTATTGGTGCGCGGACCGTCGAGTCACAGACGCATCGGGAAATGGCCAGTGGTCTATCCATGCCGGTCGGTTTTAAAAATGGTACCGACGGTAACTTAAATATTGCGCTAAATGCACTGCAATCAGCGGCTAGTCCGCACACTTTTATCGGCATTAACCAACGCGGTGAAGTCGCATTGGTGAAAACGGCCGGCAATCCGGATGGGCATATTATTCTACGGGGTGGTGTGACGCCAAATTACGATGCGCCGAGCATTAATGCGGCGGTGGATCAACTGCACAAATTTGGCTTGCCAACAGCAATAGTGGTCGATTGCAGTCATGGTAATTCGAATAAAGACCACAACCGGCAGGGGCTTGTCGCAGAAGCCGTGGTTGCGCAGCGTCAGCGTGGCAATAAGGCCATTATCGGTTTGATGCTGGAAAGTCATATCAATGCCGGCCGACAAAATATTGTTGATGGTAAAGCCCCATTGTATGGTGTGTCGGTGACGGACGCCTGTATCGATTGGCCAGCAACTTCGCAGCTGCTCTTCGGGCTACATCAGCAGATGCAACAAGTGGTCAATGCCGCTTAAGGGAGACTCATGCCGCAGATTGAATTAAGTGAACCAAGTGAACCAACTGATCCAATGGCCGCGTTAGCACCACTACGTCAGCAAATTGATGTGATCGACAGTCAATTGGTCGAATTACTCGCGGCGCGTGCCAAAGTCACTGCTGCTGTCGGTCGCGTGAAACAACAACATGCATTGCCATTGTATGTACCGGAGCGTGAGTTAGCGCTGATTACGGAACGGCGTGCGCAAGCGAATGCCGCCGGTGTGTCGCCAGAGTTGATTGAGGATGTATTGCGCCGAGTGATGCGGGAGTCTTATCAAACGCAGGAGTCAGGTTTTGTTTGTTGCCGTCCAACCGGCGGTAAAGTGGTCGTTGTCGGCGGCGGCGGAGCTTTAGGGCGGCGTTTTGTGTCCTTGTTTGAACGCTCCGGCTATCAAGTTGCTATTTTAGAAAAATCTGATTGGCCGCACGCGGCGACGATTGTCGCTGACGCCTGTATGGTGCTGATGGCCGTGCCCATTCATTTGACGACACCATTGATCCACCAACTGCCGCCGTTGCCCGCAGACTGTGTGCTGGTTGATATTACCAGTATTAAACAGCTGCCATTGCAAGCAATGCTGGCGCAGCATGCAGGTCCGGTGCTCGGGCTGCATCCAATGTTTGGACCTGATATCAGTAATATCGTGAAACAGGTCGTAGTGGTTTGCCATGGTCGCGACAGTGAGCAGTATCAGTGGTTGTTGCAACAGTTACGAGTGTGGGGCGCGGTGTTAACTGAGCAAACGGCCGCGGCGCACGATGAGTTAATGCAGTTGATCCAGGCGATGCGACATTTTTCCTCGCTGGTATATGGTGTGCATCTGGCCGAAGAGCATGCCGATTTACAGCAACTACTCGAACTCAGTTCACCGATTTATCGGCTGGAGCTGGCAATGGTTGGGCGGTTGTTTGCGCAAAATGCCGAACTTTATGCTGATATTATGTTGTCATCTTCGACCGTTACCGGTTTATTACAGCGTTATCAGCATCGATTTAACCAGCTCTCACATTTGTTGGCTGCTGGCGATAAAGCCGGGTTGATGGCGGAGTTTGCCAAAGGTCAGCAATTTTTTGGGGCAGAAGCGGAACAGTTTTTACAGGAAAGTCGCAAGTTACTGCAAAAAGCGGCGGACGAGCGCAGTTAAATAGCAATGCGGCAAAACCCTTGGCAAAGTATGTCACCAAGTCCGTCAGTGCTGGCGGACTATTCAGTCGCCTCAGATCACTTTATACTTTTCGCAATCATCCTTCAGTGTTGTCATCACGTGTCATCAATATTGTCCATTTTTTTTCGGCATTTATTGCAACTACTGCGCTACGCGCTGGTGATGTCACTTGGGCTGGTGCTGGTTTATGCCTTTGTGCCTGTTCCTTATAGCGGCATGATGGTTGAACGTCAGCTGACAGCTTGGTGGCAAGGAAAAACGAATTATCAGCTGCGACATCAGTGGGTGCCGCTGGCACAGATGTCGCGGCATGTGTTGCAGGCCGTTGTGGCGTCTGAAGATCAGAAATTCTTAGAGCACCGCGGTTTTGATGTGCAGGCCATTGAAAATGCTTTGGTTTATAACAGCAAAGGTAAAAAAATCCGCGGCGCGTCGACCATTAGTCAGCAAACATCGAAAAATGTATTTTTATGGAGTGGGCGCAGTTGGTTGCGAAAAGGCCTCGAAAGCGGCTTTACGCTGCTGATTGAGGCCGCTTGGGGTAAACCGCGGATTTTAGAAGTCTACTTAAATAGCATTGAGTTTGGCCCTGGTGTGTTTGGG
>JBBKWN010000183.1:0-30754 GCA_037968955.1 Rheinheimera sp. | reverse complement strand
AGCGTCTTTTTATCGACTTTTTCAACTTCTTTCAAACTCACCCGGCTTGCTGCTTTCGCACCACCCCGTCGGCATGGGGCGCATTATAGGGCGTTTTTTAAATGGCGCAAGCGGGAATTAAACAATTATTGATAAAACAAGTTCGACTGCCGAATTTTCGCACTAGGTGTGGGTTAAATAGACAAAACCAACTATTTAAGCTTAATGATAAGCCGATTATCACACCTGCCCGTCAAGCCTATCATTTCATCGTAGGCTGATTGATGTACTAAAATAGTAGATTTAATCCGAGCACGACTTAACTCCGCCTGGACCTGCCCAACACTCCTAAAGCTTTTGGGACGATTATCAGAGCTGACAATAAATTCGTTGCGACCGTCAAAGTCGACTTCGGCAAGATAAACCCCCATCTCAAACGAATGGATTGTCAGCTGATTAATTTCTACATCATCAAAATTCAAGTGTTCTAATTTATGCGCCATCATATACCCCCTTTAAATAAGGTATAGCATACGAAGTAAAGCATAAAATGGATGAATGTCTGATTGGTTGTTCAAAACCGCGTTAGTCTAGAACTTAAAAATCATATTTTGCCGAAAATTGAATACGATTCAAATCGCCGTCTAAATCCGACTCCAAGACTCGAGTCGCATGACGAAACTCAGCACCAACAGAAATTTTTGAAGCCAATTGGTAAATAATGTTCGCACTGTAACTGCTGGTTTTTGCGGTCTGCGCTAACCCAGTTGATTCAACTGGATTATCGATTTGCTGCCCGGAGTAAAAGAAGCTGCTGCGCCACTTATCATTCCACGCGTGTTTGTATGCCAAAGTATAACCAACACTACTAATGGCCTTTAACTTACTATTCGCCTGCAATACTGCATCATTCACGGTATTAAGGCTCAAGTACCGACCGACATCACCGTATGTAATGGCAAATCGAATATCATCTGTTTTGGAGACGTTAAATTTACCGCTGAGCGAAACGCCCGATGCGCGAATTGAGTCATCGACAGGACCCTGTTGATATGAAAGTTGCCGAGTTAGTCCTGCCACAGTTAAACCGCCCCAATCAGCGGTGTGATTGTAACGAACCACCACATCAGGGACTGAATTATCATCGGTGACAATTCTGGCCCCACCATTCAAAGGTGTCACCGTCGTTTCTGGGTTTTCCAATGCGAACTGAAAGCCACCCGTTGTGTAACGGGCAATCGCCTGACGGATAAAAACCGTTCCATCGGTGGTGCCGACAAAATCCAAACTATCTGGCAAAGCGCCGACGTCCATAAAAGTGGACCACGTTTGACCGAGTGTCCAGCCATCATAGTTTATAAATGCATGGCGGATCTCGGGAGCATAGCCATTACTGATGCGCTGATCGCCGACAGTGGTCGACATCATATCAAATTCAAAGCGACCGCTAATTTTTTGACCGTTTTCGAGCATGGTGTCACTGGTTATAAAAAAGCGGGATTGTCTGGCATGCATATCCCACTTGGCCGATTCAGCCGCGCCACCAACCGGAATCAAACTCGGCACATAAAAATCCCGGCCAACACCGGTGGCAATTGAAGACGCTGACGTGTCAGTCCACATGGCATCAAGTTTGACATAACCGCCAATACCGATTTCGGTGTTGTCACCCATTTTGAAACTAGCATGTGCACTTTGGCATACCAGCAGAGCCATCACTGCAGCTGTAAGTTGCGTCAATCTGGTGTGACCTTTAATGAATTTAATTTGTTGCATAGTTGTGCTCCGTTTGGCTTATCGGTTTTGTTTTTAGCGAATTTACCGGTCTACTGTGGTTCAGCTTTGTCGACGGCTCAATTAGCCTTTAGTCGATTAGCCATTAGTCGTAGAACACAACAGTGTCATTGTGCAGCTAGACTAATGTCTAATTTTCGACACTGGCAAAATGCGGTAGAACAGAAGCATATGATTGCAGCCGGCGCTCGACGCCCTTGGAGAATTTAAATTATGTCACATCAACAACTTTATCCGGTCACTGACGCGGCGTTAGCCCGTACTTACCTGACTAATGAGCAGTACTTGCAGATGTACCAACAGTCCATCGACACGCCAGAGCAGTTTTGGGCTGAGCATGGTAGGCGGCTCGATTGGATCACGCCGTTCACCAAAGTCAAAGACAGTAGCTTTGAGCTCGGTAATGTTCATGTGAACTGGTTTAGCGATGGTACGTTAAATGCTAGCTACAACTGTCTTGATCGTCATCTACCCGCAAAAGCCAATCAAGTGGCTTACTTCTGGGAAGGTGATGAACCAGGCGTACAACAAGCCGTTACTTATCAGGAACTTTATGATGAAGTTTGTCAGCTCGCAAATGGCATGCGCAGCTTAGGAATAGGTAAAGGCGATCGGGTCACCATCTATTTGCCGATGATCCCACAAGCCGCCGTCGCATTGCTCGCATGTGCACGCATTGGCGCTATTCATTCGGTGGTATTTGCTGGTTTTTCACCGGACGCTCTGGGCAGTCGAATTGTCGATTGTGATTCAAAGTTGGTGATCACCGCCGATCAGGCGCTTCGCGGTGCGCGCACGACAGCGTTAAAAGATAATACCGATCAGGCTTTAGGTCATTTAGGAAAATCTAACCCCGTCAAACATGTGATTGTCGTGAAGCACGTCGGCCAAAATGTCGATGAACATGCCGGCCGCGACGTTTGGTACCACGAGTTATTAGCGTCACAACCCAAACAATGTACGCCGGAACCGATGAACGCTGAAGATCCACTCTTTATACTTTATACGTCAGGTTCTACTGGCAAACCAAAAGGTGTACTTCACACGACCGGCGGTTACATGGTGTGGGCGTCAATGACCCACCAATATGTCTTTGATTACCAAGACGGCGACGTTTATTGGTGTGCGGCCGATGTTGGTTGGGTCACAGGACATACCTACATCGTATACGGCCCACTGGCCAATGGTGCGACCAGCGTAATGTTCGAAGGGGTTCCAACTTATCCGAATGTAAAACGAATTGGCCAGATTATTGATAAATATAAAGTCAACGTGCTTTACACCGCGCCAACCGCTATCCGTGCACTGATGGCCCACGGCACGGCAGCGGTAGAAGGGGCTGATTTATCGTCACTGCATTTACTCGGTAGTGTTGGTGAGCCGATCAATCCTGAAGCCTGGCATTGGTACTATGAGCAGGTCGGGAAAAATAAATGTCCGATCGTAGACACTTGGTGGCAAACGGAAACCGGCGGCGCCTTAATTACGCCACTTCCTGGTTCGACCGCATTAAAGCCGGGCTCAGCGACACGGCCATTTTTCGGGGTCATTCCGGCCATCGTTGATAATGAAGGTCAGGTGCTTGACGGGGTTTGTGAAGGTAACTTGGTGTTACTTAATAGCTGGCCGGGCATGATGCGAACGTTATATGGCGATCATGACCGTTTTGAGCAAACTTATTTCTCCACCTATAAAGGTATGTATTTTACTGGCGATGGCGCGAAACGCGACGAAGATGGCTATTACTGGCTGACCGGTCGGGTGGATGATGTGCTGAACGTTTCTGGCCATCGTTTAGGCACTGCTGAAATCGAAAGTTGCTTAGTCGCTCATGAATCAATTGCCGAAGCTGCAGTTGTTGGTTACCCACACGATTTAAAAGGCCAAGGGATTTATGTATTTATTGCGCCAAGGGTTGGCGTAGAGCCGAGCGATGATTTGACAAAAGCTGTTAAAGAATGGGTGCGCAGAGAGATTTCGCCAATTGCTAGCCCAGATTTAATTCAATGGGCACCGGGGCTACCTAAAACACGCTCCGGCAAAATTATGCGGCGAATATTGCGTAAAATTGCCGCCAACGAACATGAGTCTTTAGGCGATATCTCAACTCTGGCCGATCCATCCGTTGTTGATCATCTGATAGAAAACCGTTTGAACAAGTAATGGCGAAACAGAGTATAAGCAGATCAATAGCTTATACTCTGGTAAACGCATAGACAGCGGTGGATGCGTTGATTATGCTGCGTAAATACTAGTTACAGAATCGACGTCAACCAACACTCATTGTGCAATACCGGAGTCATACATGACCAAACTGATAGTCGCCGATGATCATCCGCTGTTTCGAAATGCGCTAATCAATGCAATTAGTAATACCTTTATTACCAAAGCGACTATCGAAGCCGATTGTTTTGAAGCGACCTGCCAAGCATTAGAGCAACACCCAGATGCAGATTTACTGCTCCTCGATCTGCATATGCCGGGAAATTGTGGTTTTCTTGGTTTAATCCAGCTTCGAAAAAACTTCCCGACCTTACCGATCGTGGTTATTTCAGCCAGTGACGATCCAGATGTGATCCGACGTGTGATGAACTTTGGCGCATCAGCGTACGTGCCAAAGTCCGCGCATCCGGTGGAAATTGGCAAAGCCTTGACTGCGGTGATGGCTGGCGAAACCTGGTTACCGCAAAATTTGCAGGCGTTATTTAAACCCGATCCCAACAATCTTGCTGATTTAGACTTAGCGGCCAAAGTTGCTCAGCTTACCAATCAACAATATAAAGTACTGTATTACCTGACCGAAGGTTGGCTGAATAAACAAATCGCCTACGATTTGCATATCTCTGAAGCCACAGTAAAAGCCCATCTGACAGCTATTTTTCGAAAGCTTGGCGTGACCAACCGCACCCAAGTCGTGATCCAAGCGCAGCGACTACAACTTGAACCGCCAGTAGATCGCGCAATGGCGCAGCAAGAATTGTCTTAGTTGTTTTGAATCAGATTTTTTGGCGCAGTGTCATGGCAAAGGTTTAATAATTGTTGGGCGCTGTTGTTCATCAAGTTCAATCACAATATCCGCCGTCGCGCGCATAACTTGAAAACTGTGTTCGGTCAGGCGTTGAAAGCTTTGCATAAAACGAGCAAGCGTTATATCACTCATACCTTGGCCGCGAAGCTGCCACAACTGTTGTTCCTGTATCACCCTCCAGCGACAAATAGAAGGCCAATCAGGCGCTTTTAACCAAATGACAGGCTGACATAATTGCCAGTAAGCTTGGTAATTGAGTGCCAGCTGCTGATTGACAAAAAAGCGCCAACACCCGGTGCTGTCTTCACGAGACTCTAACAAATTAACCGCCAGCGTAAGTTCGTCCTCGACTTGTGGTGTGAGCCCGAGACACCAACCTTCTACAATCAACATCTCAAAGCGCTGTGAACTGCGCTGCAACCCAGGTTGGTCCAGCGCTTTATCAAAATATGGCAGACAAATGGGCGAACCTTTTCGCACGGCTTTGGCATCGGCGATTGCTTGGTCGATAGCATGTGTACCGGGCATCCCTCGTTGCAATAACAAGGGATGTACTTTTGCTGCCAATATTGCGCGTTGCGACTGACTCAGATAATAGTCATCCAGTGATACCGTGCCCACTGCGACGCCCTGCTCTTTGCCAAACAGTACCAGTAAATTTGCCAGCGTAGTTTTACCGGTCCCCTGCGCGCCGGCAATGCCGACAACGACAGGAGAGACTGTCATTAGGCTTTTGGCGTGCCTTAATCTTTGTTCAGTAAGCCACTGCCACAGCTCTATAACCAGTTGGCGGTAGTGGTTTCTGGCATCCATGTCTTGCATGAATATCGCCAGTTGCTGTTCAAAGTTGTCAGGGTTCATCGGCTCCAATACAGCTAACTAGATCTGCCGTCAGCGGCGATACGCTGGATTAACATTGGTTCAGCTTCAGCGATCGATTTGAATGACGATCGCAGTGACACATGAATATTTTTTTATTACTTGGTAGCTAAGCGGTTCACTGCTCAATTTCAACCGGATCTGCCTGATTAAATTCGGTGATAAAAATCTGCCAAAATGCCAGAAACAACGCTGCAATGAGCGGACCTAGCACAAAACCGTTAATCCCAAGCAAGGTGATGCCGCCTAATGTTGAAAAAAGCACAATATAGTCCGGTAATTTGGTATCGCGCCCAACCAACAGCGGCCGTAGAATATTGTCCGCTAGACCAATCACGAGTGCGCCATAAGCAATTAACACCGTTGCGCTGCCCCACTGTCCGGTGGAATATAAATATAAGGCTACCGGAAACCAGACCAACGCGGCGCCAATGGCCGGCAACAAACTTAGAAAGGTCATCACCACGCCCCATAAAATAGGTGCAGGTACATCAAGCACCCACAAAATAAGCCCACCGAGCATCCCTTGCACGACCGCGACCACTAAATTGCCTTTGACCGTTGCCCGCGTTACTTCAGCAAATTTTGCAAACAACATCCGTTCCCGCTCATCACCAAGCGGTAACGCTAAGATAAATAACTCAACCAACTTAGCGCCATCACGAAGTAGAAAAAACGCCAAATACAACATCAAACCAATGTTCAAAAACAACCCGGCGGCATTTTGGCCAACCGCTAACGTTTGTTGTGCCAACATACGGCTACCGGCCACTGCGGCCTCCGACAAACGTTGTTTGATATTGTCAGTATCCACCCCAAATTCCTGCAGGGTATGGGTCGCCAATGGAAACGCCTGTCTGATTTTGTCTAATGTGGCTGCAGGATTGAACTCACCTGCTTCAATTTTTTGATAAAAGCTGATCCCTTCCTGCACAAAAGATGCACCAATGGCCAACAAGGGTAACACCACCATCACCACACAGATTAACAGTGTCAAAGCGGCGACCCGATTTGGTTTGTGGCCCAGTTTTTTTAACAACAGGCTTTGCAGTGGGAAAAAAATAACGCTCAGCGCGGTCGCCCAAAATATCGCCCCCCAAAATGGCTCTAACACCAGCCCAAAGGCAAAAGTCACTACGATTAACAAGCCGAAAAAAAATCGTCGTTCTAACTGTGCATGCATGTTATTTATTCTCCATCAAAATATGGCCTTATCCTAGCACGAGCAAGCGTAAATCCAATCCTTGCTATCGGCCTTTGGCGAGTCGCAGATAGTTCAGACTCGCCCGAAGTGCCGCGGCCTTAATCGGCTTGGCAAGGAAAATCATCCCTGCTTTTTTTGCCCGCTCTGGCAAATCAGGTTCGGGTGCCGCAGACACTAAAATAGCCGGCACGCCAGGCCAATACTGCTGCAACTGTTGATATACATCCAGACCTTGTAAATGCTGTCCTAATTGGTAATCAAGGATCAGCACATCAGGGGCAGCAGTAGTGCTCGCCAACTGCAAAGTAGTTGCTACATCATGATGACTATCAAGCTGGCCGACGCCCCACTGTCGCAGCAATGTTTCAAGCGCAGCGAGGTTGGTTATATCATCATCAACACACAAAATGGAAAGGTCGGCAAAAGGACTATGCATGTTGGTGGCCACGGGCAGCACCTGCTCACTTTGCGGGGTCACCGCCGCCATTCCGAGGTAGGGCACCGTGAGCCGAAAAACGGAGCCTTTCCCCGGAATTGATTTGACCTCAAGCCGGTGCCCTAAGCTTTTTGCCATCCGTTGTACCACCGCAAGTCCTAGCCCTACGCCAGGCTCGCCGCGCGATGTGGCATCAACCCGATAAAAGTCATCAAAAATATGCGGGATATCTTGGGCCGCAATTCCCGGCCCGGTATCCCACATTTCAAGCAGCAGGCTTTGCCCGCGACGACGACATCCCAGTAGCACTGCACCTTTGGGCGTGTACTTAATTGCATTGGACAGCATGTTTTGTAAAATTCGCCGCAAATAGGTTGGGTTGCTCTGCACCAAATAAGGTGCAGATCGCACTTTAAGCCGCAGCTCTTTCTGCGCTGCTAGCAGTGAATATTCATCCCGTAACTGCAATAACAAGCTGGCGAGTTCCACCGGCTGCCGTGCTGGCGTTAATTTGCCATCATCTAGTTTGGCTATTTCTAATAATGTCGAAATCAACTCTTCAGTGGCTTTGAGCGAATTATCCAACTGGCCAATCATCGCTTGTTGACGGGCGGGCTCATGTTGCTCCTGCAATGCTGCAGTAAATAATCTAGCCGCATTTAATGGCTGTAGGATGTCGTGACTGGCTAAAGCTAAAAATCTTGTTTTTGACACGTTGGCACTTTCTGCCTCTGCTTTTGCTATCAATAATTGTTGCTCGGTGATTCGCCGCAAATCTATTTCATCCCGCAGCTCGTCATTGATTTGACTGATTTTTTGTGTTCGCTCCAGAACCCGATGCTCCAGATGTTGTTTGGCTTCCGCGAGTTGCTGCACCGCGTGAACATGTTCAGTGATATCTGTAAAACTAGTCACAAAACCACCACCCGGAATAGGATTACCACGCATTTCTAACACCGTACCGTCCGGGCGTACCCGCTGAAAAACATGCGGTGTGCCGCGCTGCATATGCTGCAGCCGTTTTTGCACATGCTCCTCAGCCGTACCGTCGCCGCATAAACCACGCTCAGCGTTAAACCGCACTATATCCGCAATTGAGCGGCCGATCCGCACCATTCCTTCGGGGTAGTTGAACATTTCTAGATACTGGCGATTCCAGGCCACCAGTTGCAAATCACGGTCGACCACGCTGACGCCTTGGCTTAAATGTTCGAGTGTTGAAAATAAAATTTTGCGTGAAAACTGGATCGCCTGCCTTGTATCATCAAATAACGTCACAACATCTTCAAATGCCAACTGCCGACCATCCAGTACGGCATTAACCATAGCGGCAGCACTGGATGAACCGATGACCCCCGCCAGTTCACGTTCAATATGCCGCACTAATGCCGGTTCGGGTGGTTCATCCAGCGGCGGCGGTTGTAATTGACGGCGACTAAACTCCGCAATAGACTCACCGGCGCGGTTCAGGCCGACAAAACGCTCTAACAATGTTTTTAAATCCTGAGCGTAGATCCGACTGCGCCTTGCGGTTTTTACTTCGTCAACGGGCAAATTTGGTTTTACAAAAGCGACGGCTTGCAAGCGGTCGTTTAAATCAGCTTTATGCAACAACGACATACCAACATAAGCCATTAAATTAAGCCCAAGCGACCAAAATACGCCATGGCTCAATGGGTCTAGTTCCAGCGTGAATAAACTTGTTGGCCGAAGCCAGCTTTGTCCGAACAAGCCCTGCTGCATAATAGCGGTATCGACCACGCCAACACTGACCAATTGTGGCAGCATCAAACAGAAAAACCACAGCGTAAATCCAACACCAACACCGGCATAGACGCCGAGTGCGTGGCCATGTCGCCAATACAAACCGCCGAGCACTGCCGGTGCGAGCTGAATGATCAGCGCAAACGCCAGCAAGCCCGTTTCAGCCAACTCATAATTTCGAGCAAATAAGCTGTAGTAGCCATAGGACAGCGCCATCACCACCACAATCATTAACCGTCGCACACGAAGGATCAACGGACTGTAATCACCAGCCAGTTGCTCGTGTGGACTGACCCGTAACAAAGTTGGCATCACCACGTCATTGCTGATCATGGTACTTAACGCCAATGTGGCAATAATAATCATCGAGGTCGCGGCAGAAAAACCGCCAATAAACACCAAAGCACTGACACTTTCCCAGCCTTGGCTTGCCGGCAACAACAACACAAAACTATCGGCGTGGGCCAGTTGCTGTGGAAACAACTGATAACCGGCAAGCGCAATGGGCAGCACCACAATTGTAACCAGCACTAAATAACCGCTAAACCAGCGTTTGGCCTGTTTTAAATGGTTAGGCGCGACATTTTCGACAAAAGTGACATGAAACTGGCGTGGTAGCAGAAAAATAGCGGCCATCGCCAACACAGTTTTGGTAAAAAAAGCGAGGAGACTAAAAGGTTCAGTACTGCTGCGGGTGGCGGCATACTGGGTAAAATCGCTCAGAATATTCCATGGTCGCTCTAGTACAAACCAAGACACGGCAAGCGCCAGGGTCAGTAATGCCGCGAGTTTAATCACCGATTCAAACGCTATCGCCACCATCACACCGCGATTTTGCTCGGTAAGGTGCACCTTACGGGTTCCGAACAAAATGGCAAAAACTGTCATCGCCAGTGCGCTGAGCAAGGCCGAATCGAGCCACCAAGCCGCTTTCGTATTTTCCGGTTGCCCTAACAGCACTTGGTACGACGCAGCAACCGCCTTCAGTTGTAATGCAATATAAGGGACCACCACCACGAGGCATAACAACGTCGTCATGGCAGCGATGGCATGGCGCTTACCGTAGCGAGCGCTGATAAAATCCGTGATCGAAGTCACATTGTGTTTTTTAGCGACAAACAGTAGCTTGCGCAGTACACGCTGACCAAACACAAACACCAGCAACGGGCCGAGGTAAATTGGGACATAATCCCAGCCGGAACTAATAGCTGAGCCGACCGCGCCATAATAAGTCCATGATGTACAGTACACCGCTAGTGCGAGGCTATAAATAAGGCCCCCATACTTTCGTAGTAGCTGCTCAGACGCATGGCGCTCAGCCCAGTTCGCGATTAAAAATAACCCACCAACATAAAGTAACGCCAACACCGCAACAATCCACGCAGCCACACACTTCTCCCTTATTTTATACCGTGATAACTAGCCGTTAATGTTTGCCAGCAGCGAGCAGATGTCAACATAACAACGATATGCTTCGACTAAAGTCGGGCTTACGCGCTAGCGCGCAACTGCTAGATTAAAGCTGCTCGTAACTATAACAAAAGGAAACAACAATGACGGTGCAAGATAAAAATGCAGAGGCCTATTGGCAAGCCAATTTGCGTCTGATCATCGGTAGCCTGATCATCTGGGCGCTGGTGTCCTATGGTTTTGGCATTGTATTCCGGCCTCTGTTGGCGGGAATTGCGGTAGGCGGAACTGACCTTGGCTTCTGGTTTGCACAACAGGGCTCGATTATTACCTTTATCATGCTTATTTTCTTCTACTCATGGAAGATGAACAAGCTTGATAAAGAATATGGCCTTGATGAGGAGTAACACCTGATGAGCCAATTTGCTATCAATATGATTTTTGTCTGTAGCTCGTTTGCACTGTATATCGGCATTGCAATCTGGGCCAGAGCGGGCTCGACCAAAGAGTTCTACGTCGCGGGTGGTGGTGTACACCCAGTCGTCAACGGCATGGCAACAGCGGCCGACTGGATGTCGGCGGCATCGTTTATTTCAATGGCGGGCTTAATTTCGGTCGGCGGTTACGCCAATTCAACCTACTTGATGGGTTGGACCGGTGGTTACGTGTTATTAGCCATGCTGTTAGCCCCTTATTTGCGTAAATTTGGTAAATTTACCGTGCCCGATTTTATCGGTGATCGTTTTTACAGCTCAGGTGCACGCTTAGTGGCGGTGGCTTGTTTAATTATTGCATCGGTCACTTATGTCATCGGCCAAATGACCGGCGCTGGTGTCGCATTTTCCCGCTTCCTTGAGGTCAGCAGTGATGCAGGTTTAATTATCGCAGCAGTGATTGTCTTTATGTATGCCGTCCTCGGTGGCATGAAAGGCATTACCTACACGCAGGTTGCCCAATATGTGGTGCTGATTGTTGCTTACACCATTCCGGCAGTCTTTATTTCGCTCCAATTGACCGACACCTTTTTACCCCCGATTGGCTTGTTCTCCGATCATGTGCAATCGGGTGTCCCCTTGTTACAAAAACTTGATGAAGTGGTCCGCGAACTTGGTTTTGTCGATTACACCGCCGATGTCGATAACAAACTGAATATGGTGCTGTTTACCTTATCGCTGATGATAGGCACCGCCGGTTTACCCCATGTGATTATCCGCTTTTTCACCGTCCCAAAGGTGGCGGATGCACGTTGGTCAGCAGGCTGGGCACTGGTCTTTATTGCCATTTTGTATTTAACAGCGCCTGCGGTTGCATCAATGGCACGGTTAAACCTCATGACAACTATTTTCCCTGACGGCCCAACAGCGGATGCGATTAAATATGAAGATCGGCCTGATTGGATCAAAAACTGGGAAAAAACCGGTTTAATCAAGCATGATGACTTAAATGGCGACGGCCGTATTCAGTTGTATAACCACAGCCCTACCTTTGCAGCAACGGCAGAGGAACGTGGCTGGAAAGGCAACGAGCTGACCGTCAACAACGACATCTTGGTACTGGCAAATCCTGAAATCGCCAATCTGCCTGGCTGGGTCATTGGTCTGATTGCAGCAGGTGGTTTAGCGGCTGCATTATCGACCGCTGCCGGTTTATTGTTGGCCATCTCATCTGCGGTGAGTCATGACTTAATTAAAGGTTCCATCAATCCAAATATTACTGAAAAACAAGAGCTGCGATATGCGCGCATTTCGATGGGGGTCGCCATTGTTGTCGCGACTTGGCTTGGCATGAACCCACCGGGCTTTGCCGCTCAGACCGTAGCTCTCGCATTTGGCATCGCGGCCGCATCGATATTCCCAGCATTAATGATGGGTATTTTCTCGAAACGGGTGAATAGCAAAGGCGCAATATTTGGCATGCTGTCAGGTCTTACCTTTACCTGCGTTTACATTTTTCTGTACTTGGGTTGGTTCTTTATTCCTGGCACGGCTTCATTTGAAAATGTACCTGCCAATTGGATCTTCGGAATTTCGCCGCTGTCAATTGGAGCTGTTGGCGCCTTAATCAACTTCCTGGTTGCCTTTGGTGTATCTTCGGTGACAGAAGCGCCACCCAAAGCAATTCAGGATCTGGTGGAAAGTGTCCGCTTCCCACGCGGTGCTGGCACTGCTGTTGATCATTAAACCACGTCGTCATTAAAATAAGGCCTGGTGCATCTTTGGGTGCCCGGGCCTTCCCCTTGTGTGGCGGTTGGGCTTGTCATTAGCCCGTACTATTTATAAGGAAGTGCAAGACGATGCTTTGGGAATTACTAGCGACTTTAATTGCTGGGATCGGCGCTGCCGGTATTGCACTGGCACTACGTAAACTGAGCGGCCAACGTTTACCGCGTTACTTAGTACCCGTTTTTGCTGGAATTGGCATGCTAGCATTTCAAATTCACGGTGAATATAACTGGTTTTCTCACCAAAAAAATCTATTGCCCTCAGGCGTGACGGTGGTCCGTAGCATCGAAAGTTCAAGTTGGTGGCGGCCTTGGAGTTACCTCAAGCCACTGACATTACAGTTTGTGGCCATGGATAGTAAAAATGCCACTTCAAATCAACATAACGCCGATTTAGTGTTGGTCGATTTATACTTTTTTGAGCATCGCCAACCTGCCAGGCGCATGCAGCAAGTAGTCCACTGCCGTTTCCAAAAACGGGCAATCTACACCGATAACCTGCAACTGCCCTTGCCGGGCGAAGCAGTCAATGATCGCTGGCAAAGTATCCAAAGTGACGATGTGATGCTGCAACCACTCTGCAAGTCAAATCATACCGACTAAAGTAGCCTATCGTTGATGCGAACTGCGGGTGACAGTGAACGTCTAACCCCAAAATCTTTGTAGATGCGGGGAGACAACAATCTCGCATCTTCAAGGATGACGGGTAGATAACGAGGAGTGGTGATGGACCTTAGCGAAATAAGCAACTTCTTGGCGCAAACCACGCCATTTGACCAGCTGCCGGAATTCGAGCGCAGCCGGCTTAGCCTACAGTTCACGGTGTACTATTTTCAGGCGCAAGAACTGGTTCCTGCGGAAACCAACCGCTTATTAATTGTGCGTACCGGCGTGTTTGCACTTTATAGCGACCAACAGCAACTACTAGCAAAACTGCAAGAAGGGGATTTTTATGGCTATCAACGTCTTCTGACGGAGCTTGGTGATCAAGATCAATTACGTTGCGAAGAAGATGGGTTGGTCTATTGGCTCGACAGTGCCACTTTCCATCAATTGCGTTATCAATTTAAAAATTTCGACCTTTTTTTCCAACGCCTGTTTAGCCGACGGCTGCATCAGTATCACGAGCAACAACAAAATAACCGATTTACCTTAAAAATTGATGATCTGATCCATCGACGTAGAGTCACCATCGCGCCAGAGCAAAGTGTACAAGCCGCAGCAGCACTGATGACCGAACAACGGGTATCATCATTGCTGGTGGAGGATCACGACCAATTGGTGGGTATTGTTACCGATCGCGACCTTCGCAGTCGGGTGCTCGCCCAAAGCTTACCAGCCAGTACCCAAGTTTGTCAGATCATGACACGCCAGCCTCAGCATATCGACCGCCACGCCTTCCTGTTTGAAGCCGTGCAATTGATGAGCCGCCATAATATCCATCACTTGCCAGTGACTGAGCAAGGTACGAGTTTTGGCATGATTACCGCCACCGACATTATTCGGGCACAACAGGATCATCCAGTTTATTTGATTGGACAAATTCATCGCCAATCTAATGTCGAAGGCTTGGAGCAATGCAGCCATCACATTCATGAATTGGCCATTGTCCTTGGTAAACAACAAGTACCGGCCGCCGAAGCAAGCCATATTCTAACCACCCTGACCGATGCCCTCACCCAACGGCTAGTGCAACTAGCGCAACAGCAACTTGGCAAGGCGCCCTGTGTATTTAGTTGGCTGGCCTTTGGCTCACAAGCACGGATGGACCAAAGCCTCAATGCGGATCAAGACAACGCGTTGCTACTGGAAAAAGAACCAGAAGGTGCGATTGCTGAATATTTTCAGGCATTGGCAGAATTTGTTTGTCACGGTCTGGCGCGCTGTGGCGTAAAACTATGCCCAGGCAACATTATGGCGACGAATCCAGAGCTGCGTTTAAGTTTGCGCGGTTGGTCCAGCCGTTTTGCGCGCTGGATCAGTACACCAACCCCCGCAGCCTTGCTCAACGCCAGTATCTATTTTGACTTGAGAGTCATTGAAGGCAGTCGTGGTCTGTGTAATGCGTTGCAACAAGACATTTTAGCGCGCACAACAGACAACGAACTTTTTTTATTGCATCTGGCCCATACCGCGCTGGAACGCACTGCCCCGCTCGGCTTGTTTAAAAACTTTATTCTGGAACCGGATGGTCAGCATAAAAAAGGCTTGGATCTCAAAAAACGTGGCATCAGCTTGTTGACCGATCTGGTCCGCGTCTATGCGTTATCGGCCGGTATCATGCAAGTTAATACCAGATCCCGATTGCAACAACTGGCGGCACTTCAAATCATCGAACCCAAGCAAGTACAAAATCTGCTTGATGCCTTTGATGTGTTGTCGCAGCTTCGGTTTGATAAACATGTGCAGGAAGTACAGCAAAAGCATGATGTGACAAATCTGTTAGACCCGGCCACGCTTTCGAGCTTACATCGTCATCAACTGAAGGATTGTTTTAATGTGATCCACGCGGCGCAGCAATCGTTGCGTTATCGTTTTTGTCGAGAAATGTAATATGCCTTGGCTACAGAAAATACTGGGTAAGTTAGCACTGTTTCACTGGCGCGGGTTCTTCAGGAAGGTTTTATCTGCGCCAACCATCGCACCTCGTCGCTCGGTTAGCGACATCATTCATCATTATGAAAGTATTGCCGTAGCCGATCCTCATCAAAAGCTAGCACAGTGCCAATTTGTGGTGATAGATTTGGAAACCACCGGCCTGAATGCCAAAACTGACTACATTGTCAGTATTGGCTGGGTGGTGATCAACGCGCAAGAAATTGTGCTGGCGAAGTCGCGACACTACTTAATTGCAAGCCCGGTAAGCGTTGGCCAAAGTGCAGTTTTTCATGGTTTGCATGACAAAGACTTAAAAAACGCCCATGATCTTTCAACCATTCTAACTGAATTACTGACCACCTATGCGGGCTCAGTTTTTGTCGCGCATCATGCCAAAATTGAACAACAATTTATCGCAGTGGCCTGCCAGCGGTTATTTGGTAAAGCGCCAAAACTACGCTTTGTCGATACCATGCTGCTGGAGTGGCAACGGATGCAGCAACAAGGCAAGGTCTTAAAAAGCAAAGATCTGCAGCTGATATCCTGTCTGCAACGACATCATTTACCGGCAGAGCAACAGCACAATGCACTGGAAGATGCCTATAGTTGCGCTTTGTTGTTATTGTGTCAGTTAAAACAAAGCCGCGATCCGAGTTTGCAGTTAAGCGATTTGTATAAAATGGCAAAAATGTGAATCTGTCGATATTGTTCGTGAGCTCGTAGGCATCAGGTTTAAAGCAACACCTGATTAAATCTCGATGTATTTTTTCAAAACATTATTTCGGGGATGCAAAAGCCCGAGACACAAGTCACTACTTGCGCCCACAACAACATCATCACCAGTCAAATAGTCATGCTCGTTATTTAACGACGGATAATAAATACATTTTTTAAATATTTTCGTACGTCATAAAAAAACCCGCTTAAACAGCGGGTTCTTTTTAAAGCAGGCTAATTACTTAGCGCGGCCACGGTATTCGTCGGTACGGGTGTCAATTTCAATTTTATCACCCGTCTCAACAAAAGCTGGCACCATCAATTCAAAACCGGTATCCAGTTTCGCTGGCTTCATCACTTTACCTGAAGTGTCACCACGGGCAGCTGGCTCTGAGTACACAACTTCACGGATAACAAATGGCGGCAGGTCAACAGAAATGGCTCTCTCACCGTAGAACACCACTGAACACTGCATATCTGGTACCAGATATTTCAGTGCTTCAGTCATGTTTTCAGCTTCGATTTCGTATTGGTTGTATTCCGCGTCCATGAATACGTACATTGGGTCAGCGTAGTAAGAATAAGTAACTTCTTTTGTATCCAGCATGACTTGTTCGAATTTGTCATCAGCACGGTAAACAGTCTCCAGACCGCCACCGGTCAACAGACCTTTCATTTTCATTTTTACAACAGCAGCATTACGACCAGATTTGTTGAATTCAGCTTTCTGAACAACCATTGGCTCGTTGTTGACCATGATCACCTGGCCAGCGCGTACTTCTTGAGCAGTCTTCATCATAATTGAAATATCTTCTTGTTAGGAAAAATTGCGAGGCATTATAAATTTATTTTCAGCAAAACGCACGAGGTTGGTGGCAAGATCTTGCTGTAACATTAAAAACTGCTGCCATTGCTGTTGATGTACTGTTATTTCTTCAATGTTTTTAATCAATTGCGGCAATAGTTCAGCTAAAGGCTGCTCAAGATCCCAACGAATATGAAGCTGCTGCATTAGCTCGGCTAACACGGGTGGCGCTGCTTGCAGATATTTATCCAAAAATGCCTGCAATTTTACCTGATGGGCCTGTTCTTGTTGGCGATAAATTTGCCAAATCATTGGCTTACCAGCCCAATGTGCACGAACGACTGAATCTTCACCGCGGACAAAATTGATGTCACAAGCCGCAAGCAGATAGTCATACTGCGGTTGTGGCATAAATGGCAATATCTCAATTCGAAGGTAACCCAAAGTAACAGTGGTCTGTGTCAGCAGTTTGGGGTAAATATCACGCAACTGCTGAGCCACCACGCCTTCAGGTACCAACAGCAACACGGACTGCGGCAGTTGTTGCAGTTGCTGCACAAATTCAGTAATCGCTTGTTGTTGATAACAAAACAGAGAGATTTTTAAGTCGTATAGCATGGCATCACGAATACCCGTTCGCTGCCAAAATAATTGCTGCGCAGGTAAATCACGACTGAACTTTTGTAAATCTGCCACCAGATTTTTTTCGCGTAGCAAGCCGCCGGTTTGTGTCGTAAAGCCTGGAAAAAAGAAATACTTGGCAACATTTAAACCGGCTTGCGGTGAAGTCAGAGCATGACAACCATGCACCCAATCCTCGGCCGATAGATACTCAAGATTGACCCAAATAGCGTCCGGTCGATGTTTCGCCAACTGCTGCAGGTAGAGATCGGGGATGGTACAAGCCAAAGCTTCGATGAGTAGATCGGGGAAATCACTGGCATCAAGCGCTGGCATTTGTGTTTGCCAGAATCGAATTAATACCCCGTTTAACTGTTGTAACGGCAATTGAGGATCTAATTGCGGGCAAATTCGCTGAAAACTAGCTAAATCATCGACCCATAACGTCACAGCAATGTCGTGCTCCGACGCCAACTGACGAGACAACCGCCAACAAATGCCAATGTCGCCAAAGTTATCGATAACGCTGCAAAAAACATCACAGCGTTTTATTGTCCGTACGGACATCTATGTTCTCCAAATTCTGCTTCAACTAATTCATCAACTGCCGATGGTTAACCAAACGAGCGCCACATCACGGTCGCAAGCTTTAGACTTATCAATAAACAACCGACTATTAACAATAAGACAAGGCATGCGGTGCCGTGGAATTTAAAGGAAAACCAGCCCTTCCGCAATTTCCGCGTCCATGCAGCACCTTCAGATAATTCAAGTGGCCGAAAATTAAAAACTAGCCGGATAAATAGCCAAATTAATAACCACAGCGTGAATAACAACGGCAACAACAACTCACCGCCATGACGTTGCTCGGAAAACAACCAATGCCCAGTCCAGCCGCTACTACAAAGTAAAAAAAACCATATCCAAGCCACCGCGGGCCATTGGCTTTTTGCAATGGTGCTTAACAATGCTAAATAGCGTCGATACCAGCGAATCATTGTGAAAGCAACGCGTGTTGCCACATTTCTAATGGGTACAATGGCAATATGCCTGACAAGCCTTCCATGTCCCCAATGAGCCAGATCTGTTCAAATGGGTGTTGTCGTGGCAGAAGTAAATGCGGGCGGTGATGCTGTAAGTCTTGACAGCGCCATAGTGGGTTGGCATTTCGGATCACCAGCCACACACGGTCACTGTCATAGGTCTTCTGACCTTTTTGCGCGATAAGCCGGTTGAGAGCTTCAAGCAACCGATGCTCGACCGGCACTTGTTGTAACGCCAACAGTTGCTGATGCGTTTGCAGTGATAGCGGCTTTCCAAGAATATGCATGGCTTCGGCTTCGCTGCCATACAAATGTGCTATTTCGAGATCAAGCTTTTGTTCCGCCAGATAACAAGAAACATCTGGCTTTGCCGGTTCATTGTGCCAGATATGGCGCATTGGCTGCTGAAACTTGTGCTCGTACAACCGCATAAATAATCTGGCTGCATCGTGTTCTAAATTGATTTTTTCTTGCTGCTGCTCTCGTATTGGCACTTCAATTCCTACGACTGTCATACTGACTAAATATGTTGTACAAATTATTCGCTATAGTAGCCGAATTTATGACAGACCATAAAGTGGCGTTGTCTGCGAGTATGCCGCGAATGCTGACTACCAAGTCCGCCATAGCTCAGAGATAACTGGCACTACCGAAGCGACGAGTAACAAGCCCATACTTAGGTTGAAAACCCGTTGCGGCAATGGTTTTGAAAATAATGGCCGTAAAATAGCTCCAAAGACCAGCCAGGCACCTACACAAGGAAAACTCATAACCAAAAATGCCGCAGTAATTTGCAGCACATCATAAGAAAATGTCCCTGCCAGCGAAGTAAATGCCGCAATAGCGCCAGATGCCATAATCCAAGCTTTACCGTTAACCCATTGGAATAAAGCAGCTTGCCAGAAGGTCAATGGCGGGCGTTGTTTAGTTTCAACATTTTGAGGTGCGCTGGTCGCAATCCGCCACGCTAACCAGACGAGATAAATAACACCAACGATTTTAATCAACCATTGCAGCCACGGGTAGTATTGAAACACCACGCCAAACCCGATACCAATCAATAGCACCATCAACGGAAAGCCAAGACAAATCCCGAGCAAATGAGGCAAACTGGCTTTAATGCCGTAATTAACCCCAGAAGATACCATCATAATATTGTTCGGACCGATGGTGATGGTACTTGAAAACGCGAAAAATAAAACAGCGAAAAATACGTCCACAATCAGCCTATATCTTGTAAGTTAAAAGAAGTGTTTGCCAACACGCATCGACCATAAATATCGATACTGTAAGCCAACAACATTCAGCAATGCAATGGCAAGCCAAGACATGCAACACCTAGGTTCCATTACGCCTATTGTTCAAGTTTATACCACAGAGCAGCATCTTCGGTGGGTGTAAGCGCTGGTAAAAAGGGGTTTGGTAATTCAACCAAAGTGCGGCGTTCAAGGGACATTTGCTGTAAGTGTTTTTGAAAAAACTGTTGAAATAACGCCAAAAAACTTCCGTCCGTCAACGCTTTGCGCAGCCCTTGTTCAATCGTCGACGCTAAAAACAAGTTATCTTGTTTGACAAAAAAATACACCGCACTCGGGTAATGAATAAGCCAATTAGTTTCTATTTCAAGGCCTTGTTTTTGCCACGCCTGCAGTTCCGCTGCAATTTCCAGCACACCTCGGGGTATTGCGTCGACTCGGCCTTTTAGCAACATTTGGAACAGATTCTCGTATTGCGACACTGCTAAAATTGAGAAACGACTCGCTCTAAGTATATCGGTATCTACCCAATCATGTAGTTGGGCAAACTGAAGTTGTCGTAACGCTTTATCCGTCTTTAGCTGAGTGAACATTGGCTGATCGATAGCCCTAATTAACAACAGACGATAACTACCCAAGCCGCGATAAATGGGGATCCTTATGGGCAAATACTTAAGTTCACGTTCAGTCGACGTCATCGTCCAAACAACATCGATACCCCCGCCATTATTAAGCAGGTGTAACGAGCGACTCTTGGACATAGGCTCAGCTGAGGGGCGCAATTCAGCTTTGACACCAGCTTTTTCCAACGCGAGTTGTAGCAATGCAATTGGATATTCAGATCGAAAATCGCTCATGCTGGCCACAGCAGGATATTTGATGATTAGAGGTTGGGCCCACAATGGTAGGTGTCCAAAGCCAACCATCCATGTCAAAACCAAGGCTATACGTCGCCTCATACACCGAACCTTCTCTATTTTAGGTAAACACAGTGTAGCGAAATACGGCTATATCGCAACATAACATTTGTCAGTTGAACACTAGCCATCAGCCAATTTTTATCTTGCGCGTAAAACGTTAAGCGCTCGACCAGTGCGCAACAACATCAGTTTACCGTAAAGAATGACATTCTGTTGTTACTGTTAGCCGATAGCTGTGCTTTAAACGACGATTTACCACGAGCCGCGACCAATTGATGGGACGAAAGGTATCTTTAGGCTATTTTTTCAGATGTCATAACAAACACGCCAGGTAACATCGGAAAACTGGGATTGTTGTGGCTGTCATCAAAAACAAAAAAGGCAGCCGAAGCTGCCTTTTTCACTACTTAAAAATTAAGCAGTTAAAGCTTGTTTCGCTTTAGACACGAGGGCAGCGAATGCACCTTTGTCATATACAGCGATGTCAGCCAGAATTTTACGGTCGATTTCAACAGATGCTCTTTTCAGACCATCGATGAATCGGCTGTAAGATAAACCGTTTTGACGTGAAGCAGCGTTAATACGCGCGATCCACAGTTGACGGAATTGACGTTTACGTTGACGACGGTCACGGTAAGCGTATTGGCCGGCTTTGATAACTGCTTGGAAAGCTACACGATAAACACGGCTACGGGCACCGTAGTAACCTTTAGCCTGGTTTAATACCTTCTTATGACGCGCACGAGCGGTCACACCACGTTTTACTCTTGGCATTTAAAATCTCCTAATGTTATGCGTATGGCAAGCAGCGAGCGATACCAGCGACGTCAACTTTTGCAACTAACGTTTTTGGACCTAACTGACGCTTACGCTTAGAAGACTTCTTCGTCAGAATGTGGCGAAGATGTGATTGCTTACGTTTAAAACCACCAGAAGCGGTTTTTTTAAAGCGCTTAGCAGCGCCTTTGTTGGTTTTCATCTTAGGCATAGTTAAAAAACTCGCATTGTTTTGATTACAACGAATAATAAGGCGAAAAACAAAATTCCACTGCGTTACCGCAGCGGAGCTCGATTTCTACTTGTGTGCACTTATTACTTCTTAATTGGGGCTAGCATCATAATCATCTGACGGCCTTCAACTCGGCTTGGGAACGACTCACAAACAGCAATGTCTGCCATGTCGTCTTTGATCCGGTTTAAAACGTCAATACCGATGTCAAGATGCGCCATTTCACGACCACGATAGCGGATCGTTACTTTAGCTTTGTCACCCTCTTCAATGAAGCGACGCAGGTTGCGTAGTTTTACCTGGTAATCGCCTTCATCAGTTCCAGGACGGAATTTAATTTCCTTGATCTGGATCTGTTTCTGCTTCTTCTTCTGCTCTTTCGCAGCTTTACCCTTTTCGAAGAGGAACTTACCATAGTCCATTAACTTACAAACAGGCGGCTCAGCTGTTGGACTGATTTCTACCAAGTCACAACCACCTTCCTCGGCCAACTTAATGGCATCAGCGGTCCCTACTACACCTAATTGTTCACCTTCCAGACCAATCAAACGCACTTCGCGGACGTTGATTTCTTCGTTAATACGATTCGGTCTGTTCGTTGGTAACGGTTTCTTTCCTACTTTAATGGTATGTTCCTCCAAGGATTAATATCATCAGACCCGGTTTTTAATTTCTGTGGTTAGTTTTTCAACTAACGCTTGTACAGTCATTTTACCGAGGTCTTCGCCTTTACGTGTTCTCAATGCTAAATCACCGGCTTCAACTTCTTTGTCACCGACGACAACCAAATAAGGAACACGTGCTAGCGTGTGCTCGCGGATTTTAAAGCCAATCTTCTCATTTCTCAAGTCAGAAGTTGCTCTAATACCGTGAGATTTGAAAGTTTTTACTAATTCTTTGACATAATCGGCCTGATTATCGGTAATGTTCATTACCACAACCTGTGTTGGCGCCAACCATGCTGGCATTAAACCCGCATATTCTTCAATCAAAATACCGATGAATCGTTCGAGCGAACCTAATATAGCTCGGTGAATCATCACCGGCACTTGCCGCTCGCCGTTCTCTGCCACATAAGATGCGCCTAAACGCGCTGGCATTGAAAAATCGAGCTGCACAGTACCACATTGCCAGGCTCTGTCCAAACAATCGTGTAAAGTAAACTCGATTTTCGGGCCGTAAAATGCACCTTCACCGTGTAAATACTCAAATTCGATGTTTTTCGACTGTAGAACTTCGGCTAATGCTTTTTCTGACTTGTCCCAAATTTCATCTGAACCAACCCGTTTTTCTGGACGAGTGGACAATTTGACGACAATTTTATCAAAACCAAAGGTTTTGTAAGTTTCGTACACCATATCGATACAGCCGCCGACTTCAGCGATAATTTGCTCTTCAGTACAGAAGATATGCGCATCATCCTGCGTAAAGCCACGAACCCGCATCAATCCATGTAACGAACCTGATGGCTCATTGCGGTGACAACAGCCAAATTCGGCCATCCGCAGCGGTAAATCACGATAAGACTTTAAGCCCTGGTTAAAAATCTGAATATGCCCTGGGCAGTTCATCGGTTTGATCGCGTATTCGCGTTTTTCCGATTCAGTGGTAAACATCCCGCCAGCGAATTTATCCCAGTGGCCAGATTTTTCCCACAAACTACGGTCCATCATCATTGGCCCTTTGACTTCGTCATAATCAAATGAACGTAGTTTTTCGCGGACAAATTTTTCCAGCTCGGTGTAAATAGTCCAGCCATCGTTATGCCAGAACACCATACCTGGCGCTTCTTCTTGCCAATGGAATAAATCAAGTGCCTTGCCGATTTTACGATGATCGCGTTTTTCAGCTTCTTCTAATCGGGTTAAATAGGCGCCTAATTGTTTTTTATCCGCCCAAGCTGTGCCATATATCCGTTGCAGCATTTTGTTTTTTGAATCGCCGCGCCAATAGGCGCCGGCCACTTTCATAATTTTAAAGTGTTGGCAAAAACGCATATTTGGTACGTGAGGGCCACGGCACATGTCGACGTATTCTTCATGGTGGTACAAACCCGGCTGGTCGTCTTTGGCGACATTCTGCTCGAGAATTTCCATTTTGTAGCTTTCGCCACGCGCCGCAAAGGTGTCATAGGCTTGCTGCCAGCTAACATTTTTCTTCACTACGTCGTATTCGGTTTTCGCCAGTTGTAACATACGCTCTTCGAGCGCGGCTAAATCGTCGGCACTGATCGGCCTATCCAGGTCAATGTCATAATAAAAGCCATTGTCGATTACCGGACCAATGGCCATTTTGACGTTCGGCCATAATTGTTTAATCGCATGGCCTAATAAGTGCGCGCATGAGTGGCGTAGAATTTCTAGACCTTCTTGATCTTTACTGGTGACTATCGATAACTTGATGTCACGGTCGATCATTTCACAGGCGTCCACCAATTGGCCGTCAATCTTGCCAGCGATGGTCGCTTTTGCAAGGCCAGGACCAATGTCTTTGGCAACGTCTAAAACAGATAATGGAGCATCAAAAACGCGCTGACTTCCATCAGGCAGAGTAATAACTGGCATGTCATTTTCCTTACAGTGGTGACCCATACCAAGGGACACTTGTTTTGAACAATAATGAAGGTGAATGTTTTTTGGTGTTCAACCATACGAACGGTTAAACCAACCCACTGCGGCGCGTAGCCGGAATCGGTCAGCCAAAAAGCGGCATTATCTTACCTGTTTGTCTGCTTTGCAGGCAACCTTTGTCAATGCTTCATCAGCTAAATTCACAAAAGCTGTTTTTGTTCCATACTGGAATGGTTCACACCGTTCGGGTTGGCTGAATTCAAGGAGAAAAAGATGTGGCAAGCACTCGCTGAGCAAATCAGTACAGAATTACAATTGGACTTTCAAATTGAGCATAAACAGCAATTGCCAACCCATTCAGGTAATTTGCTGTATCAAATCCAAGGGCGGGAACAACAGTTTTTCGTCAAGCTCAATCAACGAGAAGTTTTGGATAGTTTCGAAACCGAAGCGTTAAGTCTGCAATTTATTTCACAAAGGCATTGTTTGCGCACGCCAAAAGTCGTGTGCGCCGGCCAAACGTTGGATAAATCGTTTTTGGTACTGGAATACTTGCCACTGAGTAGCGATCATCCTTATGGCTGGCAAGCGCTGGGCCATCAACTGGCATTTTTGCATCAAGCCGACGATCAAGCGATGTATGGCTTTGATTGGGATAATTATTTAACTGCAACGATGCAACCAAACCAGTGGCAAGCGAACTGGTCGAGCTTTTTTTCTGAACAAAGAATTGGCTGGATGTTACAACTGCTGGCAGAACAACAACAGATATTTGGGGACATCGATTCAATCGTTGATAAGGTGCGGCAACGTTTACAAGGCCATCAGCCCAAACCTAGCTTGTTGCATGGGGAACTTGTTCGCAGCAACATAGGCTTTCTTGGTGAAATTCCATTGATATTTGATCCCGCCTGCTATTTTGGTGACCGGGAAGCCGATTTAGCCTATGCCGATATGTTTAACCCATTGCCGGTCAGTTTTTTTACTGCCTACAACCAAGTAAATCCGCTCGCAGAGGGTTACCATGATCGCAAAGATCTTTATAATCTGTACCATCTTTTACACCATGCTTATCTGCGCGGTGGTCGTTACAGCTGGCAGGCCAAGGAATATATCCAGCTTCTGCTGCGTTAGCGCATCAGCTTAGTCACAACCAATCGCCAGTTTCGGAGTTGTATGTCCGCTGCAGTAATTTTTGATATGGATGGTTTGTTGCTTGATTCAGAAGATTTCTGGCAACAAGCGGAATTTGACATGTTTTCGTCACTAGGTGTGCCCCTGCAACCAGAAGACACTGCAAAAACGGTTGGTTGGCGCTGTGACTATGTAGTGCAATACTGGTATCGACAATTTGCTTGGCAAGGCCCTACACTCGCCGAAGTTGGCGACGCCATTATCGACAAAGTGATTGGTCTTATTATTACCCAAGGCAAACTGATGCCCGGTGCCCGCGAGGCCTTGCAATTAACGCAAAAACTGGCGTTACCTGCAGCGCTCGCCACGTCGTCTAATCACCGGATGATGCTAGCGACCTTAAAACATTTCGACCTCCTGCATTATTTCCAAGCCACCTGCTCTGCCGAATTTGTGCCACTGGCAAAACCACATCCACAAGTATATTTAAATGCAGCCGCCGCCTTGGGAGTTGATCCACAACAATGTGTTGCGCTGGAAGACAGCATCAGCGGTGTGATTGCCGCAAAGGCGGCCCGAATGCGTTGTATTGCAGTTCCTGAAAGCCATCATTTTTCCGACGCCCGTTATGCCATTGCCGACCTGACATTGCCGTCATTATTACAATTAACGGCAAAGGAATTGACCCAATGAACCACACCATAGTGCGCCAACCAGCACAAAATTCTGCAACCAGCGATATAAACTCTGCGCCAGTGGCTAAAGTTGCGCTGGTTACCGGCAGTGCCAAACGCTTGGGTCGTGAAATCATTGTCACATTGCATCAAGCGGGTTTTCGCGTGATTGTCCATTGCCGACAATCCGTAGCCCAAGCGGCACAACTGTGTGATCAACTGAACTTATTACGTCCTGACTCGGCCCGTTGGTTAGCGGCAGATTTGACGGATGATATGGCGTTAACGGAGTTTGCAACACAAGCACGTTGCTGTTTTGGCCGGCTCGATGTGCTGGTAAATAACGCATCCAGCTTTTACCCAACTGCCATTGGTACAGCCACTTTAGCGCAATGGGATGATTTATTTGGTAGTAATGTCAAAGCACCGTTTTTCCTGACTCAGGCACTTTTCGCCGAGCTAGCCCTACAAAAGGGGTGTGTAATCAATCTGGTAGATATTCACGCGGAAAAACCACTGGCAGAACACTCGGTTTATTGTATGGCCAAAGCGGCTTTAGTGATGATGACCAAATCGCTGGCGCGTGATTTAGCGCCTACAATAAGAGTGAACGGCATTGCCCCTGGCGCCATTTTATGGCCGAGCGATACAGCATTAACAGCAATGCCCACACTAACCGAACAGGATAAAGCTGGCATTTTGACGCAAATCCCGCTCGGTCATTTAGGTCAACCCACGGATATAGCGCAAGCAGTTTTGTTTCTGGCGACTTCGCCTTACATCACCGGGCAAATCCTCGCGGTGGATGGCGGTCGAAGCTTGGGCGGCGCCAATAAAGCGTAACCCACCGAAGCCTCCAAAGCAGAACTGTGTACGCTGGAGGCTATGATGGACTTAATTCACCAAACTATTCGCTGCCCGTTTTGCGGCCACCCAACTCACGTGACACTGGATGTCAGTGGCGATGATCAGGACGATATTGAAGACTGCAGCAATTGCTGCAATCCTATTCATATCGTGACCCACAAGGACGAGCTGCATAAAAGCGTGCAGGTGTTTGTCGATGCCGAGGATGAGCAAATTTATTAAACCACTTGCCTGCAGGGTAAACGACTGATTTAGGCAAAAGTTTTACCCCTTGTTGACGTAGGTAAAGGAAAGCCAAGCGCTTCATATTGGCGCGACGAGCCCGCGCGCCAGCAATAAACGCTCGACAGTTTGCACAATGGTGTAACTTTGCTGATCAATTTCAATATTAACCAACCCACCGGCTTGCTGACTACCTAGGTTGGTCATGGCCAACGTTTCCGGAATAATATGTACCCAGAAACGCCCCTCTTGCAACGCACCGACCGTCAGACTAATACCGTCAATCGCGATAAAGCCTTTGCTAAAAACATAAGGTTGCCATTCGGCTGCCAGTTGCAGCTGCAATGCCCAATTGTCGGCCGACTCGACCACTTGTAGCACGGTGGCCTGTGTCTGAATATGTCCAGATAAAATATGACCACCCAGTTCACTACCCAGCAGCAGTGAGCGCTCAAAATTAACCGCACTGCCGAGAGCCAACTGGCCCAAATTGGTCACTCGTAACGTTTCGTCGATGATATCAAACTGAACCCAGCCTAGAGCCAGCGACGCGTCAAAAGCGGTGACGGTCAGGCATGTACCGTTAATAGCGATACTCGCCCCTGGTGTTAACTGCTGTAAAAACTGACTTGCCACCTGTAATCTGAGTTTGCGAAACCCTGGCCGGTCTTCAATCTGGCTGACAAGTGCGGTGCTTTGAACGATTCCGGTAAACATCTGTGCCCCTTTTCATGGTAAATTGCCGCTTGTTTTACGCATCAATCACCAAAACAGATGCGTGTTGGATCCTCAGCCAGCGAGTTGCTATGTTACCTTTTTCCCGCTTTGAAGCCAAAACCATCCTGAAGTTATCCGGCCCCATTGTGCTGGCGCAACTGACACAAACCATGATGTATGTCATTGATACCCTTATGGCAGGGCGAGTCAGCCCGGTTGACATGGCCGGTATCGCGGTGGCATCGGCGTTATGGCTGCCGATCATTCTCACCTTCCAGGGGTTACTACTTGCGCTCACCCCTATTATCGCCCAGCATTTTGGCGCGAAACAACATCAGCAAATTACTGCGGCTACTTTGCAAGGCGCTTATTTGGCCGCCGCGCTGGCGGTCTTAATCTTTTTTCTAATGCAGTTTATCGCCATGCCAGTCGGAATGATGGAGATGGATGACTTGTTGCGGCAAAAAGCATTAGATTACATGGGATATATTGCTTGGGGCGTCTTTCCGGCGGCGGGCTATATGGTGTTGCGAAACCTATTCGAGGGCATTGGTTATACCAAAGCTACCATGTGGATTAGCTTTGTCGGCATCTTAGTCAACATTCCGGCCAATTATGTATTTATTTACGGCAAATTGGGCATGCCGGCCTTAGGTGGCGCCGGTTGTGGCATTGCCACCTCATTGGTCTTTTTGGCACAATTTATCGCGATTGCTATTTATGCCCTCATCAGTCGTCGCACCGCATTTTTTCGATTACGTTTGCCGGACTATGGTCCAAAGCTACCTGAGATTTGGCAAATTGTAACCCTGGGCACCCCGATCGCTTTTGCGATGTTTTTCGAAGTGACGTTATTTGCCTGTATTCCACTGATGATTGTCCATTTAGGGCCAACCGTGGTGGCTTCGCACCAAATTGCGAATAATTACAGCGCCTTGGTCTTTATGTTGCCGCTTAGTATGGGTATGGCAACAACAATTCGGGTCGGCCACTTGGCGGGCGCGATGGACGTGCGCGAGTTGCGAACGGCCATCAGCACGGCCATTGTTCTGGCCATTATGATGGCCTTTGGCATCGCCGGTTTTACTTACTTAACCCGCGACTTGGTGGCATCACTTTACACCAAAGATCCGGCGGTATTAGCGATGGCGAGCTCGATTTTAGTTTTGGCCTGTTTTTATCAAATATCGGATGCAATTCAAGTAGTTTCAAGCTGCGCTTTACGTGGTCTCAAATACACCACCCCTATTTTTTACATTACGCTAGTTGCGTATTGGCCGATTGGATTTGGGCTTGGCACTGTACTTGGGCTCACCGACTGGCTTGTTCCTCGCATGGGCGCACAAGGTTTTTGGATCGGAATTATCGTCGGTTTGACCGTTGCCGCCGTATTGTTATCATGGATCCTTCGACAACAGTTGTACAAAATTGAACATGCTCAAACCCAAGCTGAATCTTGATAAAGCGCGAGGCGAGTGGCGCCACCCTCGACGTTCATTGAGGTATCTATCGTCGCCGTTTTTGGTGCTGCTGGCGATCCTGTTCAGCGGCTGTAGTCGCATCGATGCAGATTCACTGTTCACCGACTATCAGCAACGTTTAAGCAGAGTGCTGCAACTTGCGGATGTCAACCTCGATAGCAATACGCCACCACCTTTGCCAGCAATCCGACAGCTGCGCCAACAAGTGCCTGAAAGTAAATTAAATCTCGTCGACTTAGTCACACTTCGGCACTGCAACCTGCAACAACTGGTTGCCGAGCGCAATAATAGCCTAGGCAAAGTGATGACTAGCGCCAACCAGCTTGGCTATGAACTACAACTGCTGATTGCCATCAAACCCTGCTTACAACACCCGAAGCTAGACCCACAACTTCAGGCTGCACTTAGCCATGTTTATCAGCAAAAACAGCAGCAATTACCCATAGTGCTGCAGAATTTCCTCACCACTGATACCACCTTACGCAAACAACTCACTGGCCAGCCAAGGCTGCTAACACAAGGTGCCGCGGCGGCCATCACCGAGCCTTTAACTGCGCTGAAGAACCTCAATCAGCTAAAAAAGCAGGTGCATGCTAGTGGTGCAACTACCGAGGCTGCCATGGCTAGTCGGTTTGACGCGCACTACATCAATCAACAGTTAGGCGTGTTGTATCGCGGCAACTATATTGCCGATTGGCAATATAGTTTGCGCCAGAGTAATCGATGGCTGGCGCTGATCAACCAGCAATTATCGGCGATACCACCAAGCCGTGTTTGCCCACAGCAGCGCGTTACCGCCAAAACAGAAATACTAAATAATATTCTGACGCAGATTTTTATCCCTAGAGTACAAAGTTATCTGGCCGAGCTTGACCGAATTAGTTACCAGCTATTGCCGGAACTTATCTTGCTCTATCAAGGAACTGCATTGGACGTCGTCGTTAATGAGCGCATGGCAAAACCGGCCGCGCAAATGCGGCTGTTGATAAAACAGCATGTTGCTTGGTATCAGCAATTACAGCAACAATGCGGCACTGCAGCTGTGCAACCATCGGCAGAATAAGACAAAAACTGCTGATTTAGCACAAAATTGCAGCGCTTGATTGCCAGCGTCAAAAAATCGCTTGCAATAGCGAGGCCGCGAAAATACTATAGCGCTCGTTGTCAAAACCGCCTTATTGGCTTTTGTACATGATGCGTCCTTAGCTCAGCTGGTTAGAGCACCACCTTGACATGGTGGGGGTCGGTGGTTCGAGTCCACTAGGACGCACCAATTTAATTTCGCAGCGCCAGTTGCCGAAAAAATACAGAACAGTTCAAAATGCGTCCTTAGCTCAGCTGGTTAGAGCACCACCTTGACATGGTGGGGGTCGGTGGTTCGAGTCCACTAGGACGCACCAATACT